>JBOEHD010000001.1:0-33132 GCA_050633745.1 Acidimicrobiales bacterium
CCTTCGAGGTCATGATGCTGAACTCGACGTCCTCGGACGTGATCGGCACTCCATCATGGAACACTGCGTTGTCGCGCAGGTTCAGCGTGACGGTCAGACCGTCATCGGAGATGTCCCAGCTTTCGGCTAGGTAGGGCTGCGGCTCGTAGTTTTCGTCGAGCAGTAGTGGGCTGGCGTTAACCTGCGTGCCTGGTACGGCGGTGGCTAGACCCGACTGCACGGTTCCGTTGAGGTGGCGCAGGGCGCCGACGGCGGTGTAGGTGATAACGCCGCCGGTCTTGATTTCGCCGGAGTCGGCGGGCGTCGCATCCTCGTCGGTCGTTTCGTCCGACGTGCCGCTGTCGCCACCGCTATCAGCATCAGCGTTGTCGGCTTCGACGGTCGATTCGTCGCCCGAGGCCTCGTCGCCGTCGTCGCTGCTTCCGCAGGCCGCGGCAAACATCCCGAGCGCTATTAACAGAGCCAATATGGCTCGCCAACTCTTCATGACTTACATCTCCCTTGTTAGCAAGTGGTGCCAACGATCACCGGACACTAGCAGCGCCCTTTGAACTACGTCGACAAGGACTATCACGTTTATGTGAGCGAATGTTGAACCAAATCTTATGTGGCGATCTGGTGGCGGAAGGAAGTACCTTGCTCGCTAGCGATTTGAAGCGACTTGACGTCCTGGAGCCGCGGCCCCATCACCGAACAAAGTAAAGAGGCAGAAACATGAATGACGGCGACCAGACCGTGATCTACCGGGCCAAGTCGGTGGTCACCATGAATCCGGCCCAGCCTCGTGCCGAAGCTGTCGCTGTGCGCGGCGAACGCATTCTTGCCGTCGGAACGGTTGCCGAGCTGCAAACTTGGTCCGATACAGGTGCCGGGGCCGAGATTGAGGTCGATGATCGCTTCGCCAATCATGTCATCACTCCGGGTTTCATCGAAGCGCACAGTCATGTCATGGCCGGGGGCATGTGGACCATGCCCTATGTCGGCTACTACGACCGCCGCGGCGCCGACGGCAAACTATGGAGTGGTTGCACCACCTTTGAGTCGGTAATCGAACGACTCATCGAGGCCGAGTCAGCGCTCGACGACCCGGCCGAGCCTTTGCTGGCCTGGGGTCTTGATCCCATCTACTTCGATGGCGAACGCATGCTGGCCCCGCATCTCGATCGAGTCAGCGAGACACGGCCGATTTTCGTCTACCACGCCAGCGGCCACCTGGCCACGGTCAATACCTCCATGCTGGAGCGGTGCGAGATCACCGGCGACGATCCAACGCCCGGCGTTTCACTCGACGACTCGGGTCAGCCCGATGGTGAGCTACAGGAGCCTGCGGCCATGATGCTGGCCGGCGATGCCTTCGCCCGGCTCGGCGCAATGATGCGGACCTCCGAGGCGATGTGGAACTACGCACGGGAGGCCCGCAACACCGGAGCCACCCTGATCACCGACCTCGGCACCAGTCAGCTGTCTGACCCAGAGCAGGTCGCTCGGTGGCGTACCGCGGTTGACGACCCCGACTACCCGACCAGGGTCATGGTGGCGCTCTCATCGATGATGGGTGGGCTGAACGATCCGGCCGAGTTGGCAGGCATCGGAGCTGAGATCAAGGCGACAGCGAGCGCCAAGCTCCGCTTTGGCATCGTCAAGATCGTGCTCGATGGATCGATCCAGGGTTTCACCGCTCGGATCAGCTGGCCACATTATTACCGCCCGCCTGCAGGCCATCCCGGCAACGGACTGTGGCTGCTCGCTCCCGATCAGGTGGCTGACATCGTCGAAGCATTCCACGTGGCTGGCCTCACCGTGCATGCTCACTGCAACGGCGACGAAGCAACCGAGGTCTTCGTCGACGCCGTCGAGCAGGTACTTGAACGCCATCCACGATGGGATCACCGCCACACGGTTCAGCATTGCCAGCTGACGACGAAGGCCCAGTACAAGCGGATGGCTGCGCTCGGTATGTGCGCCAACATCTTCAGCAACCACATCTGGTTCTGGGGCGACCAGCATCACGACGTCACCATCGGTCCCGAGCGGGCCAAGGGTATGGATGCCTGCGCCACCGCACTGCGAGAAGGCGTCTCGTTCTCGTTCCACTGCGACGCCCCGGTAACCCCGATGGGCCATCTGCACACCATGTGGTGCGCAGTTAATCGCATCACACCGTCGGGGAGAGTGCTGGGCGAAGACGAATGCATCAGCGCCGAAGATGCGCTGCGCGCCGCCACCCTCGGCGCGGCCTGGCAGCTCAAGCTCGATCACGACATCGGCAGTATCGAAGCGGGCAAGCTTGCCGATTTCGCCATTCTTGAAGACGATCCGCTAACCGTGGATCCGGTGGCGATCAAAGACATCGTCGTGTGGGGAACGATGGTTGGTGGCAAGGCGTTCGAAGCCGACCCGGTGACCTAGCCAGGCGAGGTCAAAGGCAAGAATTTTGTCTACAGGAACCTGTTTACAGAATAACTGTGCCGTCGACATAGCCCAGTTCGATGAACTCGGTTTCCGGTAGACGGGTATGCAGCTCGGTCCTGATCGGACCGGTGTCTGTGTCGACCGAGAAGCCAGGGAGCCAATTGTCGTGGTGACCAAGAATCACCTTGTCCGGCTTGAGTAGCTCGGCTTGACGGGCGACGAACTGGGCCAACGATCCCTGTATCGGGTCGCCGTCGATGTTGCCGCGGCCTGCGGCGGCCAAGATGGCGACGTCGACCTCCGGTAGCTCATCGAGAATGCCGGTCCAGTGTCCGGAGGTGTCTTGGTAGAAGATTGAGCCTTCGGGCGTTTCGATGACGAACACCAGCGCTCCCCCATCGCCACGATCACCCTGGTTGCTGGCCTGCAAATGGGCGATGGCGTCGGGCGCAAGTTCGGTGTTGAGATAGGTGATGAGCTTCTCGAAACGCTTTTGGCGCTCCTGCCACGTGACTCCGAGATCGCCGAGGCATTCCTTGGCCGGCTGGGCCATCTCGGCGTGGCTCCAAACGCAGGAGTGCAGGCTTGGGAAGACCCTGACCCGAACGTCGTCTCCCAGCTCAACGGTTTCGCCGCCGGCCACGCAGATCATCTGGTCAAGCGGCACGCCCGCCTGTTCCATCACCCTGACAGTCTCGTAGCTGCCGATGATGGTTGCACCGGTGTTGGCGGCGATCCGCTCCGCGCCGTAGAGGTGATCGAAATGGGAGTGACCGATCAGAATCCAGTCGGCCTGGTCGATGTCGTCGGCCACCAAGCCTGGGCCATCGGCGGCCTCGGTGCGGTCGATGTAGGCGTCGAGGAAGATGGTCTGGCCACCTGTCTTGAGTCGAAACGTTGCACAGCCGTACCAGTCGAGAATGCTACTCATGCCAAACAGTACCGGCGAAGGCGATTTGTCTTCCAATGCCCTTCCAGTCGAACGACACCGCGCCGTGAAGTTGGTCTCCGGTGTTATAGGGGCGCCACTAAGTCAGGTTTGAACCACTCGTGCGGTTGGCGCGGTGGGACTTGTCCCGCTACAACTGCAGTCCTATGTCTGAAACCCCTCAACCGATGAGCTACGACGCGGCCTGTGAAGCAGTGTGCGGACCCGGCACCATGTTCGAGGTAAGCGAAGGCGAGATCGACGGCGTCGCCACCCAGCTGTTTACCCACGCCCCGCCAAATCTCGGCTCCCTGTTCGGACTGGCCGCCGCTCGTGAAGATGAGTTTGTGGTCTACGAAGACGAACGTTGGACGATGCCCAAAATGTTGGCCGTCGCAGGCCAGATCGGGCACATGCTGGTAGACAAATACCAGGTCAGCAAGGGTGACCGGGTGGCGCTCGCCATGCGGAACTACCCGGAATGGATTGCCGGGTTTGCCGCTATCACCTCCGTCGGAGCGGTGGCTGTGCCACTGAACGCCTGGTGGCAGACCGACGAACTCGAATTCGCGGTCGACGATTCCGGGTCACGGATCATCTTGGCCGATGAGGAGCGACTCGTGCGGCTCATGGCGGCCGGCGAAGGCTCAGCCATCAAGCAAGCAAAGATCGTCGTGGTGCGGGCCACCGCCGACCTACCGGACGGGGTCGATTCGCTCGAAGCGTCCCTGGTCGAAGGGGCAACGATGCCGTTGGTCGAGGTAGGGCCAGACGACGACGTAACCATCCTCTACACCTCGGGAACCACCGGCAACCCGAAGGGCGCGGTCAGTACCCACCGCGCCGTCGTGCATGCCCTGATGTGCTTCGCCGCGCGGGCCCAGGTCGGCGAACTGACCGACCCGGCCGAGGACCAAGCAGTAGCGGAGGCCGAGGCCCGAGTGGTCATGCTGTCGGTTCCGCTCTTCCATGTCACCGGGCTCGTCCCGGTCATGCTCGGCTCGTTTATCGGCGGAGCCAAAATGGTGATGACCCACCGGTGGGATCCCGACCGGGCACTGGAACTGATCGCCAGGGAACGGGTGACCAACTTCGTTGGCGTGCCGACGATGAGCTGGGATCTGTTGGAAGCCCCGAGCTGGGGTGAGCACGACGTCTCGTCTCTGCGCTCCATCGGTGGCGGCGGGGCCCCAATGCCCCCCGAGCTGGTGAAGCGCATCGACGACAACTTCCCGAAGGGAAGGCCGGGGCTTGGCTACGGCATGACCGAAACCAACGCCTACGGCCCCCAAAACTCCGGTAACGCCTTTGTGGCCAACCCGACTTCAACCGGGCGCACAATCCCCGTCATGCAAATGCGGATCACCGATCCCGACGGCAACGAACTGCCAAACGGCGAGACCGGTGAACTCTGGTTCAAGGGGCCGCCGCTAATCAAGGGCTACTGGAACCGTCCAGAGGCCACCGCGGAAACGATCGTCGATGGCTGGCTTCGCTCCGGCGACATCGGCCGAATCGACGACGAGGGCTTTGTCTACGTAAGCGACCGGGTCAAGGACATGGTGCTCCGGGGCGGCGAGAACATCTACTGCATCGAAGTGGAAGCGGCGATTTACGAACACCCCGCGGTGTACGAGGCCGCAGTGTACGGCATCCCCGATGAGCGCCTCGGCGAAGATCTGGCCTGCCACGTGATGGTCAAAGAGGGCCACACTCTCGATCCAGCCGAGCTGCAGAAATTCCTCGGCGAACGCCTCGCCAAGTTCAAGGTCCCCGGTCGGGTCGCACTGGTTAGCGAGTCATTGCCGAGGAACGCCTCAGGAAAGATACTGAAGCGCCAACTGCGAGACGAAGTCTCGGCCGAACTCTAAGCCGTTGGCTGTGTACTAGGGCGCCGTCGGCTGTGCAGCCGGGATCGTATTGCGGTCCAGGCGGCTGGCCAGCTCGTCCATCGTCAGACAGCCGACCTGCGACATCGTGTTGACAAGACCCTCTCGGAGGATTTCGTAGGCGTGGCCTGGGCCGGCCTCGCCGATCGCGCCGAGCCCGAACATAAAGGCCCGGCCGCAAAAGACAAAGCTGGCGCCGAGGGCGATGGCTCGGGCCACATCCAGCCCTGACCGGACCCCGCTATCGAATAGCACCGGAACCTGACCGCCGATGCGATCGACAATGGCAGGCAGACTATCGATTGCCGGTGGCACGGCGTCGAGCTGACGGCCGCCGTGGTTGGAAACCTGAACCGCGTCGGCCCCATTGTCCACGCAACGTTGCGCATCCTCGACATCGAGAATGCCCTTCACAACCAGCGGACCGTCCCAAAGCTCGCGCACCTCAGCCAGATACTCCCACGACAGCGTGCCACCGAGGTTGGCTCCGACAAAGCCCGCGGTACCTCGCATCGTGGCCTCATCGAGATACTTCTCCAGAGTGCGGAATCGGGGTATGCCGTTGCGCAGAATGCCAAGGCTCCACGCCGGGTGGATCATCGACTGGGCCACCAGCTTCGGTCCGATGACTGGCGGTACCCGGACCCTGGCTTTGCGCTGACGTTCACGGCGGCTGGCCGCCGGTACGTCGGCGGTCACCACAAGCGTGGTGAAGCCAGACTCTTTTGCCCGTTCGATCATGTCGGCCCGCAGCGACTCTTCGCGGGGCGGGTACAGCTGGAACCAGCCCATGCCTTTGGCGTTGGGCCCTGCGACCTCGGGCTTCTCGGTGGCCACCGTGCTCAAGGTGTACGGGATGCGCTTCTCGGCCGCAGCCTTGGCTAGGGCGGCATCGGCTCCGGGCCAGATCAAACCGGTCAGGCCAACCGGAGCTATCCCGATCGGGGCGGCGTAGCGAACGCCAAACAGCTCGGTTTCGGTCGATGGTTCAAAGAAACCCTTCAACAGCTGGGGCACCAGCTGCACTCGAGCCAAGCCATCCAGGTTGCTCTGTACCGCTCGGTCGTCGCCCGTTCCGCTGGCCAGATACTCCCAGGCGAAATGAGGAATACGTTTGCTGGCCCGACGCTCAAGATCGTCGATGCCGGGCATGTCGTCCATCAGGTTCTTTGTCATACGGTTCCGAATCCTTCGCCCATTATTGGTCGGTGCTCTCAATCACCATTAGGAGTACATCCTTCTCTACCTGATCGCCAACAGCCACCCGGACCTCGGTAACCACACCGTCTTCGGTGGCTGCGAGGTGGTTCTCCATCTTCATCGCCTCCAGCACGGCAACGACCTGGCCTGCGGCAACTCGCTGACCCTGTTCAACCCGAATCTCCAACACCTTGCCAGGCATCGGAGCAGCGACTGCTCCGCCCGGCAGTTCGATCTCTGGCACCGAGAACCGAGGGACAACATCAAAGCCGATACCCCCGCCAGCGCCGGTGAGCTGAATACGTTGACCAGCGACAGGGTCCGCGGTCAGGGTCACTCGAAGGCCGAGACGGTGACCGTCTACCTCGACGTCGATGCGATCATCGGACCACGCGTGCACGACCGCCTTTCCCCCGTCGCCATCGGCACCGAGGGTGAAGGAGCCATCTCGTGCTCTGCGGTAATGAACGGTATGCAGCCGCTCGTCGCCATCGGGCCCGGCCTCCGGCTCGGAAAGCTCCACCCGTTCCGGCGGGAGCCTCCCGATCACAAAACCGCTGGGAATCGATCGCAGGGTTGTGGCCCGAGACTGGTTGAACCCCTGCAGCCACATAGCGGCGGCAACCGCCAGCTTTGACCCGTACGGCTCAGTGATCACCCTGCGGGCCGATGGCTGTACCCGATCGATGAAGTCGGTCGTTGTGTCGCCGGACAGGAACTCAGGGGTTCGCAGCACTGCGGCCAGGAAGTCCCGGTTGGTCGTGACGCCATCGATGTGCAGCGCCTCAAGGCCGAGGGCTAACTGCCCGGCGGCGTCGCTTCTCGATGGCGCGGTGGCGATGACCTTGGCGATCATCGGGTCGAAGTCGACGCCGATCACCGACCCGACCTCGACACCGGAATCCCATCGCAGCTCTGGGTCGTCGGCCGGAGCGAAGGCATCGAGGGTTCCGATGACCGGCAGGAAGTCGTTGGCTGGGTCTTCGGCATACAGCCGGGCTTCGATGGCGTGCCCGCTGAACGTCACATCATCCTGGGAGTAGCCGAGCGGCTCCCCCATCGCTACCCGGAGCTGGTCGGCGACCAGATCGCGGCCGGTTACCTGCTCGGTTACGGGGTGTTCCACCTGCAGCCGGGTGTTGACTTCGAGGAAGAAATAGTCGCCAGATTCATCGTCGACGAGAAACTCGACGGTGCCCGCTGAGCGGTACTGCAGCGCTGCTCCGAGCCGGACTGCAGCGTCGCCCATCTCGCGGCGCAGCTCGTCGGAGATGAACGGCGATGGCGACTCTTCGATGATCTTCTGGTGCCTGCGTTGAATACTGCACTCCCGCTCCCCGAGGTGCACTAGGTTGCCGTGGCTATCGCCCATGATCTGGATCTCGATGTGGCGGGAACGGGCCACGTACCGCTCGGCGAAGACCCGGTCGTCAGCAAAGCCGGAAAGGGCCTCTCTCTGCGCGGCCACGATGGCGTCGTCGAGCCCATCGGCGGAGGCCACAATCCTCATACCCTTGCCGCCGCCGCCCGCTGCAGCTTTGATCAGCAACGGAAAGCCAATTGTGGCGAACTGCTTAGCGTCAGCGGTCGAGTTCAGTACCGGCACCTCGGCGTTGACGGCCAGCTTCTTGGCTTCGATCTTGTCTCCCATCGCCGCGATGGCCTCGGCCGACGGGCCGACCCAGGCAAGACCCGCGGCCTCGACCGAGCTAGCGAACTCACCGTTCTCGGCCAAAAACCCGTAGCCGGGATGGATGGCACCGGCCCCGGTGGCCGCCGCGGCGGCGATGATGGCCGGGCCGTCGAGATATGAGTCGATTCGTATTGCCTGGTCCGCTTCGGCCACGAACGGAGCGGCGGCATCGGCTTCGACGAAGACCGCCACCGTTCGCAAACCCATCGAGCGGGCGGTGCGGAATACCCGGCGGGCGATCTCGCCTCGGTTGGCGACTAAGAGGGTGTCAAAGCGGTTGGTCATCACAGTCTGAACACTCCGTAACCGGTTGTGCCCTCGATGGGTTTGTTGCCGACATAAGAAAGGCACATGCCGAGCACGTCTCTGGTGTCCCGCGGATCGAGGATGCCGTCATCGGCAATGGCGCCGGCAGCTACCAGGGCCAACGATCCCGCCTCCTGGGTGGCCTCTACCGCAGCCACGATCTTGGCGTCCTCCGCCTCGTCGAACTCTTCGCCTTTGCGAGCGGCCTGGCCTCGTCTTACCTGCGACATCACTCCGGCGATCTGTTTCGGACCCATCACTGCGATCTTGGCCGTCGGCCAGGTAAAGGTGAAACGGTTGTTGAACGCTCGACCAGACATGCCGTATGTGCCTGCCCCATACGACGACCCGATGGTCACGGTCAGATGCGGTACTTCGGAGTTCGACACAGCGTTGATGAGCTGGGACCCCTTCTTGATGATCCCGTCGGCTTCGAAATCGCGGCCGACCATAAAGCCGGTGATGTTCTGAATGAACAGCAGCGGCACGTCGATCTGGTTTGCCAGCTGGATGAAGTGGGCGGCCTTCTGCGCCGAGTCGGGATACAGCACGCCGTTGTTGCCAAGGACACCGACTGGGTAACCGTGGATAGAAGCCCAGCCGCAGACCATCGTGGGGCCCCAACGAGGTTTAAATTCTTCGAACCGGGACGCGTCGACCACCCTGGCGACCACATCGCGCACATCGACCGGCTGACGCAGATCCCGGCTGATGAGGCCGAGCAGCTCCTCGGCATCGTGGACCGGCTCCTCAACCTCGAAGCGAGGCGGTGGACTGGGCTTGCGCCAGTTCAGGTGTGACACCACTTCGCGACACAGTCGAATGGCGTCCATTTCGTCTTCGGCGAAGTAGTCGCCTGAACCCGACACCTCGGCATGCAGTTGAGCGCCGCCGAGAGTCTCGTCGTCGCTCTCTTCGCCGGTGGCCATCTTGACCAGCGGCGGTCCGGCCAGAAACATCTTCGACTGTTCCTTGACCATGATGGTGTAGTCGGACATGCCAGGCTGATAGGCCCCGCCTGCGGTCGAGGAACCAAACACGATGCAGACCGTGGGAATGCGCATCTTCGACAGTTCGATCATCTCGTAAAAGAATCGACCAGACTCGGCGAAGTGGGTGGTGTTGACCTTGCGGCCGCCCTCGCCGGTCTCGACTCGGAGATCGGCGCCCGCTGACTCGACGAAGCTGACGTACGGCATACGGTTTTCGCGTGACACCTGGAGGGCCCGTTCCCACTTCTTGGCCGCATACGGTGTGAGCGCCCCGCCGAGCACCGAGGGATCGTTGCCCAGGATCACGCACTCGGTGCCGGCGATGATGCCGATGCCGATAACCATGCCGCCACCCATGGTGTAGTCGGAGTCGTACCCGGCGAGGGGGCTTAGCTCGAGAAACGGGGTGTCGGGGTCGAGGGAATTGGCAATACGTTCCCGGATCGGCATTTTGCCCCGCGACCGCAGACGGTCCATTCGGTCGGGGCCACCACCGGCCTCGGCCTCATCGAGCAGGCGATCCAGCTCCTCCAGCTGTTCAAGCATGTCGGAGCGATTCTGGCGGAATTGGGGACTGCCACTGTCGACCGACGACTGTAGAGGTGGGGCGAGAAGCGAGCGAACCATCCCGGGAGCGTAGAACCGGGCCTCCCATATCGCCAGTTGCGGCCCCGAACCAAGGCCGAGGCGGTCGCTTATCCGCTGGTCCAGGCTGATCCGCTGGTGTACCGCGCCAGGCCCCGTCGAAACACCCAGCTACCCAGCGTCAGAAATCCGACCGCTGACAGAAGAGCCAGGCCAGCCCACGCCAGCTGAAAATCGCCGATCAGAGTGGCCGGGAGCGCGCTGACGAAGCCTGCGGGGATGACCACGTAGAGGAAGAGTCGGATCAGTCCGGGAAAGATGTCTATCGGATAGTGGGAGAAGAGCATGATCGCCTGCAAACCGAGGTCGGTGGAGTCGCCTCGGCCGATGAAGAAACCAAGCGATCCTATGATCACGAAGAACCCGGCGAGCACCGATGCACCGCACAGCACCCCGAAAACGAACACCGCTACTCGGGTAGGCGTTGGCGAACCGAACACCGAGAACAGAATGATGCCGAACACCAGGTCACCGACGTTTACCGGCTCGACTCGCCGCAGAACGAGGTGGAGCAGGGTCGGCACTGGCAAGCTCAGCGCAGCATCGAGTTCGCCATCGGCGGCCATGTCGCCGATGCGGCGCAGGTTGTGAAGCAAACCGATTACAACACCGGCCACACTGGTAAGAACTGAAAGCAGGACGAGGATGCGACCGACGTCCCAACCTCGTAGCGAATCGACTTCGCGGAAGAAGACCGTCCAGAAGACTAAGAAGATCAGGTTGTTGACGAACATGAGTCCGACCTGAGTCCAGAAGCCTCGCTGGTTGCTCCAAGCTTCGCTCCAGGCAGCCCGCCAGGTCAGCCAGAGCGCTCGGATGAGAGCCAGGCGAGGCCGAGCGATGTCGGTACTGGCTGTCGATTGCAGGTTGGTTGTCATGAGTCACCCATGAAGTGGCGCTCGCCCCGTCCGAACGCAGCGAGGGCCAACGCCAACGCGACGAACAACCAGAACAGCTGGACGAGCAGCAGCCATGGCTCAACGAATCCGGCGGCCAGGCGTGCTGGCACGTAGGCCATGGCCATGAATGGCAGGAACTTTGCGATCGTTTCCAACCACGCTGGTAGAACCTCAAGCGGCAGCAACATGCCGCCGAGTACGAAGACCAATTTGTTGTAGAGAAACCAGGCCCCTTTGGCCTCTCGCAGCCAAAACGACGAGGCCGCGAAGAGATGCTGGCCGATCACATTCAGCGTCAGAGCCAACGCCAGGGAGGGCACCGCCAGCGTCACCCCAACCACCGACGGCGGAGCCCCGCCGAGTAGCAAGCCGACCAGCGCCGCCAGCGTGACGCCGACCGTGAAGCGAGGAGCCATGAACCCCAGTTCGCTGGCCAACCTGATGGGCAGGGCCCTGACCGGGCGCTGGAGTTCGACGGCGAACTGCCCCGAGCCGATGTCGTCTCCCACCTCGGCGATGAGCCGATTTCGTACCGTGAGAACCGCAGTTTCGGAGGTGGCGATGTACCAGACAAGCGCGGTGGCGCTGTAGCCGACGATGCTGCCACCGCTGGATGTCGCTGCCGCTTTCCAAACACTGGCCAGGATGATCGGCGGAAGCACGAAGAACATGGCGAACTGCACCAGCTGTGCCGGTTGGCCCAGGGTCCGTGATGTTCCGGCGAGAAACGCCTTCTTAAGCACGTGG
Organism: Acidimicrobiales bacterium; assembly: GCA_050633745.1. Taxonomy (GTDB): domain Bacteria; phylum Actinomycetota; class Acidimicrobiia; order Acidimicrobiales; family SZUA-35; genus JAHELU01. Next base: position 11,712 of record JBOEHD010000001.1, read on the forward strand.
CCAATAGCCGCCTGGGTTACATGGCCTACATGACCGCGCTCCTTGGCCGGGAAACGCACCGAACCCGGCGACCCTCCGTGAGGGGTGAGAAGTGGCTCGCTCATGTCGGCGGCCGTTGGTAGATCTCACCGATCACCGCTTCTAAAGGTGGGTCGGCGATCGACAGGTCGATGACCGGAAGCTCGGCCAGCAGGAGATCTAGCACCTGCCTGACCGGCACCTGCGTTGTATCGACCTCCACGATGAGTTCATTGGCCGCTCCGTCGCTGACCGCGACGCCGGGAAGCCGATCAGCGGTGGTTATGCCGGCGGGCGAATCCTGGTCTGCCCTAGTGGTTGCAGCCAAAGCCGGGGCGGTGAGCCCGACGGTGATTCGTTTGGTTGCCAGCAGCTCGCCCCGCATGGCCTCAACGGTGTTGTCGTAGATCACCGTGCCGTGGTTGACGACGATGGCCCGCTCAGCGACCCGCTCGATGTCGGCCACGTCGTGGCTGGTTAGCAGCACAGTTGTTCCAAGCTCGTTGTTCACCCGGACCAGCAAGTCACGGAACACCTGCTTGCCGAGCAGGTCGAGGCCGATGGTCGGTTCATCGAGAAACAGCATCTCGGGGCTGTGCAGCATGCATGCGGTGAGTTCACATCGCATTCGTTGACCGAGGGAGAGACCGCGGAGCGGCTGGTCGTAGAGTTCGTCGGCCTCGAGGATCGGGCCAAGTTCGCCTAAGCGGGCCGCAGTCTGGGGATCGGTCATGCCGAAGATCGCGCCAAGCACGCCAAGAGAGGTTCGTGGCGTCAGCTCGTTCCACAGTTGCGAGCGCTGCCCAAACAGGGTGCCGATGCGCAGGGCGAGCTCCTTGCGCTGCTGCCATGGCACGAGGCCAAGCACGGTGGCCGAACCGGCGGTTGGGAACAGGATCCCCGTAAGCATCTTGATCGAGGTCGACTTGCCAGCACCGTTGGGGCCGATAAACGCGAGGCGCTCCCCTGCCTCGACGGTGAAGCTCAGCTCCTTTACCGCTTCGATGGTTCGGCTCTTGCGTCCTCGGCCGATCGTAAAACTACGGACGAGGCCATCGGCCTCGATGGCGGTGTCGGCGGAGTTCTTCGCACTCCGGTCCGTGCAGGTCATATCCCAGTATCGCGAAGCGTCACTTCGCTAGCTCGGATTTACCGGCGGGGTCCTCGCCGGTAACGTTCACACCATGGCAATCCCAACCACTCTGGCCGGTAGCACCGTCGACCCGCTGGTTCACCACGTCGATGAGCGCTGGACTATGGCCTACGCAGCATCGCTGGGCGACACCCTTCCCCAGTACTTCGACACCGTCGGGGGTGATGTCGTGGCTCATCCGCTCTTCGCCGTTTGCCCTGAGTGGCCGGTCATCGTGTCGTCGAGACGATTGTCAGAGGAAGCGGGCGTCGCAGCCTCGGAGGTGCAGACCAGTGTGCACGCCACCCACGACGTCCAGATCCATCGCCTTGTTCGCCCTGGAGATGTGCTGACCACAAGCCTGGTGACCGCTGGCGTGGTTGGGATCAAGCCGGGCGCTATGTCGACCACCAGACTGGAAACGGTCGATGCCGATGGGCGGCCGGTTGCCAGCACCACCCAGAATGGCATTTATCTTGGGGTTCCAACCGAGGGTCTCGATATGCCAGACCCTAATCCTCTACCCGCCATCGAGGGCGCGGAACGAGTGGGCGAGCCGGACGAGTTCACGGTTGCGCTGGCCGCGGGTGCAGCTCACACCTACACCGAATGCGCCAGGATCTGGAATCCCATTCACACCGATCGGGCTGTCGCCTTAGCGGCCGGGCTTCCAGACATCATTCTTCACGGGACGGCCAACCTGGCCTATGGAGTGTCGGCGGTGGTGGCAAACCGTGCGGACGGCCAACCGGAACTGGTTCGCCGCCTATCCTGTCGCTTCAAGGCCATGGTGCTGTTGCCATCGACCATCACGATTCGAGTCTGGCAGGCGAACCCGACGGGCCAGGACACAAGCACGGTGCCGTTCGAGGTGCTCAACGAGCAGGGAGAGCCAGCGGTCCAAAACGGACTTGCCGTGCTTGGTCCGGCCGAGGTCCAGTCATGAGCGAGCAGCCTCTCGACGGCCACCCTTTAGACGGCCACCCTCTCGATAACATGGCCTGGCATGCCCTCAATGGGGCTCAGGCGGACCTAGCGCAGTGGTCTGAGGATCGAGTGGCGGTTTGCTATCCCCGCAAGGTCTTCCCGGTGGCAGCGGTCGATCAGCTCGATGTCGACGGCTGGCGAGCGCTCGGTCAACTAGCCGGAGAGAACGGCATCATCAGCCTGTTTCGCAGCGAACCAGCGCCACCTCCTTCCGGGTGGAGCGAGCTGTTCGCCGAGGAGATAACTCAGTACACCTCAGACGAACTAGCCGACCCGCCCGACCTGGGAATCGTCGAATTGGGCGTGGACGACGTAGAGGACATGGTCGCCCTGACCAAGCTGACGGAGCCGGGTCCGTTTAGCTACGAAACCTACATAACCGGCCGGTACTTCGGGTTGCGCCGTGACGGGCAACTTCTGGCCATGGCTGGCGAACGTATGCGGGTCGCCGGCTGGGGTGAGGTCTCTGCGGTCTGTGTGCACCCTGACGGGCAGCGGCAGGGGTTGGGTGAAGCATTGACGCTCGCAGCGGCGAGCGCTATCACCGAGCGGGGCGATCGAGCGATGCTGCATGTACGCAACGGCAACGACCCGGCCCATCGCCTGTATCAGCGGCTTGGTTTTGAGGCCCGCACCGCTATCAACGTCAGCGTTCTGCGCCGGGCCGAGGGCTAGCAGCTACGTCGCAGCGTTGTCCGATACAGGGTTACCAGATGGAGTACCTGATACGGCGTTACCCGATGTCGGCGGTTAGGGCGCTTGGGTGTACGTCTGCGTCGAAGCCGATGTGTATCGTTTCGCTTCCTTCGGTGATGAGCCGGACGAGCAAGAGCCGGTTGCTGGCGAACGTATGGTTGGCCGATGAGAAGTCAAACGACGTCTCCTGAAAGCCGTTCCCAACATAGGTGGTCACCGACGCCGTCACATCGGACACGATGGAACTGCAGGTGAGGTATGACGAAGTGCAGCTTGCGAGGTCAGCTCGCACGGAGACCGGCGTGCCTCCGAGGTCGGAGTCGGTCGCCAGATAGACGGTAAGCGAAGGGTTGCCCGTGATTGTCTGCCCGACGACGTCAATGCTCCACCGGGCATGCTTCTCGCGGTCCCATTCGCCGAAGCCGAAGCCGGTTGGCGCCAACGAAAGCCCCGGGATGTCGGCGGGGCTGTCGACGTCGGTGTCGTAGTTTGGCTGGGTGACATTGTCGGGTCCGACGGTGTCAAGAACCTTGTAAGTCTGGGCCGAAGTGTCCCCGGTCCCTGGGTTCTTCAGGTAGTACGACGGTGGCGGTGGGGCCGTCGTTGTGGTGGTCGTCGGCACCGTGGTGGTCGTGGTCGGTACTGTCGTGGTGGTGGTTGGCGCCGTCGTCGTCGGCGCTGTGGTGGTCGTGGTCGGTGCGGCGGTTGTTGTTGTCGTAGGAGCCAGAGTCGTCGTGGGCGCCGTCGTGCTCGTCGACGCGGTGGTGGCGATCGTTGTCGTGACCGAGCTACTCGGTGGGGTCGTGGTCGTCGTCGTGCTCGTTGGCGCAGTTGTGGTTAGCGAGTCGGTCGTCGTTGATGTAGAGGGCTCGGTCGTCGGCACCGGCGCAGTGGTGGGTGGCGGCTGTACAGCGTTCCCCGTCCGCTGGCCGAGAGCGCCATCGTCGATCGTGGTCGACACCGGTTCTGTGACAACCATTTCGCTTGTCACTTCGCCAAAGGCCAGCGTCTCTACCACCGGTAGCGGCGGTGAGACCGCGGCCACCGCTCCCACGGCGACCATCGTTCCCGCGGTGACCAGCGCCGGAGCCGAGCCGGCCTGACCGAACGGCAGGTGAGACAAAACGGCGAGCGGGCCGGCTAACCAACGCCGGCCCAGTGACACGTTTAGAAATGCCCTCACGATTTCAGGGTCGAACTGACCGCCGGCGCAGGCCACCAGTTCATGGCGGGCCGCGGCGACCGACATCGGTGCTTTGTAGGAACGTTTGGTGGTGATGACGTCGTAGGCGTCGGCCACGGCGGTGATGCGACCAGCGAGAGAAATGTCGGTGCCCGCCAATCCGTTTGGGTAACCGTTGCCATCCCAACGCTCGTGATGTTCAGCCGCTGCGCCGAGCCATTCGCCCAGCCAGTCACTCAGTGGGGCCAGCAGTTCTGCACTGGCAGCCGGGTGAGCTCTGAGCAGTGTCCACTCGTCGTCGGTTAGCTTTTCAATTTTGTTCAGCACCTCGGATGGCACGGTGATCTTGCCGATGTCATGAAGCAGGACACCCCAGGCCAACTTGCCGCGCTCTTCGTCCGATAGCCCGAGTTCGACGGCGATGATGTCGGCGTAGGCCCGCACACGATCGGTGTGTCCCCGGGTGAGCCGGTCATGGTGGCCGAGCATCGAGATGAGTTGCAGCGCCTCGACCGCGGCCTCGGTCTCGGTCGCGCCAAGGCCTTCGGTTCGCGCTTGGTCGATGCGTTGTTCGAGCTTGCGCACCGAGCCGGAACGCAGAGAGGTGCTGAATCGGGACGGAGCCTGATCGGGGAAGACGAGGGACATGTTGCAGAGCGCGGCCAGCGGCAAAAGCCGGGTCGAGAGTCGATCGAGAGCAAACGACGTGGTCGAGCCGATCGCCGCCGCCTGGAGGAACCAAACGGCGAGTCCGATCAAACCTGGCGGCCGGTAGAGCATGTCCGAGACGACCCGGAGGAGCAGAAATGCACCAACCAGGGGAATCAGCACTACCAAAGCCCGTACCGAAATTGCCAAAGCCGGTGACGCTTGCCAGGATTCAGAAGGCTCCGAGGCGCCTCTAGTTGGACCTTTTGTCACCACCGGTTGTTTTTCGGAACAACTTTCGGTCGACTTTATGAGCCGATAGAACAGGTCCAGAAGCCCCAGGGAGATCCCGTGACAAACTCAACAGACCGACCGTTTCGCGTGCTCGGTCTTCAACAGATCGCTATAGGCGGGCCAGACCTAGGGCCGATGAGGCATTTCTGGAGCGATCTACTCGGTGTGGAGAAGGTCGGCGACTACACGAGCGAGGCAGAGAATGTCGTCGAAGACATCCTGCAGGTCGGCCGTGGCGCCGGAGCGGTTGAGATCGATCTCATGCAACCGGTCGATCCCGAAGGCAGCCCAAAGGTCGACCGCACCCCGCTTAACCACATCGGTTTATGGATCGATGACCTGCCGCAGGCTGTCGATTGGCTCACCGCCCAAGGCGTTCGTTTCACGCCCGGTGGCATCCGGCCCGGCGCCGCAGGCCACGACATCTGTTTTGTGCACCCCAAGGCGAACGACGAGTTCCCCAACAGCGGCCAGGGCGTGCTTATCGAGCTGGTACAGGCGCCGGCCGACATCATCGAAGCGCTGAGCTGAGCTACCGCCCAGCGGCCTCGAAGTGCAGTCGAGGCGCTGGCGCAACCACAAGCAGACTTCGCAGGTAATGCGTCGATCGTGATAGCAATGAGATAGCCCGCGCCCCGAAGGGGTATTCGACACTTGGAGTGTGATATGTCAGTGCAATTCACCGATCAAGGTCTGGAGCTCCAGGCCCAGGTCAAGTCGTTCATGGACGACTTCATCTATCCAAACGAAGAGGAGTACTACGCCGAGTACGCCGCCCTCGACAACGTGCACGCAACACCGCCGATGATGGAGAAACTGAAGGCCGCCGCCCGCGAGCGTGGGCTTTGGAACATGTTCATCCCCCATCTCGATCCACAGGCCCCCGGCACCAAGTTGTCGAACCTCGACTATTCGCCAATCTCCGAGCAGCTTGGCAAGGTCCCATTCGCCTCGGAGGCGCTGAACTGCTCCGCTCCGGACACCGGCAATATGGAGATCTTGAATCTCTACGCCTCAGACGCGGTCAAGCAACGTTGGCTTGCTCCGCTGTTGCAGGGCGACATCCGCTCGGCGTTCTCGATGACCGAACCAGACGTTGCCAGCTCCGACGCTTCGAACATCGAGCTTCGCATCGATAAGGACGGCGACCACTACGTGCTGAACGGCAAGAAGTGGTTCTCCTCGAACGCATTGCGCCCTGAAACTGAAGTGCTGATCGTGATGGGTAAGACCAATCCCGACGCATCGCGGCATCAGCAGCAGGCGATGATCGTGGTCCCAAAGGACACCCCCGGCATCAGCATCGGCCGCGACCCACTGGTGTTCGGCTATCACGACCGTGGCGGTCACCCCGAGGTAATCTACGAGAACGTCAGAGTGCCGGAAGATCACCTTCTGGGTGGCGAAGGCGAAGGTTTTGCTATCAGCCAGGCCCGCCTCGGACCGGGCCGGATACACCACTGCATGCGGACCATCGGTGTCGCAGAGCGGGCGCTGGAACTGATGGTGAAGCGCTCGGTTGCACGCGAGACCTTCGGTCGTATGCTGGCCCAGCACGGCGTCGTGCAGGACCAAATCGCGATGTCGCGGATCGAGATCGACCAGGCTCGACAGTACGTGTTGCACGTCGCTCACCTGATGGACACCGTTGGCAACAAGGCGGCGGCGCAGGAGATCTCGGGCATCAAGGTCGCGGTGCCAAACATGGCCCTCGGTGTGCTCGATCGGGCCATTCAGGTCCACGGCGCTGCCGGCGTCACCCAGTTCACGCCCCTGGCTCACATGTGGGCCCATATGCGCACCCTGCGAATCGCTGACGGCCCGGACGAGGTCCATAAGATGACCATCGCCCGCCGCGAGATTCGTCAGCACCATCCCGAGTTCCGCATGAGCTAAGCGGCCGGTTCCGGGCGCTCCCAGAACCAAACAAGAGGTGCAGAAGAATTGAACAAGGGGTGAGGCTCGGTTGGAGCCTCACCCCTTGTCTTGTGTTCTGGTTAGCTTGGTTTACCTCAGTCGGCGGCTGCGGCGTGCTTCTCAGTCCATGAGGCCAAAGCATCGGCCTGCTCGGCGTTGAGCTTCTCCCGCACCGACTGGGCCCGGACCACAGCGTCGAGCATCCTGGCATAGGTGTTGCCCTGGAAACGAGGCATCACATGCTGGGCCAACAGTTCGTAGCTGCGGGCCTTGGCCGCCGGGTTGGCGAAGTCGTGGTCCATACACATGTAGCCGCCGAAACCGCCCGACTGCTTCCACAGCGATTCGATCTGCTTAACGCAGTCCTCGGGGGTCCCGATGGCCCCGATGCCGGTCTCGTTGACCCAGGCGATTCGCTCCTGCAGAGTGTCTCCCTCGGGGCAGAACTGCGGAGCCGCCGCAGTGTTCTGCAGATAGTCGAACCAGTGCTCGATGCCGTACTCGACGTCGCGCATGGCCTGCTCCTTCGTCTCGGCAAGGTGCATCACGCCAACCAACCGCCACTTGTCGCGGTCGGCGCTGACTCCGTGGTTGGCTGCCATGTCCTTCCAAACGTCGTAGTGCAAGGCCAGCATGTCGGCGCCGATCTGCATCGTGGCCCCGATCGACAGCAGACCGGTGCCGTGACGGCCAGCGATTCTCGGGCCGGACGGCGAGGCGATAGCGGCGATGGCGATCTCAAGATCGGTTGAGTACAGCGGTAGCTGACACTTGGCGTCGACCAGGTCGAACCAGTCGGTCTTCATCGTCAGCGGATCCTCGTTGTAGAGCAGGTGCATGATTGCTTCCATGCCCTCCTCCAACATTCGCCGCTGTTCCGAAGGTTGGATACCGATCATGTGGGCATCGGTCGGCAAGGCTCCGGGGCCGGCCCCGAACATAAATCTGCCTCGGCTTAGGTGGTCGAGTTGGGTGATTCGATCCGCGGTCCACAGCGGGTTGTGGTACGGAACCGACAGCACCCCGGTGCCGAGTTTGATGTTGCGGGTTCGCTCCAACGCGGTGGCACAGAAGATCATCGGGTCGGCGATGATCTCAGTTCCACACGAATGGTGCTCCCCTATCCACGCTTCATCAAACCCCAGGTAGTCCAGGTGTCGGATCAGCTCCAAGTCGCGATGCAGATTTGCATTCGGGTTGGTTGCGTGGTCGTGAAACGGGGCATGAAACATGCCGAACTTCATACGAGTCATTTGAGTCCCCCTGGACTATTTGTGGCGGTTGATTTGCACTGCAATGAATTGCGCTGCAGCTTGCAGGTAGGGGCCACCCGCACGCTTCGCATCCAGGGTTCCCCTAGAGGCCCGCCCCTTCGCGGGCTCCTACGACCAAACCTAACACCGGATGACCGGGCGGTACTAGGCCGCGTTGGTTCAGCGGGCGTCGACGATGATGACTCTGGCAGCCGACTCGCTCGGGTTGGTGATCACAACCGAGCCTTCGACCGGGGCCGACCAGCCTCGGCCAGCGTCGTAGCTTTCCCCGTTGCAGGAGATGCTGCCGGAGCGGACCGTGAAGTGCTGCCCTTCCAGCGCGGCCTCTTGGAATGGATTGATCCGAGCCTCAAGAACCGCCGACTCACCATCGAGTGACAGGGTGGCCAGCGAACCCCAGGCGGTGGTCGACACCGTTGACTGGGCCGCTTCGATGCGCTCCGCAGCCTGCAGAGTGGCGACAACCGCCTTTACCTGCTCGCTATGGGCAATGTCTGCAACCAACACTGCATCGGGCGTGGCGACGGCTACGACGTTGGACAACCCGACGGTGGCCAACAGCGGACCCGAGCTGCGGACATAGCTGTCGGTGGTATCGAGAACGATCACGTCACCGACGGTCACGTTGCCTTCGGCGTTGCGGTTCGACACTTCGTACAGCGAGGCCCACGAGCCGACATCGCTCCAACCGGCATCGAGGGGTATGACCACGCCAAGAGAGGTGTGTTCCATCACCGCGTAGTCGATCGAGTTGGACGGACATTCGGCGAACGCTTCGCCATCGAGGCGCTTCACGCCGATGGCACCATCGGCTTTTGCCACCGCAGCTCCTACCGCTCCGAACATGGCCGGGGCGAACCGCTCCAATTCCTCGAGCAGGACCGAACTGCGAAACATGAACATGCCGCTGTTCCAAAGGTAGTTGCCGGTCTCAACAAACCCGGCTGCCACTTCGGCGTCTGGCTTCTCGACGAAGGCCTCGATTGCCAGCTCTGGCCCGGCTCCAGCGGCGGCGCCGGTCTTGATGTAGCCAAACCCGGTAGCGGGATGATCGGGCACGATCCCAAACGTAACTAGTTTGCCCGCTGCTGCCGCGCCGGTGCCTGCGGCAACCGCGGCCAAAAACGCGTCGGAGTCTTCGATGACGTGATCGGCGGGTAAGACCAGCAGGATTGGGTCATCGTCGATGGTCGCTAGCGCCGCTGCGGCCACAGCCGGCGCGGTATTGCGGGCCATCGGCTCAACAATCACCTCAGCGTCGGCGCAGCCAGCGACCGCCAACTGTTCGACGACAAGAGCAAGCTGTGACCCGCTGCAGACCACGAGTGGTGATTGCGACCCTGGGACGGCGAGACCACGATCGATGGTGGCGTGCAGCATCGTGCGCTCCTCCACCAATGGCAACAGCTGCTTCGGATTATCGGGGCGCGAGGCAGGCCACAGCCGGGTTCCGGAACCTCCAGAAAGTACGACGGGCACGACGGTATGCGGCGGACTCATCGAAGTAATCTAGCTGAGTCAACTGACAGGGACGGGTATCGGACTGCTGACGCCCGACAGGTCTCGCCGCCACACCTCCGGATACAAGCTTGTGCCAAGCCGATCACCCTCGTTAAGGCCGACCGACTTCATCACTTCGGAGTGGTCAGGGTCCATACCCTCGGGGCGAAACCGGACTCGAACGTCGTCGCCTAGCCATTGAGTATTGAAGACCTTCAGTTCGCGGTCGGGCTCGAGGTTTCCCGAACCACCGTGAATGGTTCGAGCATTGAAGATGGCCACGTCTCCCGGCTCCATATCCCAACTCACGATGTCGAATTCGGAGCGCCGTCCCTCGATGTCGGGAAACGGCTCAAGACCATCGTCGAAGGCCACCTGATCGCGTTCATCGCCGGTCAAGCCGCCGAAGTTGACCTGGGAGTACTTCACGTCCCACCGATGCGAGCCACGGACAAACTCGAGCGCGCTTTTTTGCTGCACCGGCACCAACGGCATCCACGAGGAGCAGGTGTCGAATCCCTCGACCGACCAATAGGGCTCATCTTGATGGAACGGCGTTCTGAACTGGCTGCCAGCCGAACGGACGAAGATGGCGTCGAAGAAAAAGTTGACCGCCTCGGCTTCCATGAGCCGCCCGGCCAGCTCGGCCATCGGCGATTCGAGAACGAAGCGACGATACTGCTCGATCTCGTTCCATACCTGGCTGTCGTAGAACGTGGTACAGCCCTGCTCGTCGCGGTTCCAGAGCCGACCTCGGTCGCTCGGTGCGGCAATGTTTTGGTTCACGCCGGCGGTGAGTTCAGAGATCCACTCGGGGTCGATCACCCCTCGTAGACAAACCACGCCGTCGCGCCAGAACTGCTCTACCTCAGCCTGGCCGATGGTCTGCGCTGGGTTCATCGCGTGACGCTACAACCAGGCTGCCATTCAGTCAACGAGCATGGCACAGCAGGCCAGTCGACGGGTGGCGGGCCGGTCTAGGTAGTCATGCGTCGAACCTCGGGACGGCGTACTGTCCAAGCCGCGAGAGCGATTAGTCCCAGTGCCGCGTTAAGGGTCAAGGCGTTCGGCACTCCGATGCGCTCGGCCATTTCGCCCAGCACGTACATGCCGACGGGAAGCGCCCCGATGGCCATCGAAAGCAGACCCAATGCTCGACCTCGCGACTCGACTGGGGCCGCGGCCATAACCAGCGTGGTTTGGGTCGAGCCGAATAGGCCGCTGCCGATACCGGAACAGATCAGGGCCGCCAGCACGAAGCCGTAGCTGGTTCCAAGCCCGAACGGAATGAGGAGAACCAGAGCGAAGGCCAGGCCGATGACGTGCATGAGGCCTCTTCGGGTCGGTGCCAGCCTGGCCATGACCAGTGAGCCGATCATCATCCCGATCCCGGTCCCAGCGGAGAGAAGCCCGACCAGGATCGGTGAGGCGTTAAGCGACTCGGCCACGACTGGAATGATTGGGAAGTAGGCGAAGAGGAAGAAGTTGGCGATGGCGGTCACGCCGAGAATACTCATCACCGCCCGCTGAGCACGCAGCATGCGGAATCCGTCAACCAGATCCTTGATCGCCGAACTGGCGCTTGCGGTTCCTGTAGACGCCGTCTGCTGATGGCCGGCCGAGGGGTTCCTTACCGGCGCCAACATCACCAGAGCCACCAGTAGCAGACCGGCGATGAAGAAGTACGCCGACCCGACCCCGACTGCCTCAACCGCCGAGCCTCCGAACAGAGCGCCGAGCACCATACCCACCGACAGGCTGATCGATTCCATAGCCATGGCATGGTCGATTCGTTTGTCTCCAACCAGGTCGAAGATCAGCGCTCGTCTGCTGGTCATGTCGGTGACCCAGCCGATGCCAACCAGGAACATAAAGAGGTAGATCAGCCACACCGGCGCTCGATCAGCCGAAACCATCACGCCAACCAGCAATGACAGCGGAATTAACGCCGCGAGCTGCACCCGCACGGTGACAAGACGATCGAACCGGTCGGAGACCACGCCTCCGAGCACGCCGCCGAGCAGCAATGGCGCATAGAGGAAGGTGCCGGCCAGCTGGACCAACCGGGGCGAGCCGGTCAACTCGTTCACCAGGTAGGTACCGAGAAACGCCACCACCCACCGGGTGAGATGCCAGATCAGGCCGCTGAGCCACACGAAGAAGAAGTACTGAGCGCCGAAAGCTGACGAGGTCGAAGCACCTCGTGAGCGGGTAAGAGACATGAGCCCCTGAAGGTATACCTGACCCGCTGGCCGAGCAAAGTCTCCGGCTAGTCGAGTTATCCAGGTCAGACTATTCTCGCCCCATGGTGTATGTCCCCATCACCTACATCCCAGATGGTCCGGTCACTCAGGCGCTCAAACGTCGCGTCAGACGGCGTCGCCCCAAGCCGAAGCTGGGGAACCTCGGTCCCCTGCTAGACGAAAACCTGGCAGCGGCGCGCAAACACGGCCACTTCCGCTATCACCCCGATGATCTCCGTCTTCTCAAGGGGGTGAAGCAGAACCCAGAGGTGGTCGACGATGGGCTAGCGGTGTTGCGGGAACGGATGGCCGAAAAGGGCATTGCCGAGCCGACGCACTATGAACGCGAGGCTCCGTACTATCCCGATGTGCCGTCGATCGTGAAGTTCACCGCGGCGCTGGCGGCGTTGATGACGGTGGGCATCACGATCGCCGTATTGTTTGGCCAACGCGATGCTGTGGCGGCGATGGTTGTGGCCATCGTGGCGATCTCACTAGTCGGCGCGGCCGTGTTTGCTTTCATAATGCAGCGCTGCGTCATTCGAGTTGGAGGGCCGGGAACGGGCCTTTAGACGCCTCTCCCCTCCCGACGGCCCGGCCCGCTCAGAGCAGGTCAGGCCCTCGGCTTTTCGTTGGCTGTGTCGTAGGCGGCGTCGGCCAGCACCGTAGCTGCTCGGCGTTGGCCGAGTAGCTGGATCTCGAACGTGGTGCCCGGCTCCATGTAGGCCGGCTCGACGTAGGCGAAGGCCAAACCCTTGCCAACGGTGTGGCCCCAGGTGCCGGAAGTCGTCAATCCAATGCGGCGGTCGCCGTCGTATACCGGTTCGTTGCCACGACAGTCGTTGCCGGAAACCGGATCGGAGTCTGTGTCGACCTCGCAGTAGACAAGAATCATCTCGATGTCGTCGTTGGGATCTTGCTGCACGGCCAGCCTTGCTTCGGTGGCCTGCTTGCCGATGAAGTCGCTGGAGTAGTCGACGAACCGGCCGAGATCGGCCTCGACCGGGGTGATCTCGGTGGTCAGCTCGGTCCCCATGGCTTTGTAAGCCTTTTCGATGCGCATGGTGTTCATGGCGTAGCTGCCGTAGTGAACCATGCCGTGCGGTTCACCGGCCTCGACGAGCGCATCGTAGAGCTGGGGCATCTGGTCGATCGGGTGATGCAGCTCCCAGCCCAGTTCGCCGATGTAGCTGACCCGAAGCGCTAGACATGGCACCCCGGCCACGGTGATCTCCTGGCCGGTCAGCCAGCGGAAACCGTCGTTGGTCAGGTCAACATCGGTCAGCGTGGCAAGAATGTCGCGCGACCGTGGTCCGGCCACCGAGAGAATGCCCAGTTGCTCGGTCTTGTCGATGACGGTCACGTCCTCAGACGTAATGTGGTGCATCAGCCAATCCCGGTCATGGAACTGCATGGTGATACCAGAGTTCAGGTAGAACCGTTCCGGCGACAACCTGGTGATTGTCATCTCGGTTTCGATGCCCCCGAGTTCGGTCAGCAAATGGGTGAGGCGTGTGCCGCCGTCCTTGTTGGGCATCCGGTTGGCGGTGAGGCGGTCGAGGAATGCCTCGGCGTCGGCACCGGTGACCTCGAACTTGGAGAACGCTGTGAGATCGGCGATGCCCGCTCGTTCCCTGGTGGCTCGGCATTCTTCGCCGACGATCTCGAAAGCGTTTGAGTGGCGGAACGAATGCTGCTCCTCGGCGCCATCCGGCGAGAAGTAGCGCGGGCGTTCCCAACCGAATATCTCCATCCATTGGGCCCCTCGTTTGTCGAGCCGTTCGTAGATGGGGTCGGTCTTCTGGGGCCGGCCTGCGAAGCGTTGCTCACCGGGAAGCCGGGTCACGTACATCTCGTGGTATTCGTCGATGGCCTTGTCGATGGCGTAGCGACCCTTTGGCCCGCAGTGATCGCCGAAGCGACGCGGGTCCATCTCCGCCACGTTGACCTCGGTCTGGCCGTGCACCATCCACTGGGCCAGGAACTTGCCTGCCCCTGGGCCCTGGGTCACCCCGATCGAGGCACCGGCGCAGAGCCAGTAGTTGTCGAAGCCGGGCGCCGGGCCCATCAGATATCCGGAGTCGGGAGTGTGGGTGATGGGGCCGGAGATGACCGTCTTGATACCGGTTTCGCCGAAGGCCGGGATCCGCTCCCCCGCGTCGACGAGGTGCGGCATGATCTGATCGATGTCAGCAGGCGTCAGGTAGAAGTGTTTGTCCCAGTCGATCCCGTCGACGCCGTAGATCTGCGCGTTCTGAGTCTCGTATGGGCCAACCAGCAGACTGTCGATCTCTCTCCGATAGTACGACGAGACCCGAGGGTCTCGAACGATCGGTGGATCGTAGTCGAGCGCCTTCATCTCATCGAGGGCTTCGGTGATCAGGTACTGATGGATGACCGAAACGATCGGCACATCGATGCCTGCCATCGCTCCGAGCTGGGGGGCATAGCAGCCGGCGGCGTTGACCAGGTGGTCGCAGACGATGCGGCCCTTTTCGCCGCGACTTTCGGTGATGACCTCCCAGCGGCCGTCAGCCAGGCGGTTCGTTTCGGTCACCAGGGTGTGCCGTTCCAGGTCGCTACCAAGCTGGCGGGCACCTCGGACCATCGCCGCGGTGGCCTGGGAAGGATCGGACCAGCCATCGTCGGGGGTGTAGAAGCCGAGCTTCACGTCGGAGACATCCATGAACGGCCAGTACTTGAGAATCTCTTCCTGGCCGATGAGATCGCTTTCGACACCGACGATGTCGAGCATGCCCTGGACATGGTGGAACCAGTTGACCTGTTCATCTGTGATGGCCAACCGGATAGCACCGGTTCCATGCCAGCCACCGAACAGACCGGTCTCCGCTTCGATGTTGGCGTACAACTCCGGAGCGACGGCGTGGCACTTGGCCATGTTGAGGCTGCCGTTGAAGTGTGGGATCAGACCTGCCGCGTGCCACGTCGAACCGGAGGAGAGCTCACCCTTTTCGATGAGCACCGTGTCGGTCCAACCTTCGTGGGCCAGAAAGTACATCAGGCCGGCGCCCATGGCGCCGCCACCGATGATGACCACCTGCGCTTCGTCACGCATGTTCGTTTCTCCTATGAGTCATTTGTGTGTGATGGCGGGTCTCGCTGTTCGGTGGCGTATCGCCAGCCACTACAGCCGAACCCGTTCGTTCTTCGGATCGTAGAAAGACCGGATCGATGGGGTGGCCGAGATGCGCACCGTGGCAACCTCGATCTCGAAGTCGCCCTCATCGAGCCACTGTTTGGTGACGCCGTCCGCTCCCGTTGGGTCGTCCTCCGCTGGGCTGACATAGCCCATGGCCAGGCAGCGGTTCTCGGTGTAGCTCCACATGCCACCCGTAGTCCGGCCGACGAGAACGCCGCCGCGATAGATCGGTTCGTCGTGGTAGACGAGGCGGTCGGGATCTTCGAGCCGGAACTGGATCAACCGTTTTGTTCGAGGCTGATCGCGCTGAGCCAACAGAGCCTTTCGGCCTCGGAAACCACCTTCGCTGTCCCAGGCAACAGCGAAACCCAGTCCGGCTTCGAGCGGGGTGTCCTCGTCGGTAATGTCGTGGCCCCAGTGCCGGTAGCCGGCCTCGAGCCGCAGGGTGTTCATAGCGTGGTAGCCAGCATGCCGCAGGCCATGCGGACGACCAGCCTCCACCAGGGTGTCGTGCAGGGCCACCGCATCGTCGTAAGCCACATAAAGCTCCCAGCCGAGCTCACCGACGTAGGTCATCCGGTTAGCGAACACTTCGATCTGTTGCGGGCTTTCAGCGGAGCCGGACGTTCGGATGGTGATCGGCTGAGTGGTGCCGAACGGGAAACCGTCGTTCGAAAGGTCGACGTCGGTCAACTGTTCCAGCACCAGCCGTGAGTTCGGTCCCATCAGGCCGAGCATGGCGATCTGTTCCGTGACGTCGGTGATGGTCACGGCTCGGCCCCGTGCGGCCCGCCGTAGCCAGGCGGTGTCTCGGGTGCCCGCCGTTGCCCCGGTGACGACGAAGAACTCTTCTGGGCCCTTTCTGGTTACGGTCAGGTCGGCTTCGATGCCACCGTTGTCGTTGAGCCACTGGGTGTAGACCGCTTTGCCGACCGGCACGTCGATTTCGTTTGCGCTGACCCAGTTGAGTACCGACAGTGCATCGGGACCGACAACGTTTAGCTTGACGAACGACGTTTGGTCGAACAGCCCAACCGCGTTGCGGACTGCCGCGCATTCGATGCCGCTCGCCTCAACCCAGTTCTGTTTGCCCCACGAGTACTGGTACTCCCGCGCTTGGTCACCGTTGGCGATCCAGTTAGCGCGCTCCCAACCGGCGGCTTCACCGAACACCGCCCCTGCCTGTGTAAACCGATCGTGCAGCGGCGAGCGGCGCACATCGCGGGCGCTCTCGTATTGCCGGAACGGCCAGTGCATGGCATACAGCAGACCGAGGCTCTCCGAAATGCGTGCGTCGAGGTAGCCGGGGTCGCTCTGGAACGGGAAGGCCCGGCGAATGTCGACCGCTGAGAGGTCCATCGGCGGATGGCCATCGATGATCCAGTCGGCCATGACCCACCCGACGCCTCCTGCAGACTGGATGCCTACCGAGTTGAAACCGGCGGCCACGAAGCAGCCGTCGACCTCGGGGCTTTCGCCGAGGTAGTACACGCCATCGGGGGTGAAGGCTTCCGGTCCGTTGAAGAACAGCTGCAGCCCCACCTCACCAAGGGCAGGCATACGGTGAATTGCGCGTTCGAATATGGGGCCGACGTGATCCCAGTCTTCGGGCAGAGTGCCGAATGAGAAGTCTCGAGGAATGCCATCGAGGTTCCAGATCTTGCCGCGGGGTTCGAAGAACCCGGCCATGATCTTGCCGGTCTCTTCCTTGAAATAGGTGTGGTTGGTCGGGTCGCGGACGGTGGGCATATCCCGCAGCACACCCTCCATCGGTTCGGTGACGATGTAGAAGTGTTCGCATGCCTGCAGCGGCACGTTGATGCCGATCTTGGCCGCCAGCTGACGGGTCCACATGCCACCGGCTAACACCACCGTTTCGGCTTCGATGCGGCCCTGCTCGGTGCTCACGGCGGTGATTCGTTCGTCTGTGACATGGAGATCGGTGACCGCGATGCCTTCGATGATCTTGGCTCCGCGGCTTTTTGCCCCCTTGGCCAGCGCCATGGTGGTGTCTACCGGCGAGGTGATGCCATCGTGGGGTATGTGCAGCGCCCCGACGAGATCATCGATGTTTAGCAGCGGGCAACGTTCGAGCGCTTCGTCCAGTTCGATCTCATGGATCTCTACGCCGACGGTTCCGGCCATCGACTTGCCGCGCAGCAGCTCTTCCCATCGTTCACTATCCGATGCCACCGCGATCGAGCCTGGGGCGCGATAGCCGGTTGCCTGCCCGGTCTCAGCTTCGAGCTCTTGGAACAGCTCGGCCGAGTATGCCGCGAGGCGAGTCAGGCTATGAGATGACTTGAGCTGGCTGACCAGCCCTGCGGCGTGCCAGGTGGTGCCCGCGGTCAGCTGATTCTGCTCTAGGACCACAACATCGGTAAGGCCGCGTCTGGTGAGGTGGTAGGCGATCGAACAGCCGACGATCCCGCCACCCACGATGACCACCTGGGCCCGCTCAGGCAATCGAGTCGGGTTTTGGGTCCCGGTAGTTCGTGTCGGCGTGGTTAGGGTCGAAGTGTCTTGTGGAGTCTCAGACGAGCTCATGGCGACTCAAGTTACTTGGCTGTGCTCACTATGTCGACAGTTACATAATTGCTATACCAGCCATAGTATTTTGGTATGGCCGCTGGCTGGCCTACCGTGGCATGGATGGAGTGGACAAGCCGTCAACTGCGAGCGGTCGTCAGCATCGCCGAGCGACAGAACATTTCCCACGCTGCGGTTGAGCTGGAACTGACCCAACCCACCGTGAGCCGTCTGCTCTCTCGCATGGAGGCCGAGATCGGGACGGCCCTGTTTACCCGCGACGCCAGCGGGGCAACGCCCACCGAGGCTGGCCTTCGTTTCGTAGCGCGAGCGGCCGAGGCATTGCGGGCCCTAGATGAAGTGACCGATGAGGTTCGTTCGCTCGATGGTCAACTCACCGGCAAGATCTGCGTGGCCATGCCAGAGACAACCGGCCATAGTCTGTTCATTCCACTCATCGACCGGTTCGCCATGCTGCATCCCGATGTCGAGTTGCGGGTGATGGCCGCTCATCCAAACGGCGTGCCGCTGGCTTTGCTGGCCGGCGATGCGGACGTCGGGGTGGTGTCGAGCGCGCACAAGACCAATGGGCTGATTACCGAGCCGCTGGCCCATGAACAGCTTCACCTCGTCGGGGCGGCAAAACCCGGCGAGCGTAAAACGACGAAGGTCGACACGGTCACCCTCGACACAGTCACCCTCGACACAGTCGCTCTCGACACGATCACCCTGGATGAGGTGGCGGACTACCCGCTGGCTTTGCCAGCGATCCAACCCGGGTTGCGAGCGATCATCGATGCCGCGTTCGCTCAACGGCAGCTGCGACCGAACGTGGTCCTGGAGGTCGACGCCGATGAGGCGTTAATCGAACTTGTCAGTTCGGGCCGGGCCTATTCGATCATGAGCTTCGCTGGCGTTCAACGGCTGGTTGGTGGCGGAACGCTGGTGGCGAGACGAATTGTCGATCCTCCAATTCCGCGGCTGTTGTCGACCGCTGTCCCCCAGGCTCGGCCAACGACGCGACTAATGCGGGCGGGAATTGACATCATCCACGAGCTAGCGGCCGAGACCCAGGTGCAGGCTCAATGGTCTCCGAGTCGCCCAGTCCACTCTTAGCCAGGTACGACTGGGTTGATACGCCCCGTTCTGATCTTCGTTAGGAGTAAAGCGAATATCAGTAAAGATGCTTATATTCGGTAAATAGGCCACCAAGCTCCCCTAAGGGAAGGTTTCACGCTGATGTACTTCCTGCGGTGGCAAGTAACAATCGAGCAACAAGCAGGTAGCTGCAAATATGTCAAAACGATTTCGGGTTTTGGACACAATATGACGTTTGAGCTGCTTTAATGTCACTATGGCGGAAACGAGAAATGCCGCAAACCTAACCGCAGCCGAAGCCGCACTCCTGGTGAGAAGGACCGCTTTTGGCCTGAAACTGAACCGAGTCAACGCATTGACCGGGCTCTCCCGGGAGGTGGCAGTTGACAGAATTGTTACCGACTCGGCGCCGAACCCCGGCAAGCAGCCCGCCTCGTGGATCGCGGGTTTTCAGGATCAAGCCTCTGGCATTGGTGACAAGATGACCATGTTCTGGCACAACCTTGTCCCGATAAGTCGGATCGACTTGACCCCGAACTATATCAACAGAATCCCAGGCAATCTGGCCACCTTAAAGCGCAACGCCGTGGGTAACTATCGGACTTTTATGCATGAGATGGTTACAGACCCTGGCCTTATCATGTACCTGAACGGCAACTTGAACGTTGTCGGGGACACTAATGAGAACCTGGCTCGTGAGCTCATGGAACTCTTCACCATCGGCGCCGGTCACTACTCCCAACAAGATGTCGAGCAGGCTGGACTGGCAATGACCGGCTGGGGTGCTACTGGCAGGCACAATCGAAACAAGGCCTACTCAGGGCCCATCACCATCTTCGGTGAAACCAGGCAAGCAGGCCGCACCGATGCTGACTGGAACGTGCACACCTTGGTCGATGCCCTCCTCGATCGCCAGGAAACGGCAGATCGGATCAGCGCGAAGATTTGGCACTACTTCGTTGGCGGAGAGGGGGACTCCCGGTTCGATCCGCCACCGGACCTCGGTTCTCGTTGGAAAACGACGGACAACTATGACCTCAAGCCGCTGCTCCGTCGAGTTCTGCTTTCAGACCAGTTCTGGGCCAGAGACTACGCCAGGGCGAGAAACGGGCTCGAGTTCTACGCAGCGCTCAACAGCCTTGCTACATGGGATGCTCGAACAGACAGGAAGTTGCTGAGAAACCTCGGTCTGCTTCCATATGAGCCGCCGAATGTCGGCGGGTGGCCAACCGATGACTCCGTATGGCTCAACTTCGGATCTGACCTCCGCATAGCAAGGACTCTCTTCGACCTGCCGCTGACCAGCGCCGACGCCACGGTTGATCAGACGTTGGCTCGCTGCGGCATCTTCGTTGTCAGTCAACAAAGCGAGGCGGCGATCGCCGTCGGCACAACACCGGAAGAACGTTTCCGGCTGGCGCTCATCAGCCCCGAATTCAGGATGCAGTGAGGCGGGACAGACCAATGACCAAACAAGATGACAACAGCACACCGGAAGAGTTCACCGAAAGGCCAATATCACGACGCAAGTTACTTCAGGGCTTAGCCGCCGGTGGTGCTGCGGTAGCCGGAGGACTGGCGGTCGGCGGCGGGAACACCTCCGCCGCGGCCGAGGACTCGATGATGGGTGGCTCGGCCACTGAACCGGCTGCGCCGACGCAAGCCACGCCGACGCTGAGGGTCACCACCGACGCCCCGATCAGCGGCCAGCAGGTCTTGCAGGGCGCCAACATTGCAGGAGCAGCGCCCGTCGAGCAGCGAGTTCTCGTCCTGATCGAACTGCATGGCGGCAGCGACGGTCTCTCTCTGGTGATTCCTGATGATCCGATCTATCGGAACGCTCGGGGCGACGGTCTCATGATCGATCCTTCCACCTATCATGCGCTCGATGCTGAGGTTGGGCTTCACCCAAGCCTCGCCCAGGTGTCTCAGTTGAACGTCGCAACGGTCGAGGGGGTTGGCCCGATTGACGGCAACCTCTCCCACTTCAAGATGGCCGCCTCCTGGGAACGGGGTGACGTGAACTCATCGAAGCTTGTTTCTTCAGGGTTCTGCGGTCGAGTGGCTGACGCTGTCAACCTCACCAACGGCTTTGCCGGTGTCTCCGTCGCAGGGCGGACCGGCTACTTCGCAGGCGGCCGGGTCCCGGCGCTTATGATGTCGGAAGCAGCGGAGTTGGACATCGTCGCCGGAGCGGGAGACGAGACCTTCCGACGGGCTGCCCGACTGTTCGCCAACCCGATCGGCGCCAACTGGACCAAACTCGCCGAGGTCGGGGCGAAGCTGGACGGTGGCCTCCAACGGCCGATCCCGAACACTATGACAAACCAGGGCAAGGATCTCGGCAAGCAGCTGTTCCTTGCTGCAGAGTTGATTAAGGCCGACATTGGGCTCAAGGTCCTCTACGCCAACCACGGCAGCTTTGACACGCACGACAATCAAGAGCGGCGGGCTCGCTTCCTGTGGCACGAGTTCGATGCTGCTGTTGCCGGGTTCTATCGCATGCTGGAAGACGCAGGCCTCGCTGATCGAGTGCTGGTTGCCACAACCAGCGAGTTCGGCAGACGGTTAAAGCGAACGGCACGTGGCACCGATCACGGCTCGGCCACCAACCTCATGATGGTCGGCCCCATTGAATCCAAGCGCTACGGGGCATTTCCGTCGCTTACCAACCTCGATGCAGACGGGAACTTGAAAACCGAGGTTCCGTTCGACCAGTACTACGCAACCCTCTGTAAAGAC
>JBOEHD010000002.1:0-15118 GCA_050633745.1 Acidimicrobiales bacterium
CCGCGCTCAACGGGTTCATGCCGTTGTACGTCGAGGAGTTCGAGCTCGGCTCGGCCGGCACCGTACTGCTCGTCTACGGCCTGCTGGTCCTGGCCATGAGGATCGTCGGATCCAAGCTGCCCGACCGATTCGGAACGCTGCGGATGACGACGATCTCCCTCATCGGTCAGGCGGCGGGGATGGCCGTCATGGGCCTGTGGGCCTCACAGGTCGGCTTGTTCGCCGGCGCCGTCGTGCTCGCCATCGGCGGCTCGTTCCTCTACCCGACGCTGCTGACGGCCGCCGTTTTCGGGGTGGCCGACAACGAGCGAGCCCGCGCCACCTCCACCTTCACGTTGGCCTTCGAGTTGTCGTCGGGCCTGGGCGGCCCGGCCCTGGGCTTGGCCGCAGCCTGGTACGGCACCAGGGCGGCATTCTTCGGGGCGGCCCTGGCTGCGCTGGCCAGCCTGCCGGTGCTGTTTCTGTGGGCGGCCCGACGGCCTGACGCCCTCGTGCCGGCCCGACGTAGGACTGCCGGTTAAGCCGGGGCCCCACACTCGCTCGTGGTCAAACGACGCTGGCCGGCTTCGGTCGGGTTTCACCGCTGATCGTGACCCGCTCACCGCGCCGGTGCTGGGGGAAGTAGTCCCACACCGCATAGTGCTGGGTGCTGCGGTTGTCCCAGAACGTCAGCGTTCCCGGCTGCCACTTCACCCGGCATTGAGCCACCGGGTTGCCGGCGATGTGGTTGTACAGGAGATCGAGTACGGCCCGGCTTTCCGCCGATGACAGCCCCTCGATGTGGGTGGTGAAGGCGGCGTTCACGAACAAGGTCGGCCGACCGGTTTCGGGGTGGGCGACCACCACCGGATGCCGGGTGCTCGGATAGTCAACGCCGGCCCGTGGTTCGTGGCCGTAGCGACGCAGATCCTGGCGCTGATCGTGATGGGCCCACAAACCTTCGAGCATGTGGCGGATCGGTTCGGACAGCGTCTCGAAGGCGACGTGCATGTTGGTGAACAACGTGTCGCCACCGTCGGCGGGAGCATCGGTGAGTAGCAGCATGGATCCCAGCGGTGGGATCTCGTCGCAGGACACGTCGGTGTGCCAGAGCCCGCCGTTGTTCAGCACTGTTTTCTCGTCAGCCTCAACCACGAAGATCTCCGGGTCGCCGGTCGCCCCGGGTCGACGCTGCGAAGGGTGGATGTGAAGCGACCCGAACCGCCGTGCGAAGTCCTTGTGCTGCTCGGGCGAAAGTTCCTGATCACGAAACACCAGGACGTGATGCTCAAGAAAGGCGGCCCTGATCGAGGCCACGATCGATGGATCGTGAAGGTCGTTTGCCAGATCGATGCCGTCGATCTCGGCTCCGATCGACGGCGTGATCGGGGTTACCGACAACTGCGCCATCACTCGATGCTAGCCCTCGGCCACCAAGTGGGATCGATTCGCCGGCCCGGAGCGACCTACGATCAGGGCATGTCGGGAGAAGAGGTATTTCGATTCGAGTCGGCCGAACGTGAGCTCCGCTTCCATCCGGTGGATCCGACCGTCGCGACGCGAAGCCGCCTGAGTCCGACCCAGATCGAGGAGTTCAACCGGGACGGCTTCCTCAGCCCGCTCCCCTGTCTCGACCAGCGAGAAGCCGCCGAGCTGCGTTCCTACATGGACGACCTGATCGACGAGGTCGTCAGGGCCGACGACCGCCGCAACGCCTACTCGATCAACAACTACCACCGGGTCTGTCGGCCGCTGCACGATCTGGTCCTCAACCCCGCCGTTGTCGACTACGCAACCGACATCCTGGGTTCTCAGGCCGTCTGCTGGAGTACTCATGCCTTCTGCAAGTTGCCGAACGACGGCATGGAGGTCCCCCTTCATCAAGATGCCAACTATTGGCCCTTCACCCCAACGAAGTCGGTAACCCTTTGGCTGGCCATCGATGACGTCGACGACGACAACGCCGCGATGCACTTCGTTGCCGGCAGCCATCGTCGCGGACCGCTACCGCACGAGGAGCTGGCCCTCGATGGTTCGGTGGTCCTGAACCGGCGGGCGGAGGGCCACGAACGCTACACGGACCGATTCGTCAACACGCTGAAGGCCGGAGAGGTTTCGCTGCACACCGACCTGTTGCTACACGGCTCCCGGGCCAACACGTCCGACCGTCGACGTTGTGGCATCACCCTTCGATTCGTGGCCGCCGACGTGCGGGTGGTCGACGGGGCCGAGGCCTGGACGAGGGCTGCGGTGCACATCGCCGACGGAGACCCGAGCGCGTTCTGGCCGAATACCCCGGCCCCCACGATCGACGAGCCGCACCGTATGGCCCGCTTCGTCGGAGGCTTCGACGGCAATCGTTGAGACCCCAGACCCCAGACCCCCGGACCCCCGAGCCCGGGACCTATGGGCTCAGGGCTTGTGGGCGATGAAGCGCCGACCGCCGATCAGTCCGCCGGAGAAGGCATCGTTGATCGTGCCGTTCAGCCCGGCGATGATGTCGAACACCTTGCGACTGTAGGTATCGACGAGTTCGCTCTCCCGATGCCGCAACCCGGCGTAGATGGAGCGATATTGATCGGCGAACACCTCGCTCACATCGAGCTCCTCCAGGTTCACGAACCCGGCCGATCCCAACAGATCGCGGTACTCGGCCGATGTGGCCATCTCGGTCGAGGCGGCGGCTGACAAGACCTTCTCCCGCTCCGATCCCGACATCTCGCCGGTGACCACCCAATCGGTGAAGGCGACGATGCCGCCGGCGGTCAGAACTCTGAAGCACTCCGAGACCAGAGCGCTCTTGTCGACAACATGGCACCAGGCGTCCTGACCCCACACCACATCGAATTCGGCGTCGCCGAACGGCATGTCGGTGGCATCGCCCTCGACCGCCTTCACAAGATGGTCGAGGCCCCGATCGACCGCTCGCTGGTTGGTCTCGGCAACGCTGATGTCGACCAGGTCGAGCCCCTGAACCCGACAGCCGATCGTCGAAGCAAGGTGCAGGGCCGGTCCACCGATTCCGCAGCCGACGTCGAGCACGTGGTGTTCGCCCGTGATGCCCGCGGCTTCGGCCAAGGTCGTGGTCGACTCGACACCCCCGATCGAAAGATAGTCGTCGCCGAACATGGCCTCGACAACCTTGAGGCCAACGGCGTTGTAGTTGCGTCGAACATCCTCAACCGACATCGGCCCTGCTCCTCTCCCGCCCGCCTCTATTGGCTCGCCCGCCCATCAGGCGCCGGCGGACAAGACCTGCCAGGCCCGCTCCTGCTCGTCGGCATCAAAGCCCTGAACCACGGCGGTGAAGTCGGTGGCGCCGGCGGCCGCTATCTCAGCCAGTCCTTCGGTCACTTGTTCCTCGCTCCCGATCAGCGAGATGTCGGCCGGTCCTTCAACCCCTTCGATGTCGAGCATGGCCCGATACGACGGCAGCTGTCCGTAGATCGTCAGCGAGCGAGCCACGAGGTCGCGTGCTTCGTCGGGGCGATCGGTGACCCACACCGGCAGGCTGCACACGACGGCTGGATTGGGTCGCCCAGCTTCAGAAGCGGCAGCTCGGATGCCGGGAACGATTTGGCGTTCAAGCGTCTTCGGCCCGACGCACCACAGGATGGTGCCGTCGGTGCGTTTGCCGGCGATCCGCAGCATCTGATCACCCAACGCGGCCAGCATCACCTTCGGCGGTTCGTCGGTCGGCAGAGCCGACTCACCGACGAACGACCACACCTCACCCTCGAACGATGACGTGCCGGTGGCGAGCAGCTCCTCGAGCACACCCAGGTAGTCGAGCATGTGGCGGATCGGCTTCTCCCACGTCATCTTCCACCGATCCTCGACCGACGGTTTGTGGGCGAGACCGATCCCGAGGATTGTCCTGCCGCCGGTCGCCGCTTGGGTGGTCAGAGCTTGGGCGGCAAGTGCCTGCGGATGTCGGGGCCAGGTCGGGACCACGGCGGTGCCGAGGTCGATGCTAGATGTGGTGGCACCGGCAACCGAGAAGACGGTCAGGGCATCGATGAGGCCGGTCTGAGCAAGCCAGTAGCTCGACAACCCCGATCCCTCCGCCCGGGCGATATCCGCCGTGAGGGCGTCGAGGTTGGGGTTGGCGAGCAGGCCTGAGCCGTTGATTCCGATCTTCATGTGCGCACCCTAGTAAGCGGCCATCGACGTTCCTTCTCAGCGGCCGGTGAACTTCGGCTCACGTTTCTCGCCGAAGGCTTTGGCCGCCTCCTTGGCATCGGCGCTGCGCATCGTGGCCCCCTCCATCGAGAGCGACAGCGGCAGAATCTGGGCCGACACCGAACGCAGCCAGTTGTTGATCGGCACCTTGGATGCCGAGATGGCAAGCCCCGGCCCGGCCGCCAACCGGTCGGCGATCTCCAAGGCCTTGTCCATAAGCTCATCGTCGGGTACCACGAAGTTGACGAGGCCGAGCCGCTCGGCCTCGGCGGCGTCGATACGGTCACCGGTCATCAGGTAGTACTTGGCCCGATTGACACCCATCAGGAAGGGCCAGATCACCTGGCCGCCGTCGCCGGCCCCGATGCCCAGCTTCACGTGGGTGTCGGCGAAGACGGCGCTCTCGCCCGCCACCACGATGTCGCACAACAAGGCCACCGTCGCCCCCAAGCCCATGGCGTAGCCGTTGACGGCCGACAGGATCGGAATGTGTGCCTCGAGAAGGTGGTCGACGATCATCCTGGCGTCTTCCAGCGTGATCTTGTGGGTCGTCTCGGTTCCGGGACTGAAGTCGCCTCCGGCGCTGAAAGCCCGCCCTGATCCGGTGAAGACCAGAACCTTCACATCGGGATCGGCATCGGCGTCACGGCAGATATGGGCCAGCTCGTGATGCATGTCGCCATTGACGGCATTGAGCCGTTCCGGGCGATCGAGTGTTGCCACTGCCACCCCGTTCGGCCTCTTCTCGATGGCGATCGTGGTGTAGTTGGCGTCTTCCAAGGACATGGTTTCCCCCTGTGTTGTCGAATCTGTCTTCGGGTTGCCCCAAGGCTTCCCCGGCCAAGCCGTCGGTTACCCGGGACCGTAGATCACGTCTTCTTGATCCTGCGGCACGTAGAAGTAGGAACCGGGCCGGAAGCTGTATCCGAGGTCGCCCAGCAGCCGACGTTGCCGCGGACTCAGGGCACCCTCGACCTCGGGCGTGAGTTCGTGGTCGTAGGAGCGGACGAACATCTGGCAGTAGTTGTAGAGCAGGGTTTTGCGGGCCCGCTCGCCATGGTTGGGTGCCGGACCGTGCCATAACGAATGAGGAAACAGGTAGCAGTCACCGGCCCGCCCCGGGAGTTGAACCGCTCCCGGCGAGTGAGGGGTTAACGGTTCCTCCCGTTGCCACGGAAAGCGGCGCATGTGGCTTCCCGGGTAGACGGTGAAGGCACCGGAGTCCGGTCCGTCCACGTCACTCAGCAGGTACATCGCTTTCATGGCCAGAGGCCTGCTGGTTTCGGTCACCCGGATCTCTCGCATGCCTTCACCGCCGTCGGTGTGGGTGTAGCCGGGGAACTGTTCGGTCGATTGACGCACGATGGCTTGGGTCATACTCAGCATCAGGTGAGGACCCATCAGGTCGACGATTAAGTCGAAGAGGCCCGGCCGGTCGATCAGGTCGACGAAGGCTTGGCCGTAGTTGAGTAGGTCACGTCGATCCATGAACCCTTCGGGGTTGGCATCGCGAGCGTGGTCGACCCAGCCATAGTGGCCAAGTTGTTCCTTGCTCGGTTCCCAGCCCGGTTCGAGGCGAATCCGGTCCAGCTCCTCGCTGAAGAAGGCCACCTCGTCAGGGCTGAGCTGATTCTCGAGGTGAAGGTACCCGTCGATGGCCCACTGTTGCTGTTGCTGCTCGGTCAGTTTCTGCATACCGGCTCCTTCTCCCCACGCTAGACCCGCTGGTGTCGCTGGTGGTAGCTGAACGGCTCGGAGGGTGATGCCGACGTCGCCGTTCCAGGTCACATCGAGGTGTGATCGATCGGGTGTGGTGAAGCCCTGTCCCTATCTGTGGCTGGTCACCTCCGGCAAATGCGCACTCCTTGAGTTGGGTATCTCGCTCACCCGGTTGGGTCTTTGAGCTACATCATGTAGCTTAAGCAACATGATGTTGCGTAACGAATCAAACAGGAGAACACGATGCCACTAGCTATCAAGCGCATTACAGGACGGACGATGGCAGGAATTGCCACGGTTTTGACGACATTGCTTGTCGTTGCGACCTTGATGTTGACCGTCGGCCAGGCGGACGCCAGCAATAGCCGAGGTGAACTGCGGCCGGGAGACCTGACCAACTGTTTCGCCTTCAGTATCGATCAGGTCGGCCGAGGTAATCTCGAGGGCGGCATCGAGCGGTTCGACGGCTGTCTTGCCGACGACTACACATTCGAGTTTGTCTTCTTCGAAGGCGGACCGTCGATCGTCTGCCCCGGTGAGGGCTGCCCGATTCAGGAGTTCTCGAGCCGAGCCGAGATGCGAGCACTATTCGCCGACCAGTTCTTCCAGGACGCCGGCTACCTCGCGACCCAGCACCAGATTCTTAACCTCGATGTCGACCAGAAGGGCAGAAAAGCCGAGGTGTTCGCCTACATCCAGGCCAACCACTTCCTGCCAGACAACTCGGTCGATATTGCTTGGAACGACTACAGCTTCAAAGCAGAGCGAGACCGGCGCGGCTGGAAGGTAAAGAGCGAGGTCATCGTCGGGACCGCATTCCTCAACTTCCAGGGCGGCCCGGTCGGTGGTGGTGGCGGTGAGAGTGCGATCAGCGAAGGCACCGACGTCGTGCTGCGTAACACCCTGCAGGACGCCGGCGAGGAAGAGGCCACCTATGCAAGCCTCTTCGGGCAGCCGGACGACGCCTTTGACGAGTTCGGCACGGTCTCGAACTCGACCTCCGAGTTCCCAACCGCTCTGGCCCAGACCGGAACACCGGTCGGCGACATCAACGGGTTGTACAACATCGACCTAACCGAGGACAGCATCAACTTTGAGGTCATTGCCGCCGAGGACGACCCGTTCTGGATGAATGTGTTCGGGCTTTTCCCCTCCGGCAAGTTCGACCGTTACTACTTGACCTTCTCGGAGCCACACAACATCACAAGCTTCAGCAGCGACAATCCGAACCTCAACCTGAGGATCGACTCAGAGATGGTTGTTGTTGTCGAACTCACCGGGGGCTACGACCTGCAACCCGGTGTTGCGTTCACCGTAGACCTCAACCCATAGGGACGATAGAGCGGCTGACAAACGAAGACCCGTCCGAGACGGTGTCAACCTCCCGAGGTCGGCACCGTCTTGGTCGTTATCGCTGAACTTGCCTCGGTGGGAACATCGCCGATCGTCGAGGCCTCACGATCTACGATGGCGAGCGATGATCAACCGCTTCGATTCCTACCGCGCCCATCCCTGGCATGGCCTGCCGATCGGCACCGATCCGCCCAGGGTTGTTGATGCATACATCGAGATAACGCCGTTCGACGCGGTGAAATACGAGATCGACAAGCGGACCGGCTACCTCCGGGTCGACCGGCCCCAGGGCTCCTCGGCGTTGCCACCAACGCTGTACGGTTTCGTGCCGCAGACCTACTGTGCCGACCGGGTGGCCAAGCTGACGCCGGGGGCGGTCGAGGGCGATCAGGACCCGCTAGATATCTGTGTCTTGAGCCAGCAGCGCATCGACCGGGCGGAGATTGTGATGCCGGCTCGAGTGGTTGGCGGCATCCAGGTGCTCGACGGTGGCGAGGCTGACGACAAGATCGTGGCCGTGCTCGATAGCGACACCGTGTTCGACTACGCCAAGGAGATCACCCACCTGCCGGTAACGGTGGTCAAGCGGATCGTGCACTATTTCGCTACCTACAAGATGGACATCACCGGCGAGAAGCCGAACGAGATCGAAATCGTGGGCACCTACGGCGCCGATCATGCCTACGAGGTCATCAACGCCTCGATCGCCGACTACCGCGACGCCGCAGGTGAACGCCGCAAGGAGTCGGACCGCCCAGCCGAGTGATTCTCGGCCTCCTGGCGTCTGACTAGCTGTGCCAGAGCCCACGAGCGCTCATCGAGTGTTTGCTGGGCCGGTGTTTGATTAGATGTCACACCCGCTCTCTACAGTCGGTAGGCGTGGTGAAGCTGGGAATAGTAGATACCGTTGACCGACGCGTATGGCTGTGGTTTTATCCACGGCTCAACCGTCATTCAATACTTCGACGGTTGCACATACCCCTGCCCCCGATCGTCGGGGGCCCCGCTAACACCGGGTCCACAGGGAGGTACATAGCTTGAGGGCTTATGAACTCATGGTCATCTTCAGGGCCGATACTGATGAATCGACTATTCAAACTTTCATAAATCGGTTGGAAACCATGGCCAAAGAGGCCGATGCTTCCATGGAGAAGATGGAAAAGTGGGGCGTTCGCGACTTCGCTTTCGAGATGAAGAAACTCAATCAGGGTTTCTACGTCGTCTTGGAATTCCTCTCTCCGAACGCATTGAACGAGCTTGATCGTGTCATGCGGCTCGCGGACGAAGTCGTCCGCCACAAGTTCCTGCGCCTGCCACTCGACGAGGCTCATCGTCGGGGCCTAGCTGGCGCCACCGCCTGAGGGGGAAATTCTCATGGCAATGGACAACACGGTAACCGTGACTGGAAATGCAACTCGTGAACCGGAGCTCCGGTTCACTCCTTCCGGTCAAGCTGTCGCCAACTTCGGCATAGCGGTCAATCGCCGCTGGCAGAACCGACAGACCCAGGAGTGGGAAGAATCGGTGTCGTTCTTCGACATCACCGCCTGGGCCCAACTAGCTGAAAATGCCGCTGAAACAGTGGCAAAGGGTACCCGGGTCACAATCACCGGCCGCCTCGATCAGCGCAGCTGGGAAACTCAAGACGGCGACAAGCGATCCAAAGTTGAGATCGTGGCCGACGATATTGCGGTAAGCCTTCGCTGGGCCACCGCTGAAGTAAACCGAAACGAGCGAGCAGATGGTGGCGGAGGTGGTGGTCGTCCGGCAGGCGGAGCCGCCCCCCGTAATGACGCCCCGCCGCCCTACAACCCCGATGAGGAGCCGTTCTAATGGCTAAAGGTAATTCCCGCAGTAAAAGAATGAAGCCGAAGCCACTCGGCCGCAAGGGTAAGAAGAAGATCAGCCCGATCGTTACCGATGGCGTCAGCTACGTCGACTACAAAGACGTCGACCTGCTGAAGCGCTTCATGTCCGATCGAGCCAAGATCCGCTCGCGTCGGGTTACCGGCAACGACTCACAGCAACAGCGTGAGATCGCTCGGGCCATCAAGAACGCTCGGGAGATGGGCCTGCTGGCATACACCAGCCGGGTCACCACCCAGCGCCGTGGTGGCGGTGGCGGTCGTCGTGACGATCGTGATCGTGATGGCGATTCTCGTGACCGTGACTCCAGGGAGTCTCGTGGCGACCGCAACGAGTCAGCATCAAGCGAGTCCGAGAACACCGAAAGTGTCGATACCGGTTCAGAGGAAATCTCAGACACCGGCGCCGAGACCACGGCTTCCGACGTCACGGTGGAGGCATAAACATGCGAATTGTTCTGCATCAAAGCATCGATGGGCTTGGCAGCCGGGGCGACCTTGTCGACGTCTCCGACGGCTATGCCCGTAACTCACTCATTCCTAAGGGACTGGCCCAGCAGGCGAGCCCCGGGGTTGAAGAGCAGGCTGCAGCCATGAAGCGCACCTGGCAGGCACGTAATGCCAAGGAACGTGAAGCGGCTGAGGAAATCGCCAAGGTATTGGTTTCCCGTCCGATCGAGATCGCCGCTCGGGCCGGCTCGGAAGGCAAGTTGTTTGGTTCGGTCACTTCGACCGACGTAGCAACCGCCATCATCGAGCAGACCGGTGTCGAGATCGACCGCAAGATGATCGAACTGGAAGAATCCATTCGATCCACAGGCGCTCACTCGGTCACCGTGAAGCCTCACGCAGAGGTTCAGTTCCCGATAATGGTCTCAGTAGTCGAGGCCTAAAGCCGGCTAAAGCTATCTAAAGCACTGGCTGATGGGCCTTCGGAGGCGTACTTCGAAGGCCCATCAGTAGTAATTCAGCGGAAATACAAACATCTTGGGGGATTGCGATTTCAGACGGTGTCTGCTTCGTCGCGCACGACCGCCGCTGTTACCCGCAACCCTGTCCACAGCCCCGTGGAAAAGTGTCAAAGAAGTCCACAGGGTCATCCACCAGTAAAACGGGAGTTGTTCACACCTTGCCAACAGGTTTCAGGTCTAGTGATCCACAGGTGATTGAGAGCAGTATTAGACGCTTGACCCCTGCGCACTGGAACCCCGTGTACCCAAACAGCGCGGACCTGAACCCGGTGCACCTGAATCCTGTGCACCTGAAACCAAACCACCGACCGTCGGCCCAGCCGGGGAATCGTAAGCCGGTGGCTCTAACAGTGTTGAGATCGTTGAACCATGGCTGATGCCCCCCAATCACCGATAACGCCGAGTCGAGTCCCGCCGAGCAATCTCCGGGCTGAAGAGTCGGTGCTGGGCGCCATGCTGCTGTCGCGTGAAGCGATCGCAGAGGTCGTCGAGACACTCGACCCCGATCACTTCTATAAGCCCGCTCACGGCCACCTCTACGACGCCGTCATGGGACTTTACGGCGCAGGCCAGCCCGTCGACGCGGTAACCGTGGCCGAGGAACTGGCGCGGGCTGGCGTGCTGGAGGAAATCGGCGGCCCTTCGCTGCTGCTCGATCTACAGGCCTCGACCCCGGCCATCAGCAACGCCGCCCACTACGCCAAAATCGTCGAAGAACATGCTCTGCTGCGGCGGCTGATCTCGGTCAGCAACGAGATCGCCGAGATTGCCTACGGCGTCCCCGACGACGTGATCAAAGCTATCGACGATGCCGAATCTCGTATGTTCGAGGTGGCCCAGCGCAGGGTCACAAACACCACTTCGCTGATCAAAGATCTGCTCTCGGCCAACCTCGATCGACTCGAAACCCTCTACGAGCGTGGCGATGCCATCACCGGAACCCAAACCGGCTACCTCGATCTCGACGAAATGCTGGCCGGCCTCCAGCCAAACGCGCTGTACGTAATAGGCGCACGTCCCGCAATGGGAAAAACTGCATTCGCCCTTGGCATGGCGGCCAACGCAGCCATGATGGACGGCAAGCCGGTCCTGTTCTTCTCGCTTGAGATGAGCCAGCTTGAGCTGTCGCAACGTATTTTGTGTTCCGAAGCCCTGGTCGATTCGAGCCGGGTGCGAACCGGGCACATCGAAGAGCCGGAGTGGAACCGCATCAGCCACGCCGTCGGCCGGCTGGCAGAGGCGCCGATCTATATCGACGACAACCCGCAGACCTCGGTGATGGAGATTCGGGCCAAGGCCCGCCGCCTCAAGAGTCGGGTTGGTGATCTTGGCATGGTGGTCGTCGACTACATCCAGCTGATGTCTGGCCGCTCAAACGCCGAGAGCCGCCAGGTCGAGGTGTCCGAGATCAGTCGTGGTCTGAAGATCCTGGCCCGTGAACTGGAGGCGCCGGTCGTGGCGCTGGCCCAGCTCAACCGTGGCTTGGAGCAACGAGTCGACAAGCGCCCCATGCTCTCAGATCTTCGTGAGTCCGGTTGTATGCCTGCCTCGACCAGGATTATGCAAGCCGATGGGTCCGAGGTGACCATGGGCGATCTCCTGCTTTCGCAAGAGACCCCTGAGGTTTGGGCTATCGACGATCGAGGCCGGGTGCGCCCCCGTCGGTTGGTAAAGACGTTCGGATCCGGAATCAAGCCGGTTTTCCGTCTCAGCCTGGCCTCAGGTCGTGAGGTCGACGCCACGGCGTCTCACAAGTTCATGACCATCGATGATTGGGTCCCGCTCGGCGAACTCGAACCCGGATCGTTCATAGCAACGCCTCGTGTCTTGCCAGAACCATTAGAGCCGGTGGAGTGGCCCGAGCCCGAGGTCGTCCTGCTGGCTCACCTACTCGGGGACGGATCGGTCGTAAACGCAGTCAAGTACGCATCGATCGATCAGGCCAACATCGATGCTGTGTTCGAAGCGGTCCGTCACTTCGGATGTGAAGCCACGCTGGAAGGCGCAGGCACGGCCAAGCAGACCGGTGCCGTACAGGTCTGGGTGCCATCGCCTCATCACCTCACTCATGGCGTACACCACCCGATCAGAGACTGGCTGGAACCTCTAGGAGTGTGGGGCAAGCGCTCCTATGAGAAGACCATCCCAGAAGCCGTTCACCGGCTTCCGATCAAACAGGTCGCCCTGTTCCTCAACCATCTCTGGGCAACCGACGGTTCGTTGACCTTGAGCCGCAACGGCAGAGGGCAACTGGTTCGCTGCTACTACGCAACGACATCCCACGAGATGGCTCTGGGGGTGCAGCGTCTGCTTCAGCGGTTCGAGATCCGAACCACCGTGGGCATGACCAAGAAGTCGGGTTACCGGCCGGGCTATCAGGTCCGAGTTCAGGGCAAACCGGATCTGCTTCGGTTCATGAACGAGATCGGCTGCCACGGTTCGCGTGGTGATGTGATTCCCGAGGCAATCGAAATCTTGGATCAGGTACAGGCGAACCCGAACAATGATCTTGTGCCGTGGCCGGTCGCTGACCGAGTGAAGGCATCCGCAGCCGCCAATGGGGTCTCACATAGGCAGTTGGCAGAGTCTCTCGGGGAAGGATATTCCGGGTCATACCTGCTGGGTTCCGAGTCTCGCCCACGACGGTTCTCGCGGGATCGCCTCGAAACGATCGGAGAAACGATTGGTGATCCGGACATCGTCGATATCGCCACATCCGACATCTACTGGGATGAAATCGTTTCGATCGAGCCGCTAGGTGAGCAGCCGGTGTTCGACTGCACAGTTGAAGAGGATCACAACTTCATCGCCAACGGCATCGTGGCCCACAACAGCTTAGAGCAGGATGCGGACGTCGTTATGTTCCTGTACCGCGATGAGGTTTACGACGAACAGTCGCCCGATCGAGGTGTCGCCGAAGTGATCGTGGCCAAGCACCGTAATGGCCCGACCGGTAAGGCCAAGCTGGCCTTCCGTGGCCAGTACACCCGCTTCGACAATATGGCCCGCTCCACGCCCGGCGGCCCGCCTCCTTCGGCCGACCAACCACCACCACAGGACTTCTAGCCAGCCTGCTAGTCCACTCGCCGGGCTCTTGCCAACGGCGGGTACCTAACCCAGCAGCGACGCTACGGCCCAGATCGAGACCAAGAGGCCAATGGTGATCTGAATGAGCGACCGAGCCAGCGGTGGCCGCTCAAGCTCGCCCTCGCGGGCCTCCTCGCGGGGCTTGACCAGCGCAGCGATGGTGCCGATGGCTAGTCCGCCGCCGATAGCCAGCGTTAACCACGGGAGAAGGTCTTCACCGAGGAACATGCTCCCCTCTGGGTTCTCCCCGCTGGTAGCGGCCAGGGTCAGCAACGGCAGTAGATCTGCACCGAGAAACATATTCCGCTCCGGGTTTCGCTCAAGGTTTTCGACGACTTCGACGATGGTACTTATTACCGGCGGCCATCACCCCCGCCGGGAAATTGGGAAAGTGAAGTGGGAGGTGTCACTCCTCCACACGCATCGCCAAGACACCCTCGGGTGTCTACGCCCGACGCCTTCCACTCACTTCCTTCTTCTCCTAGCACCCAAGCGTGCTGCGAAGAGTTCCTCCAGGGCACGGGAGCGGCCCAGGGCCACTCGACCCCAGCACTGTGACCCGGATCGTGACTTGGTCAAAGTGGGCAGCGAGCTCTAACTTGAATCATCGTGCCCCAAGAATCCAATCATCTGGAACATCCCGACGACGCCGAGCTGATTCCGGCTGCAACGGTACTGTTGCTGCGAGATTCGCGTGCCACTAAGACCGAGCAGGCGGGCATCGAAGTGCTGATGCTTCGCCGCAACTCCAAGATCGCCTTTGGCGGCATGTGGGTCTTCCCCGGGGGTCGGGTCGACGATCACGAAGTGGTTGCCGATGATGTCGTGGCTTCGGCTCGGGCCGCCGCGGTACGCGAAGTCGAAGAGGAGTCGGGGCTGGTCGTACAGGCGACCGATCTGGTCGAGTGGTCTTACTGGGTGCCACCGCCCATGCCCTCGATGTCGATCAAAGGCCCACGGCGACGGTTCTCGACCTGGTTCTTCGCTACGCCAGCTCCCGAAGGTGAAGTCATGATCGATCATGGTGAGATCCACGACGATCAGTGGCTCTCACCCCAAAATGCCATGTTGAAGCACCGGGAAAAGGAGATCGAGCTCGCCCCGCCGACGTGGATCACCCTCCACCAGCTCGACCGGCACGACACGGTGGCCGATGCCATGGCCTGGGCCGCCCAAGCCAACTCCGAAGAGTTCCGGACCAAGCCGATCGCCAAAGACCCAACCACCATCGCCTGGGCCGGAGACGTGGCCTACACCGGCGGGGCCTTCGATGACCCCGGCGGCCGCAACCGACTGACCATGCACCCCGACGGCTGGCAGTACGAGTTCTCCTAGATAAACGGAAGCGCGGTGCAGCGGGCCGCTCGACGACCGCTTGGCGATTCGACTTCGACGGTGGCTCCCGCTTCGGCCAGCGACGTCTTGACCTGGGCCACGGCGACCAACCGCTGCAGCCGGGGCGAGTAGGCCACGCTACTCATCGTTCCCACCTGCTCGCCGTTGAACCACACCGGGCTGCGTTCGCTGATCGGCCACGGCGTCGAACCGTCTAGGCCGTCAGCCGACTCGATACTCAAACCGATGAACAGTCTGGCCGGCCCTTCGGCCGCGATGCGCTGGAGGGCAGCCTTGCCGATGTAGTCGGGCTCGATGTCGACATCGACATAGCGAGCCATGCCAGCCTCGAACGGGTTGGAGTCCGGGGTGGTGTCGCCGCCCCACGACAGCAGCCCACTCTCGATACGTTCGGGATTATTCGGCGCACCTGGCCCGATGCCATACTTCTCGCCGGCATCCATCACCAGGTTCCACAACTCAACGCCGCGGCTTCCGTCCTGCAGGAACAGCTCGAACCCTCCCTGCTTTGACCAACCGGAACGACAGAGCACCAGCGGAATGCCCTGCAGCTCGGTCTCAATGAACCAGAAGTACTTGAGGCTGCTGACATGGGGGCCAAACAGG
>JBOEHD010000003.1:0-30925 GCA_050633745.1 Acidimicrobiales bacterium
CTCGGTCGAGATTGCGGCCGAAGTCGCTGGCAGCTTCTTCGGACCCGACTTTGGCGAGACGGTGCGAGAACGAGCGTGGGCCCGCATACCCGAATGCACCGGCATCTGGGTTCGCACACCATCCCGCTAGCCGACCGACAGATTGCAACGATGCCGCAGCTTTGAGCCGTTCGGATGGCCAATAGGCTGCAGCTATCACTGACGAAACTCAAACCGCGCAACAATATCGGCTCTACCTTGATGCCGACCTGAACCGGGTCTTCACCGGTTCGCTCCTCGAGGTGGCCGCGGCCGAGCTGCGGCTGGTATTCGACGCCATTGATCTTCCCATCGTCTCCTCAGACATCGAGCGGGTGACCGAGGGCCGGGCCCAGCTGCTGTCGTTTGCCTGCAGCGCCCCAGAAGAGCGAATCGCTGCCACCGTCGGCCAGTTATCGGCCGCAGCAGCACTGTTCGCAGTTGTCGGCTCGGACGGTGCTGATGCGAAGCCAGCGCTGCTTCGCCCGATCGCGATCGAGGAACGGCTGGTCTTCGGTAGCGAGCTCGTAACCATCCAGCGCTACAAGGGCAAAACCAATGAGCGGCTGACCAGAACGATGCTCAACACCGCACTGGCGGCGGCAGGAATGGATCCAGCCAAGCCGGCAGGCGTGGTACTAGACCCAATGTGCGGTCGTGGCACGACGTTGAACTGGGCATTGGCCTACGGGCTCAGCGGCATCGGGATCGATGCCGACGGCACCTCGCTTGATCATCACGCCGGGTTCTTAAAGACCTGGGCTAAACGACAGCGCCTGCCTCACAACTTTCAGCGGTTCCGAGCCAACAACGGTGAGAAGCGGGTCGCCACCCTTCACGTCGCTACCGATCGGGCGACGCTGAAGAGCGGCGGCCAGCACATCGAGACCTTCCAGGCCGACGGGGCCGATACCAGCCTCGCTATTAAACGAGGATCGGTTGATGTCATCGTCACCGACCTTCCATATGGCGTGCAGCACCGAGGGTCGGGCGAAGCCGCAGGGGCCGGCGGGCCGGGAACCCTGGAGCTGCTGAGTGTGGTGATCCCGACATGGCGTCGCTGGCTTCGTCCTGGCGGAGCGATCTGCATGGCCTGGAATACCAAACAGGCCGGGCGGCGCGACGTTAGCAAGGTCCTCGCCGAGGGCGGATTTAGCCCGGTCACCGTTACCGGCGGTTACTCGCTTCGCCATGTGGTCGACGCCGCAGTCGACCGCGATGTGATTATCGCTGTCCGCTGAGAACCTCGGCCAAGAACTCGGCGATGGCGTCGTTCAGCTCTTCCGGTTTGTCGTAGTGCAGCATGTGGCCTGCCCCGGCGATCTCCACATAACGAAGATCTTTGAAGTCCGATAGCCGATCGGCCAGCGAGGCCTCGGTGAACCCAACCGGGAAGGCATCCGGTTCGTCGCCTATGTGTCGCCAGTAGCGGTCATAGGAGTCCGAGCCGTTCACCACCAGGATCGGGCATTCGATACCCCGCCACCGTTGGGCCTCGATCCGTTCGCTGTGACCGTTCAGCCAGTCACGGGCGTCTGGATCATGACACCACTCCAACTGGCCCTCTGCGGTGGGTTCGCCGGTGTAGGGCTTGGTGTTCTTCTCGGCCAGAAAGCGAGCCCGGGCCGGATCGAGCAGGGCGTGAGCCCGACGCAACCGGTTGGCCGCGTCTTCCAGGTTGGGGATTGGTCTCGGTTCGGTTGACGCTCTGGTGCGTTCCACGTTCGAGCGGCTCTGGGCCCGTTCCACACCATCGGGGTCGACGTCGATAAGGCGACGTGGTGGCGGGCCGGTGCCTTCCACCTTGACCAGAGCCATGGCTACCTCGGGGAACAAACCACAAAACTGCGAGGTGACGTGGCTACCGAGCGAGTGGCCAATCAGAATCGGATCGACCAGATCCAGGCGCTCAATCACGCTGCGGAGATCACCGACAAAGTTCAAGATGTTGTACGGTCCACGGTCGCTGCGACCGTGTCCTCGTAGATCTAGCGAAATAACCCGGTGGTCAGCGGCTAGCGGTTGAGCCACGCTGTCCATACTCCATGCCGAATCGGCCCAACCGTGGACCAGGATGATCGGTGGCCCGTCGGACAGGGGGTCGCCGTATAGCAGTGCGCCAAGCGAGAGCTTGCCGACATCGATCAACTCTTCTTTTGGCTCGACCCAGCCAGCGGGTGGCCAGGCCGACTCAGCCTCTGGTTGTAGGGAATCCACCGTCACCACGGCAAGTGTATGTATGGGCTCATCACCCGTCAGATCGAGGGTGATCTGGTGCTATCCGACCGGCCGATGAGCCGCCCCAGCCCTTGGGTATCTATCCCAGCTCGGTCGCCACAAGCGCAATACAACCTGAACCTCAGCTAGCGTTTGGGCTGTGGGTTTGTTCAGACGCAAACCGGATTT
Source organism: Acidimicrobiales bacterium (assembly GCA_050633745.1). Taxonomy (GTDB): domain Bacteria; phylum Actinomycetota; class Acidimicrobiia; order Acidimicrobiales; family SZUA-35; genus JAHELU01. Next base: position 2,425 of record JBOEHD010000003.1, read on the forward strand.
CGCCGCCGAGGTCCGCCGTACAATCGATGAAACGGTCGCGCCAGGCACCGTGGTGACCCAAATCGATGACGACACCATCCAAATCGACAGCCTGATTATCGGTCTAGCGAACCTGCGGGCGAAGTGGAATCACCTCGACGTCGACGAGCGTCGGCCCTGGCTGAAAGAGGCGCTGCCTGCGCTGGTTTCGCCTCCGGCCATCCCGTCCCGGCTCGAAACAACCGAGCCGCTTCGGCCGGGGATTCGCCCCCGTTCGATGCTCGAATCGGCCCGACTGACGAACCTCAACAACGAGGTGAACCCTGGGGCTAATCGCAACCGTCCGCTGATTCCGTTTCAACACTTCGGCGGAGACTTGGTGACCGTTCTGCTGTGGGACGCCCCGACGACGATGTCTGTGGTGAACCAGTCTCAACTCGAAGAGTGGGGAGCTCGGTTCCAAGACCTGCTGCCGGTGGCTATCGACAATCTTGAGGATGCCCCAAACGCCGGTTGGACCGCCACAAACAAACGGGTCTGGACCTCAAGAAACGAAGACGACTACGACGGTGCTCGCATGCTGCTTCCGAGCTACCTGGAACAAACCGGTTTGGCCGGCGAGTTGGTTGTCATCCACCCCAACCGCAACCTGCTGGTGGTCACCGCTGTCGATGACGCCGACGGCATCCGCATCGCCTGCGAGCTAGCCCTCGAAGATCTGCACGCACCGTCACCCATCAGCTTCCAACCCCTGGTCGGCCGCGACGAAGATTGGCGGCCGCTCGGTTTGCCACCGAGCCACCCGGCATACCGGCAGTGGCAGCAGCTGCGCTGTCTCAGCCACGAGATGAACTACACCAGCCTGCGTGAACCTATCCAGCAGCTGGTTGGCGAAGATCTGTTCGTCTCCGGATTCCAGGTTGCCGAGGCGGCCGACGGCAGCTTTGTCTCATTGACCACCTGGACCGAAGGTGTGCCGAGCCTGCTTCCCAAGTCCGACCTGATCGGTCTGGTCACCGAGCGAGGCGAGGCCATCACCGCCGACTGGGATTCGGTGCAACGTATGGTTGCCACCACCATGGAACCGACCGATCACTTCCCCGAACTGTGGCGAGTGATGTCGTTCCCCAACGCTAGCGACCTAGCTAAGCTTCGTACCCTCTCGTCGAGGTAGCGGCTGCGCTGCCACCAACACATGTGGAGCGTCAGCCATGCTGGAACAGAAGCACGATGGGGTGTTCATCACCTGCGCAGTGACCGGTGGCGGGTTCACCACCGGCAAGTCGCACAAAGTGCCGATCACCCCGGAACAGATCGCTGATAGCTGCGTCGAGGCAGCGCAGGCCGGTGCGGCCATCGTCCACGTCCACGTGCGCGAGGACGACGGCAACCCATCGCGCGACGTCGACAAGTTCGCCGAGGTTGTCGAGCGGGTCCGAGCTTCGGACACCGATGTGGTCATCAACCTCACCGCAGGCATGGGCGGCGACATCGTGCTCGGTGGCGTCGAGAAGCCCCTGCCGCCCGCCGAGGACGGCACCGACATGGTCGGGGCCACCGAACGGGTAGAGCACGTCCGCAGGCTCAAGCCGGAGATCTGCACGCTCGACTGCGGCACGATGAACTTCGGTGAAGGCGACTACGTGATGACAAACACGCCTGCCCAACTCGAAGAGATGGCCCGCCAGATGACCGAGATCGGCACTCGGATCGAGATCGAAGCGTTCGACACCGGCCACCTGGCTCACGCCAAAGACCTGGTGCGCCGCGGCATCATCCCCGCGCCGACCATGGTGCAGCTGTGCATGGGTATCCCGTGGGGTGCTCCCGACGACTTAAACACCTTCATGGCGATGCGAAACAACATCCCAGACGACTGGACATTTTCGGCCTTCAGCATCGGCCGGAGCCAACTGAAATACGTGTCGCTGGCGGCGATGGCCGGTGGCAACGTTCGGGTCGGGTTGGAGGACAACATCTGGCTGGATCGAGGTGTGCTGGCCAGCAACGGCGACCTGGTCGAGCGGGCGGTAACGATCCTCGAGGCCCAGAACTACCGCGTGCTGAGCCCCGAGCAGGTGCGCGAAAACCTGGGCCTTACCCGCCATGGCTGACCAAAGCCCAGCTCCGAGTCCCAGCCCTACCGAGGTCGCCGTTGTCGGCTGTGGCGTTATCGGCGCGGCATGGGCATCTCGCATGTTGCTGTCTGGCGTTGACGTCTCGGTGAGCGACCCATCGCCAAACGCCGAACAGATTTTGAGCGAGGTCCTTGGCAACGCCGTCGCGGCCTGGGATGACCTCGGCCTGCCAACCGATCGGCAGGGCACGGTGACCATCTGCGACTCGATCGCCGACGCAGTGGCCGAGGCCGACTTCATCCAGGAAAGCGTTCCGGAACGGCCCGAGGTCAAGACTGCGGTGTTGGCCAAAATCGAAGCAGCGGCCAAACCGGAAGCCATGATCGCTTCCTCCACATCGGGCATAAAGCCATCGATCATGCAGGCGACGATGGACCACCCGGAACGGTTGGTGGTCGGACATCCCTACAACCCGGTGTACCTGCTGCCTGCGGTTGAGGTCGTTGGCGGCGAACACACCACGGCGGAGAACATCGAGCGGGCGAAGGCCTTCTATAGCGGCATCGGCATGCGCCCGATTCATCTGCGGGTGGAGATCGATGCGTTCGTTGGCGATCGCCTGCTGGAAGCGGTGTGGCGTGAAGCGCTTTGGCTGGTCAACGACGGCGTTGCCACCACCCAGGAAATCGACGACATCATCACCCACGGTTTCGGTTTGCGCTGGGGCCAGATGGGCCTGTTCGAAACCTACCGGGTAGCCGGTGGTGCAGGCGGGTTCCGACACTTCATCGAACAGTTCGGCCCGGCACTGGACTGGCCATGGACAAAACTGATGGACACGCCGGACTTCACCCCGGAACTCGTCGACACCATCGTCAGCCAATCCGACGCACACTCCGGCATGCACACCGTACGCGAGCTCGAGGCAATTCGCGATCAAAACATCGTGGGGTTCCTCAAGGTGCTCGAAGGCAATGAGTGGGGCGCCGGAACCACAATTGCCGCACAGCGCACCGGGCTGCGAGCAGCAGAACGCACCGGGCTGCAAGCAGCAGAACGATCCGAGCGGGGATGACGGTGCTCAGGGGTTAGTGAGTGCGGCGGGTGGCATGTACATCCCGTTGGCCAGCGAGCGTGCGCCGAGCGGTTGCTCCAACATCACGTCGACGGCGGTGAGCGGATTGCCAGGGCACTCGACTACCTCAGCGGTGGCCTCGACCGCTGCAAAGGCCAGCAGAATTTGAGTCTCGGATTCGATGACCTGAGGTCCGAGCAGTCGGACCCCCATTTCGTTTCCCTCTGCGCAGGCCAGTTCGGAGACCAGAACCCGCACGGTGCGGCTGGCCGCGGTTGGCGGTCTCGACGGGTCGAGGAAGATCTCGACCGCTCCCAGGCCTTCGGGCAAACCGACCTGGAGTTCGCAGCCGAAGTTCCAGCCCGAAACATCCCATCCGCCCCCCTTGGTGATGGCGATTGCAGTGGCCTCGAGACCGTTGCGGTACTTGCCGAAATACGCGGTCTCAGCGTTGATCTGCAACACGATCCACTCGCCGTCGGGGTTTGAACCGCCAGCGTCAGCCGAGTCCGAGTCAGAATCCGAGTCCGCTGTGTATTCGGCGATCACCGCGGCGGCCGGATGATCCGATTGGCCGATCGGTGTTCGTTCCAAAAGCGAGGCCAACGGGAAGGAGAAGTCGCCGCAGCTGACCAGGCGAGCGCCGTCCGGCCCCGGCAGCACATCGAGCGGTCCCTGCGGAATCGGTGGGCTGATAGTGCTGACGGTACAGAACAGGTCGGCTCGCATTTCGGCAATCTCCAACCGGTCGAGCAAGTCTTCCAGTTCATCCTCGGTGGCGTCCACCAAGTCGAGCTGAACCCGGTTGCGGGTCAGATCGAGATCGGTCGATCGCAGCGACGAAATCTCGCTAGCCGCAGCGAGGTCCAGCACCTCTTTTGCCAGACGCTCCAGCTCTTTTTCGCCGACCAGCGCTTCGGCGATGGAAAACGAAACCCCTCGACGATCGGCGGGGAGCAGGTCGAGAATCGCTCGGCGATGGCGATCGAAGTCACCGGCGAAAGCCACCAGGGGTAGGCCGCTGTAGCGAGCGTCGAGCCACATACCTGCGAAGTCGTCGGGTTCGGCCGCCGCGTAGTCGCCAAGAACGGCGATCGTTTCCTGGTTGAGGCTGACCTCGCCGTATGGCTGGTTGTCGTCGTCAGGAGTCAACAACTCTGCTTCGTCGCAGGCGGTTAGACCTTCGACCATTGCTAACTCGACCGGTTCGACCACCTCGGGTTCGCTTGGCCGTCCGACGGCGTCGAGGGCAATGGTGGCGGTGTCGTCGCCACAGCCAGACAGCAGCAGCACGGCGAGCGCCACGGCGGGCAGCACGAGTGAGGGGCGGGGGTGGGATCGGCGGAATCCCATCGCAGACAAGTAGGCCGATAGTAGTGTCCAGCCGGCCGCCGGCTGGCCATCGCCCAGTTGAAATACCCCGCTGAGATTCCTAATGCACTGAGCTAGCCGAGTCGGTTGCGACGCAGTTTTCCGGTCGGGCCGATCGGCAGGTCGGCGGCGATCACTATCCGCGACGGGATCTTGTAGCGGGCTAGCTCCTTCTGGCAGTGCTCTCGCAGTTCTGCATCGTCCGGCGCTGCGCCTTCGACAGGTACGACAAAGGCCACAACCGCTTCACCGGTCGACTCCGACGGCTCGCCGACCACCCCGGCTTGGGAGACCGCGGGGTGTGCCATGAGGATCGATTCGACCTCGGCTGGGAACACGTTGAAGCCGGACACGATGATCAGGTCTTTGCGGCGATCGACGATGGCCAAGAAACCCGCTTCGTCGACAACCGCGATGTCGCCGGTGTGAAGCCAACCGTCGGCGTCGATCGGTGACGCATTGCCGCTGCTCACTCCCCAGTAGCCGGGGAACACCATGTCGCCGCGAACCAGAAGCTCGCCGGGGTCACCGACCAAACAGTCGCTGCCAGCCAGGTCGACGATCCTGGCCTCGACCCCTGGCAGCAGACGCCCGACGCTGCCAAGAGGAGCCTCGGTGGCGATAGAGGCTGCAACCACTGCGCTGGTTTCGGTCAACCCGTAGCCCTCGGTCAGGTCTACGCCCAGGCGATCGTCGACCTCGATCTTCAGCTGCGGATCGAGTTTCGCCGCTCCCGATACCGCCAGAGCTACCGAGGAGAACTGCTCAGGGGTAGCGCCGGGAGCACGGCAAAGCCAGCGCCACAGGGTCGGTGGCCCAGCCACCACGCTGACCTGGTGAGAGGCGATCAGCTCGATAGTGGCCTCGGGGCTTTCGAAGTCGCTCAGCACCAGCGTGCCACCGGTCAGCAGGCAGAGGTGGAGGATGGTGTTGAGCCCAAAGACATGGAACAGGGGGATCACGCCGATGAACACCCGAGGGGTGGCTACGAGATCGACCGGGAGCGACAGCACCGCTTCGAGGCCAGCAACCAGGTTTCGGTGGGTGAGAATCGCTGGCTTCGACATACCAGCGGTCCCGCTCGTAAACAGCAGCACCGCGGTGTCGCCGGGAGCGACGTCGACGATGGCATGCGGTTGGGCGTCATCTAGTTCGGCCAGCGGCACGCTCGGAACTTCGAGGTTCACCGTCATCGCCAGCGCGGCGGCCAGAGCCTTGGCCGCGCCAGCATCGGTCACCGCCACAAAGGGGTCGACCACCGCCAGTTCCCTAGCCAGCTCGGCCGGTGGCGACTGCGGGTTAAGTGGAACGCTGATCGCTCCCACCCCGATTGCCGCCAGGTGCGCCAGAACAAATTCCTCGCCGTTTCCAGCCAGAATCGCTACCCGGTCGCCCTGCCGGACACCGGCCGCAACCAGGCCACCCCGCCAACAGGCCACCCGCTGGGATAGTTCCCGATAGCTGGTGACACGGTCACCAACCACAAGAGCCGGGCGATCCGACCGGAAATCCGACTGGGGGTCCGATGCCGGCTCGGATCCGGACTCCGATTGGGACTCAAAGTATCCCGCAAGGTTGAGGGCTTCGCTCACCGGCACAAGAGTACGGGACCATCGACCAAGATCCGTCAATCCAACCCACCGACCTAATCAGGAGCGAGAGAGTCACCGTCGATGGCTTCGCGAATCAGGTCAGCGTGGCCACAATGTCTGGCATATTCCTCGATCATGTGGATAAGAATCCAACGAAGATTCCACTGCTGGCCATCGTCGGCGGACTTTGCCGACAGCTGATCGAGCGATACCGCGGCCTCGACTCTGGCCCGCGAGTCCGCAACCGAATCGTTGAACGTCGCCAGCAACTGCTCTACCGGCCAAACCTGGGCCAAAGCCATCTCCGCGTCGCGGTCGGTTTCCCAATCAAGCGATGCCCAGGGCTCCCCTAGCTCAAGGCCGTCGAAGCGCTCTCGGAACCAAAACTGTTCAACGAAAGCCATGTGGCCTAGCAGCCGGGACAGCGTCAATGTTGCCGGCGGGTGGGCCACCTGGAGCTGCTCATGGCTAAGGCCAAATGCCCGGTCGACCAGCGCCGCCCGGTAGAAGTCGAGAAAAGCCAGTAGCAGGGTGCGTTCATCACCCTGCAGTGGTATTGCGGGGGCTGGCGGTCGATCCATAGGCGAACGCTACTCCGACCGTCAGCACCGGGTTCAGAATTTCGATTCGGAGCTTCGGTTCGGAGTTTTTTGCCCACCAGTAGTGGGGCTGGGCCGACGCGTCGTGACGGTTGGACAAGGATCCGCTAGAAAGGGGTCGACATAGTCTTTCAGCGCTGGCGGCTGGAGAGATGAAAGAGGATTGTGTGGCGGACATGAACCGACTTACGAACATGGTGCCTAGCGGCGCCAAATCAGAAATGGCGTCTGGAAACGCCAAAAACGAGGGATCTCCCATTCTTGATAGAAGTCGGGCGCAGCTGCGGCTGCCTACCGACCTGGTCACTGAGACGTTGCGAATCGCTCACGTGCAGTCGATGCCGAACGTCGACCCAGACTCGACCCCTGAGCCTCCGACCGATCGGACCGTTGCGCGTCTTGAGAAGAGCGGGGTGCTGGTCGACGGGGTGCTCGATCCCATCGCCTTCGAACTTCTCGATGTGGTAAATCAAGCCAGCCTGATCGTGGCTGTCGATCTGCACTGCATGGACGACAGCTCGGTGCCCACGGTCTGGTCGACGCCTCGTCAGGCGGTCGTATCGGGAACCCTCGACCCCGACTACATCGAGTTCCGGCCCGTCGCGGTGAGTCAGCTTCCGCAGGTCTTGGGTGAGTTGATCGTGCTGCGATCTCCGCGGTTCATCGGCGACGTTCCGATCTCGATCAACAGTCAAATTCTGAGCAAGGCCAAGGGCCTGATCGATGACAGGGAAGAAGCCCTGGCGGTCCTGACCGAAGGTGGCCTCGATTCGGATCAGGCGGTGCTGGCACTCGACATCCAACGGCCCGATGTCAGGCGGTGGCGAATCACATCCACGTGGTCCACCGACGACGGTCAAGAGACCACCGAGCTGCGGGGTCTCGACGCGGGACTCAGCGGCCACTGGCTGATCGGCAGCACCACCGGCGATGACGAAGTGGGCCAACTGACGTTCACCCCGCAGGGCCACGGAGAGGTCATGAGCGCCTTCCGCAGCGTGCTACCAAAGAACTGGATGGGCACTCCGCTCAACCGAGCAGGTACAGAACCGACTTAAAGTTTTGGCCAAACCGGTCGATACACCCTCTGGGCATCGCCGTCCGCTGTGATGGCCCGGGAAGTATCAGTCTGTGCTCACGCAACGAACGATCCGAACCGTGTTGGCACTCGGACTCTCGATTGTCCTGCTAGCCGTCGGATCGGCCGTAAAAGCACCCCCTGCGGAGGCCGGGACCGTTGACGATGAGCAGCTCTTTGTGCAGCTGATCAACCAGGTTCGGGCCGACGTCGGGTTGCCAGCACTGAGCGTGCATCCCGAACTGACCAGCGGCGCTCGATCCTGGGCTGCAGCCATGTCGAGCAACGACCAACTGGCTCACGCTCCCGACATGACAGTTGGCGTGACCGCCCCCTGGACGGTGCTTGGCGAGAACGTCGGCGTTCACGGCATTCACGATCCGAACCAGCTATTTCAGGCCTTCGTCGCTAGCCCCGCGCACTATCAGAACCTGGTCGATCCTCGGTTCCAGTACGTCGGCGTCGGAGTCATTCACGCATCGGCGACAGGCAAACTCTGGACCACCCATCGGTTCATGGCCGCCGACATCCCTGCTCCCCCACCGACGACGGCCGCTCCGACCACCACGCCACCAACGACCGCATCACCGACCACTGCATCTCCGACCACTGCGGCTCCGACGACGACGCCGCCAACGACCGCTGTGCAAAACACAGGCGCCCCGAAAACGAGCCCACCGACCACGGTTTCTCCGGTCGCCGCCCCGTCGACGTCATCCCCTGTCGCCGTTCCATCGACAGCAACAGAACCAGCAAACCCGGGAACGCTACTCCCGACGGCGAGCGGCGAGCCGACAGCGCAGCTGCCAATCTCTCAGGCCGAGATGGCCGAGTTGGTGGCCCCCGATGTCTCAACGATCGAGGAAGTCTTGATCGACCTGCTCAGGGCCGGCATCTAAACCCCCTGCGGGCTGGAGATGCCTTCGGCAAATCCTGTTGGAGCGCTAGCGAGCCTGGAAATAGATCTGGACCACCCCGGCTACGAGGATGACCAGGAGCAGCAATCCGAGGGTTATGACAATCGATGGCCTCATGGTTGTTTCCTCTATCCCGCCGGGGTTTCGGGGCTACCCGAGCTTTGAGCACTGTCGGTTTCTTCAACTTGGGCATCTTCAGGTCGGGTGACCATCGGCTTAGCCTGAATGGTCACCGGCGACGACACCGTAGCGGGACGATCGGACGGCCACAGGGTGATCTCGTCGCCTTCGGTCAGCTCCAACTCGGCGGCCGCTGAACCCCGGTCAACGGCAATCGATAGCAGCCCGTACGAATCGACCAGCAGACCGAAGCCGCCGCCGATGATTTCGCCAAAGGTCGACACCCTGGCCGCGTTGCGGTTGATCCGGCCACCGGCGATCGTAACCACGTCTGGCCAATCGTCGAGATACTCAGGCTCAAGATTGAGCTGCGCGTTGCCGAACCGATCGACCCACAGAACCTCGCATGTAATCGAACCGTCGTCCTGCACTTCGCTCACCGGGAGCAGTCCTGGCAGCAGCTGGATCGGGTCGACCGACGTGCCCAGCTCGGTGAACGGAACCCCGAGGCAAAGATGGGCGGCCGCGGGAGCGAAGACATCGCGCCCGTCAAAGGTCTGGCCCACCGGGTCGAGCTGATAGTCGGGATTGTCGAGGATCACCGCTCCGGTCGCTCCGCCGATAAGGGCCACCGCTGGCGCCAGCAAGCCATTGTCGGGACCGACGAGATAGGCACCGCCGTCGGCCACTTCGACTATGACGCCCTTACGGTCGGTGCCTACCCCGGGGTCGACAACTGCGAGGGCGATACCCGGCGCCATGTACGGCGCTGAGCGAGCTAGGGCTAAGCCGCCAGCTCGAACGTCGTGGGGCGCCACTTCGTGGGTGATGTCGATCACTCGCACATCGGGAACGATGCTTCGAATCACCGAATGCACAACACCGACGAACTCGTCGGCATGGCCATAGTCAGACAGAAAGGAGATTGTGTTGAAACGCAACTCGGGGGCGGTCATTGCGGCTGAGGCTACTCCGCTTTTCCGAGCTCGATCGACCGTTGGGCGGCGGCTTTGACCGCCGCGGCCATGGCTGCCCGTAGGCCACGGTCTTCGAGCGCGGCCAACCCTGCCGCGGTGGTGCCCGCTGGTGTGGTTACCCCGGCCCGAAGTTCGGCTGGCTCGGTGCCGGTCTCGACCATCATCTTTCCTGCGCCGTAGATGGTTTGGCGGGCCAGGCGGGCGGAGACATCGCGGGTGAGGCCGATGGCGACGCCAGCGTCTGTCATCGCCTCGGCGACCAGGAACAGATAGGCCGGCCCGGAACCGGAAAGGCCGGTGACCGCGTCGAGCATCGATTCGTTCACCTCGACCGCCACCCCAACTGAGCTGAGGATGCCCGATGCCCACTCGATGTCGTCGGCCGAGGCAGTGGAACCTCCGGCGAGACCGGCGGCGCCGGCGCCAACTAGCGCCGGCGTGTTCGGCATTGAGCGCATCACCGGCGTGGCGTTGGGAAGCGCCGCCTCCATGGTGGCGATGGTGACCCCGGCGGCGATCGACAGCACCCGGGTTGGTTCTCGCAGAGCTCCACAGACCTCGGCCACAAAGTGGGGCTTGACCGCCAACACCGCGTCGACCGCGGTCAATGGACGATCGATCACTGTTAGACCTGGAAACTGCCCAGCCAATCGGTCTCGCTGATCGGTCAGGACCTCGACAACTGCGAGTTCTTCAGGTGTTGCCCACTGGGCATCGATCAGGCCCTGCAACAGGGCCTGACCCATCTTTCCGCCGCCAATCATCTGCAGTTTGGTCATGGCTTCCGAGGGTACCTGATCGGCCGCGACCACCTTCGAAAGGGCTTCATCGCAGGTCAAAAAACGAAGCCATAATTGCCCCTCGACGTTAGTGTGTCGCACAAGTACGCTATAGCTCCTAACTCCAGCTTTTACCCGAGGGATAGATCATGTCGCTGTTCGAATCGTCGACCAACCAACGGGCCCAGGCCCAACATCACATGGTGCCCCACTTCACCAAGGGCAAAGCCTGGAACAGTGACATGCTCGGCGTGATCGAACGAGGCGAGGGCTGCCACGTATTCGACACCGAGGGCAACCGGTACCTCGATGGTCTGGCTGGCCTGTTCTGCACCAACCTGGGGCACGGCCGCCAGGATCTGGCAGCAGCGGCAGCCAAACAAATGGAAACCCTCGGCTTCTACCCCACCTGGGGCTGGGCCAACCCGCCGGCGATCGAAGCTGCATCGATGATCGCCGACTTCGCCCCAGGCGACCTCAACGAGGTCTTCTTCGTTAGCTCCGGTTCAGAAGCCGTCGAAGCGGCACTGAAGTTCGCTAGGAACTATCACGTGAGCCGGGGCGATGACAGCCGCTACAAGGTGATCTCGCGGGAGTGGTCCTATCACGGCACCACCCTCGGCGGGCTGGCACTCACCGGCGTTCCCAAGTTCCGCGATCCGTTCCTCCCAATGCTGTGGGACGGTGCCCGCCACGTTCGCAACACATACGGCGACACCGCCGATGTGTTGGCATCGGCGAAGGCAGTGGAAGACATGATCCTGGCCGAGGGGCCCGAAACCGTTTCGGCGGTCTTCGCCGAGCCGGTGCAGAACGGTCGCGGCGGCCTTGTCCCGCCAGACGGCTACTGGCAGGAACTCCGCCGGATTTGCGATCGCTACGGCGTGTTGCTGGTGGCAGACGAGGTCATCTGCGGCTTTGGCCGGTTCGGCCACTGGTTCATGAGCGAACGGCTCGACGTGGTGCCAGACATCATCACCTTCGCAAAGGGTGTGACCAGCGCCTACCAGCCGCTCGGTGGCATGATCGTGCGCGAACAACTCGTGCAAGAGCTGTGGGACACCGAGATGGGCATGTACATGCACGGCTCAACATTCGGCGGCCACCCCGTTGCCACCGCGGTAGCGGTAGCCAACATGACGGCGATGCGCGACGAGAACGTCCTCGACAACGTGCTGGCCAATGAGGCCGGATTCCGGGCCCGCATGGACGGCCTGATGGACAAGCACCATTGCGTCAAAGACGTACGGGGCCTCGGCTACTTCTACGCCATAGAACTAATGGCCGATCGCACAACGGGGACCGAGCTGTCCCCGGCCCAGGTGCCGGAGCTGCAGGGCGGCCTGCTAGCCAAGTTCGTGCGCGAAGCGGGGCTGCTGATTCGGCCCGACGATAGGGGAGCCACGATGTTGGTCGTTTCACCACCGTTGATCGCCGACGATGCAATACTCGACGAGTTGACCGAGCGCCTCGCTGTTGTGTTGACCAACACCGAGCAGTGGCTTCAGTTCAACTCGTAAGCGCAACTTGTAGATATCCAAGGGTCCGAAGATCGGGTCCATCCAATGGGGAGACAGCAAATGAAGAAGAAACTACTGCTATTACTGGCGGTGTTTGCCTTGTTCGCGGCGGCATGCGGAAGCGACGCCGCCGAGACCGACGCAACCGAGGCAGGCGACGAGACTACCGACGGTGATTCGTCCGACGGCGACGCTATGGACGACGATGACGCGATGGCCGAGCTCACAGAGCTCAACGTTGCGTACTTCGCGGAGTGGCCAACTCCGAACCAGCTCGGTCAGGCCGACGGAACCTTCGGCGACGCCGTAGGCCTTCCGATCAACTGGAAGCCGTTCAACAGTGGCGGCGAGATGAGCGAGGCCATGCTGGCTGGCGACGTCGACATCGCCTACTCACAGGGTCTTACCCCGTTCGCCAACACCACTAACAACGGTGCCGATCTCAAGGTCGTCGGCATTGCCGTCGCCTACGCCGAGGCCGACAACTGCGTGGCCCAGGGCTCGCTCGGAATCACCCAGGAAAACGCCGCTGAGGTTCTCAAGGGCGCAACCGTCATCACACCGATCGGCAACGTAACCCACTACAAGATGCTGTCGATGATGGAACACCTCGGCGTCGACCTCGACGGTCTGAACGTCGTCCCGGCCGAGGGTGGCGCAGCAACTGCCGCGGCATTCGAAACCGGTGAAGTCGCAGTTGGCTGCGCCTTCGGCGGTTCGGTAGTGCAGATGCTCGACAGTGGCGGCGAGCTGATCATGACCGGCGCCGAGCACGAGAGCGACATCGGCATCTTCACCTACGACATCGTCTCGATCCCCACCGCCTTCGGTGAGGCTCACCCCGACGTAGTCAGCGACTTCCTGGCCGCGACCGAAGAGTTCAACCAGATGTGGGCCGCAGACCCAGGTCAGTACAACGACACCATCGCCGCCGCAGCCGGTATGGAAGACGTCGGTAACTTCCTCGACGGCGACGTGTGGTTCTCGTTCCCAACCATCGAAGAGCAGCTCTCCGATGAGTGGCTTGGTGGCTACGTGGCCGACAACATGAAAGAGCAGCTGGCGACTTTCGTCCGGTTGGGCGAAATCCCAGCCGCCCTCGAAGACTTCAGCAGCTTCGTCGACACCAGCTATCTAGAAGCAGCCCAGGGCTAACAGCCCTAAGCACACCGACGCTCCGGGTCTCGCAACATGGCGAGACCCGGAGCGTACGTTTTGATGACGGTTGAGAAGTTAGATTCCGGGCTGTGGCCAAGCTGTGCAAAGGTGGGAAATGAGAAGTCTCAAGGTCGACTCGGTCGACATGGTGTACGAGATTCCAAAAGGCGAACCGGTTCAGGCACTCAAGGACGTTTCATTCGACCTTGAAGGCGGGCGACTGTTGACTCTGCTCGGCCCAAGTGGCTGCGGCAAGACGACGCTGCTGAACATACTGGCCGGGTTCCTGGCCCCGACCGCGGGCACGATCATGCTGGGCGACGAGCCGATCACCGGCCCCGGTCCGGATCGAGGAATGGTCTTCCAGCAGGGCGCACTGTTCGAATGGTTGAACGTTCGCAAGAACATCTCCTTCGGACCACGAATGCAGCGAGCCGACAAAGACGAAACGAACCGCAGGGTCGACGAACTGTTGGCAACGGTTGGGCTGCGCGACTTCGGCGAGAAGCGAATCTACGAACTCTCCGGCGGCATGCAGCAGCGGGTGGCGCTTGCTCGATGCCTGGCCAATGACCCAGCGGTCATCCTCATGGACGAGCCGCTCGGGGCGCTCGACGCGCTGACCAGAGAAAAGATGCAGGGCCTGGTACTCGAGCTGTGGCAGGAAACCGGCAAGACCATCGTGCTGGTCACCCACAGCGTGGAAGAGGCGCTCTACCTGGGAGACAAGCTGTTTGTGATGGCCCCTCGGCCCGGTCGGATCGAACACGTCTATGACCTGCCGTTCGCCGCCAAGGGTCTCGACGTCGAACCTCGTGAACTCAAAGCGTCGCGCGAGTTCATCGACAAACGTGAGGAAATCCTCTCGCTCATTTGGGACATGGAAGAAGAAATCATGGGTAACGAGGGCCAGCCATGATGAGCATGCTGCGAAGTAGCCGGAACACCGACCGCAAGACCGTCACCTTCGGTGATGCCGCGGCGGTCAAAAGCATGCCGCTGTGGAGTTTGTTCTCGCTGGTCCTGCTGGGCCTGCTGTGGTGGAGCGGAACCAAAGCCTGGGGATTTCCCCAGGACTTCGCCGAAGAGACAAAGGTGGCCTATGCGGCCAAGGAAAACCCCGAACCTCTGACCGACATCAAGCTGATCACCGAATGTCGACTGGCCGAGTCGGCCGCCGAAGACGCAGGCGTGGAGCCACCCTGCTCCCCCGACGAATATTCAAGGTTCCTCAGCGCCACCTCGTTCCCCACCCCAGCCGACACCTGGCGAGGTTTCAACACCTTGCGAACCGACGGCTTCAAGAACATCACCCTCTGGGAACACACACGAACCAGCCTGTTCCGGGTCTTCGTCGGCATGGTGGCGGGCAGTCTGCTCGGCGTGCCGATCGGTATGGCCATGGGTCTCTCAAGCAGGATTCGTGGCTTCTTCGACACCCCGGTTGAGCTGTTGCGACCGATCCCACCACTGGCTTTGATACCGCTGTTCATCTTGTGGTTCGGCATCGGCGACCCGAGTTCGTTCGCCCTTCTGATATTCGCGTCGATTTGGATCATGATCATCTCGGCCCGAGCCGGTGTGCGCGATGTCAGCCTGTCGAAGGTGCGGGCCGCGTACTCGCTGGGCGCGTCGAAGACTCAGATCCTGTTCCGGCTCATCGTGCCAAATGCCCTGCCTGAGTTGTTCACCGGATTCCGGGTAGCGCTCGGTGTTAGCTGGGGAACACTGGTTGCCGCCGAACTGGTCGGCACCGACACCGGTCTCGGAAGCATGATCTTCCAGGCCAGAAACTTCTTCCGACCAGACGTCGTCGTGGTCGGCATCATCGTGATCGCGGTTATCGGTGTGGTGCTCGACCTCATCGTGCGAGTCCTCGAGTCGGTTCTGATCCCCTGGCGGGGTAAGGGTAGATAGCTCGATGGGGTTGCAGGCCTTACTGCGACGTCCACTGGCACCACGAGCAATTCAACTCCCAAGCCCAGATTCGGCGGCTGGAGCAACTAACTTCACTACGTGGCCCTTTTAGAGCGATGGCACGAACAATCTCGCCGAACCCCACGGCGCATAGTGCTGGCCGATGCCGGCGATAAACGGGCCATCGACGCGGCCGACAAACTCAACCGGCAAGAGCTGGCCATTGCCACGGTCATCAGCAATCCGAGCGACCATCTCAGCGACGCGGTGCGGGAAACGGCGCAGGCGCTGAGCAAACCGGTCGACCTTGAAGATCCCCTCGACGTTGCCACCCTGATGGTCGCCGCGGGCGACGCTGATGGCTGTGTGGCGGGAGCCAGCAGACCGACCGCCGATGTGATCAGAGCTGGGCTTCGCATTCTGGGAACGAACGGCCCGTCGGCGGTGAGCAGCTGTTTCCTATTCATCCTTCCCGATGGTCGACCACTGGCCTACGGCGACTGTGGTGTTCTGCCCGACCCCGATTATCACCAGCTGGCATCGATCGCTATCTCTTCGGCTAGGACCTTCCAGCAGCTCACCGGTGAAGAGCCGAAGGTGGCGTTGCTCTCGTTCAGTACAAAGGGCAGCGCCGAGCATCCCCGAGTCGACAAGGTTCGGTCCGCCACCACCTGGGCTCAGGTACTGGCACCGGAGCTAAAGATCGATGGCGAGCTTCAGTTCGACGCCGCCATCATCCCCGCGATCGCTGATAGCAAAGCCCCAGGGTCACCGGTGGCCGGACAAGCCAACGTGTTGGTGTTCCCCGATCTCGATAGCGGCAACATCGCATACAAGATCACCGAGCGGCTCGGCGGGGCCAAGGCGATCGGGCCGTTACTGCAGGGTCTCGGTGGAGTGCTTCACGACCTATCCCGAGGTTGCTCGGTCGATGACATCGTGAACGTGTCGATCATCGCCGGTCTTCAAGCCGGCGACTGAGCCAGCCTCGATAATCTAGCTTTCGGCGGTGAGCTAGTCCTCGGCGATGATGGCGTAGGCCTCGATCTCGACCTTCATCTCGGGATCGATCAGCGCGCTCACTTCGACCAGCGTCGCCGCTGGCTTCACCGAGGCGAACATCGCGCTGTGGGCTTTGGCCACCATCTCCATGTCGCCGATGTCGGTCACATAGGTGATGGTACGGACCACGTCAGCAACCGACGCTCCGGCCTGTTCCAACGCATCCTTGATGATCTCCAAGGCGGACACCGCTTGGGTATATGAATCGCAGCCCTCGATGTAGGGAGGCTGGGCGCAGGTTCCGGCAACGTGGACTACATTCCCGACCCGAACCGCTCGGCAGTAGCCGAACACATCTTCATAGGGGCTGCCCGAGCTGATGTTCTGACGCATGCCTGTGAGGCTACTAAGCGACACCGACCAGATCCCCTCAATATTCTGAAGTGCACCATCAGAAAGACCTGACCGGACCCCGTGCATATATGGAAGTAGGTTTTTGTCATGGATTCTGATCGACCATCGGGTCGTTTGGTTTGGGCAGCGGTGATGGGGACCGTGGTGATCGCTGTTATCGCCGTTGTCGGATTGATCGCCCAAACGAACCGAACCACGACCATCGACCCGGCCGTTCAAAGCGGTACAACTGCCACCACCGTCGGGCTGAGTGAGCCGGTGGAGACGACTACGAGCGCGGCCACGAACGCCTCGGAGATGGCTGCCTATGAGGAATGCATGTCGACACTCACCGTCACGGTGACGCTGCCGTGCGGCGAGTACCCCGGGGCCGAAATACAGGCGACCCACAGCACCGAGTTCGAGTCCGTGCCCACCACGGAAGGACCCGCCGAAAGCGAAGACGACGGCACAGGGCCGTCGGACCAGACCACTCTGACCATCGGCCCGGGCGCGCCGCCACCAACGCCGACCATCGACATTGAAGGCTGCTATCAGGTCACGACTATCCCCGATTGTGCCGAGCTGGTGGGTTCAATCGAAACCTATCCCACCACCGTGCTAGAGCCTGGTGAGACCGGGCAAGAGTGCATCTTCGTCACCCCGTCCTTCGGTGGCCCCTCGACGACATTCCACAACCGACCAGAGTGTCACACGACCACGACCGGACCGGGCCCAGGAGCCACCACCGACCTCTGCGACCCCAATGCCGTGACGACCACCACTCAGGGCTGCCCCGAGACGACTACTACCACCGGACCGTTTTCAACGACCACCGTCGTGCCATGCGACCCGAACATCGCGCCCACCACCCATCCATACTGCACCACGATCGGCGGCTAGGACCCAACGACACACTGCGGTCTGGTCTTCGAACTAGTCCCGTCTATGCCATCCTGTACCCCGGTGGCTACGACAGTGACAAGCGGAAAAGGTAACGATGGCTCGGGGCTGGTTGCCGGGCCTAGCCGAGCTGCGTCGCTGCTGCTCCCCGCTCTAGCCTTTCTGAGCGTTACTGTCTTCGATCCAGTGGGGTGGGATCACTTCGGTCCCGTTCGATGGATGATCATCCCGGCCCTCGGATTCGCTTTCATCGCATCAAGCATCGAAATGACGCGGTTCTCGCCGCCAAACAAACTGAGCGTTTCTCACTTGTGGGCTGGGCTGCTGGCGTGGGGTTTGATCGCCACCGTTGCTGCCATCGATCCGCTGCACGGTTGGATCGGCACCCCCGATCGGCGTTTCGGGTGGCCGATCTGGCTGCTCTGCGGCGGCTTGTTCCTAGTTTGCCGAGGCGGAAATGCTGCGACCACGCAGACCTCCACCGATGCAGTCACGAAGGCGGTGGCTGCCGGTGGCGTCGGGCTCGGCCTTTATACGGTGGCGGAGCTTGCGGACCGAGCGATCGATGTCAGCTTCGCCGGAGACCGGGCCGGCGGACCGTTCGGCCAACCGGCGTACCTCGGCGCAGTCGCTGTTCTGGTGATTCCGATCGCCGTCGGACTTGCAGTCGAAAACCGGGCAAACGATCAGCCGAACAACCAGACAGACCCCCAGGTAAACAAGGTGTGGCAGGTCGTCGGCTGGGTTGGAGCGGTCGGAGGTGGCCTGGCGTTACTTGCCTCACAGTCACGAGCGGCATGGCTCGGAGCGCTGGCCGCGGCCGTGATTTGGCTGGCCATCTATCTTTCCGGGGTCAACCATCTTTCCGCGGCCAACCGGTCTGGCAGGTTGACTTCGATGGCCGCCATCGTCGCACCGCTGCTGTTGATCGTCGCCACGCCTGCACTGCGAGCGCGCCTCACTTCCAGCTTCGGTCAGAATGGCGTGGTTCAGGGGCGACTCGACGAGTGGCAAGTCGGGTTGCGGGCTCTGGCCGATGCGCCGTTCTTCGGGTACGGGCCGGAAGGGTATCGAGCGGTATTCGGCCGCCATGTAGACGAACAGTACGTGATCGACTGGGGCCGCGAAGTAGTCACCGATCGGGCCCACGCCGGGCTGCTCGACGTCGGGCTGATCTTCGGTATACCCGGGGCGCTGCTCTATCTCGGGTTGATGTTGATGGTCGGGGCGGCAGCCGTGCGATCGATCAGGTCGGGTCGGCCGCTACAGATCGGCCTTGGTGTTGCCGCGTTGGCCTACGTCATACAACAGCAGTTCTTCTTTCCCCTCAGCGAGGTCGATCCCCTGTTCTGGATCATCGCCGGACTGTCGTTCGCCGGCACCAACGGTGAAACCAGCTCCGATGCGCTCACCCGTCCGGT
This sequence comes from Acidimicrobiales bacterium, assembly GCA_050633745.1. Classification (GTDB taxonomy): domain Bacteria; phylum Actinomycetota; class Acidimicrobiia; order Acidimicrobiales; family SZUA-35; genus JAHELU01. The sequence continues at coordinate 21,304 of JBOEHD010000003.1, forward strand.
GCTCCGGCAACTGGGTCGCGGTTTGGCAACCGGGCTAGCGGTGGTGGCGCTGCTGGCCGGCCTAGCCGACATGGTGGCTAACGTCGCGGTCCGCCAAGCGCTCGATAACCCGGCAACAGTAAATGACCCGGCAACACTCGATGACCCGGCAACAGTCGAGACGGCGACAAGCTGGCGGCCGGACTCAATCCGTTACCGGTTCATCGCTTCTCGGCTCGCTGGCCAAGCTGGCGGACTCAACCTTGCGCTGCAACAGATCGAACGTGGCCTGCAGCGCTCCAGCGTCGATCCCGCGCTGCGAGGCGAACGAGGCCGGCTGATTCTCGAACGAGCCCGAGCCACAACGTCCGGGTCCGAACGCAACGCGGCTTTGGCCGAGGCCACCGCGGCACTGCAGGAACTGGTCGACGAGGATCCCAATAACCCTGAGCATCGGCAACGGTTGGGCATCGCCCTGGCCTTGAGCGGAAACTTCGATGCCGCCGAGGCGAACATGGAACGAGCCATCATCTTGGCTCCCGAGCAGTCAGAACCAGTTCAAAACCTGCGTGAGATAGAGCGCTTGCAGGAGTCGGAATGATGTCGAAATAGAAAAAAGTTCTGTCTTCTCCGAACCATTCCGGGTCCCAGGACGTCTAAAGCTGTAATGAGACACACTCCCGACACTCCGCTGTCGGCCTTGAACGGAGATACCGGCGGTGAACCGGTGCTGCTGAGCAGCAGTTCAAGCGCTGGCAGAAGCGAACCCGATGCGGTCTTCATAGCGTCGTTCGCCGAATTCTACGAGGTCCATCATTCCAAGATCGCCAAGTCTCTAGCCATGACCTTTGGAGATGCCGAACTTGGCCGAGAAGCAGCCGACGAGGCGATGACCAGGGCGTACTCCAATTGGGGAACCGTTTCCGGTCACAGCAATCCGGCAGGCTGGGTCTATCGGGTTGGCCTTAACTGGGGTCGCTCCTGGTATCGGCGAGCCAGTCGAAAACTGCCGTGGCTCGACCGCACCTCGACCGAGCTGCCCGAGACCTCAGACCCGGCGCTCAACGATGCGTTGAGCGAGCTCGATCCGAAGCATCGAGCGGTTGTCGTCTGTCGATATTTCCTCGACTGGTCGACAAACCAGACCGCAGCGGCGCTGGACATCCCAGCGGGCACAGTCAAGAGCCGCCTGCACCAGGCGCTGAGCGAGCTCCGAGGTCAGCTCGAAGAAGAGCCAGCCTCGCCCCCGATTCACGACAACGACCAACCGATCTACTCCGCAACCACGCACACCGTTTCAGAAGAAAGTAACCAACATGGATTTTGAGAGCAGACTGCGCAATCACATGGCGGAACAGGCAGACGGCATCGAGATCGAATCCGCCGCACCGGCGTCGATCACCAATGCCGCTCAATCCCGCTCCCGAGCCCCGATCGCAACGCTTGCCACATTGGCGGTGGTGGTCGTAGCTGCAGCCGGATTCTTCATGCTGTCGCAGGACGACGCTGGGCCGGTAAGCGAGATCGCTGCCGGTCAAGCCGACGACTCGGCGGGTACCTCAGCCGACACCGACGGCGCAACCTTCGAGGTAGCCGACTACGCCCCGATCGAGTTCATCGACATCAGCACAGACAACAGCCCCGGTTTTGGTCAGGTCCACACCGCCGACGGCGTGTACTACGTATTGTCTTCAGCTCCGGGTCGGGTCAAATTCGATGAAAACACGACCGACGAAGAGTTCATGGAGGCCTACCGCCAGGACACCCTGTATGTCTACAACGAGGGTTCTGGATGGAAGACCCAAGACCTCGGAGACCGTTTCATCTCCGATCTTGAGGTGCAAGACGGTGTGCTCTACGTGGTCAGCACCGGTTCGAAGACCGAAGACGTCGCGGCGTTTGGCACCTCGAGCGATCAAGGCCAATCGTGGAACTGGAACGAGATCAGCGGCCTGCCCGAGATCGACATGATGACGATGCTGATCGGCGACGGCCAGGCACCGGTCATCTTCGCATCACGCTGGGGCTACCCGGACTATGAGGAAGTGCTCAAGGTAGCAAACGACGCTGGTCTCAACGTCAGCGAATTCAGCCTGCAGAACTTCGATACAAACGGGATCAGCTTCATAGAGACCGACCCCGACAATCCCTGCGCTTTGGTCGAAGCTCGTTACCTGCCAGAAATCCAGGGATTCCGGTCATGGATCGCCGAGGCTCCGACCGAGGAGCAGGAGATGGCCAGCCAGGAGTTCGAATCCATGACCGAATGGATGAAAGAGGAGATCCAAAACACCGGCTGTGAGTGGAACGAAGCCTGGGTCTCGACCGACACCGACGTTGAGGTCTACGAGTGGCCTGAGCCGGTCACCGTCCCATGGAGCGACATTGGCTTCACCGTTCCCGAGTCATGGAAGTCATGGTCAACCACCTACACCTTCGACGGTAAAAACTTCGTCGACCAGGGAAGGCCATTCGACGACTCCATGGAGTACGGGCACGCCTACGTCGAAGGTGGCGAACTGATCGTGTCGGTCTGGGATCCGTCGCTGGCACATGCTTACGAAGACGGCGAGGTCTATGAAGAGAGCATGGAGTTCGCCGGCGAAACCCTCTGGTCAACCTCCGACGGCATCAACTGGACGAGCGAACAACGCACATACACCAACGAAGATGACGGCTATTACGGCTACTACGAAAACTTCCAGGAGCCGAAGGCTGGCAATCACCGGTTCCAGCTCTCCTGGGCTGAGTTCGAAGGCGATTACGCCGTTGAGGACCGCATAGCCGATGGAGTGGAGGAAGAGGCAGTAGCCATCGAGGCCGAGACTCCGGTGGCAACCACGGTGGTTGGGCCCGATGGGGAGGCTGTCTACGAGGAAGAGTATTACGAGGGCGAGTACTACCCCGAGCCGGAGCCAGAGCTGCAGCGCTCCATCGCTGGAGGCCCGTGGGAGACGGTAACCCTCGCCGAGCTGGCACCGAATATCGACGTCGGCGATCGAGTTCTCAATGACGTGCGAGGCAGTAGCGCCGGTGTATTCCTTACCTACGGTCCGCAGTACACCGGAGAGGGTCCCCCAACCGGCGGCTTGGTGCTGGTTCACAGCAGCAACGGTGTCGACTGGGCCAAGCATGAGGTCGATGCCGATTACGTCGATTTCTACGGCTCAGACGGCGGCGACGGAACCATCCTGATGTTCGCCAACAAGTGGAACCAAACGAACACCGGTGGCACCCAGGAGACCAAGACCCTTCTGGTGCGACCAGTCGGCTGATTCTTAGCCGGTCGACAGCTACCTCGGTAGCGGTCGAATAACCGATAGATGAACACGCTGATTGGCTCACCCGCTCGGGTGAGTCAATCGGTGGTTTTAGGCGGCCGACGTTTTGGCTTGCGATCGAGCGGGCGCCACAATGGACTGCGATTGCCGGACAGGCTGACCGATCGACAGACGAAGTAGGAGCTTTGGTGCCCCCAGACAGTGAAACAGGACCGCCGCAATACAGCTCTCGTCTGGTGGCCGTCGGCGATGCCGAGATAACCGTTGCTCAGTGGGGCGAGGGTCCGGCCGAGATTGTGCTGCTTCACGATGGTCTTGGCTCTATCGAACAGTGGCGCTCCATCCCAGCCAACCTGGCATCCAAGACCGGGCGCAGCGTGCTGGCCTATGACCGCCCCGGTCACGGTCAATCCACGCCTGTGCCAACCGGGCCCTGGCCCGCTGACTGGCTCCATCGTGAAGCGGCACGGTTCGCCGACCTGCTCGAGGTGGTCGAGGTCAAGAACCCACTCTTGGTTGGGCACTCCGACGGAGGTTCGATCGCTCTGCTGTACGCCGCTGCGCTGGGCAGTAAAGCAAGCGGTGCATCAAATGGTGCACGAGATGCTGTAGGCGTCGAGTCTGCCGAGCAAACAATTCGAGGGGTGATCACCTTGGCGGCCCATAGCTGGGTCGAGCAGACCTGCTTCGATGCCATCGCCGGGATGAGAAACAACAGCGCACCGATCGTGAAAGGACTGGCCCGCAACAACGCCAATCCCGACGCGCTGTTCGAAGCCTGGAGCGGAGTCTGGGTCTGCGATGAGTTCCGAGATTGGGATATTCGAGCTCTGCTTGCAAACATCGACGTGCCAACGGTGATCGTCCAGGGCGAGGGCGACGAATACGCTCCCGACTCCCATGCCATCGACACCGCGGCCGCGGTCGGGTCGAATGCCCAGTGCCAGCTGCTTGAGAATCTTGGCCATCTCCTGCATCATCAGGACCCCGATCTAGTCGTCGACGTGGTCGCCCGATTCGATCAGGCCGTAGGCTCAGAACGGGAATAGACAGTCAGGTAATAGGGGAGACGGTATGTACGAGCAGTTCAACGCCAGCACCTGGCTAGTCGATCGTCATGTGGAAGCGGGGAACGGCGATCGCCAAGCGGTGATCTGCCAAGGCCGGACCTACACCTACGGCGAGATGCACGATTTGGTAGCGCAGAGTGCGGCCGCGCTGCGGGCCATCGGTGTGCAGCCAGAGCAGCGGCTGGCGATGGCCATGCTCGACGGCGTCGAGTTCATCACCGTGTTTCTCGGGGCGATGCGCATCGGGGCGGTACCGGTAGCCATGAACCCGCTGCTACCGGGACGTGACCTAGCGGTCATCTGTGCCGACTCGAGAGCCAGACTGGCGCTGGTCTCTGTCGAACAGGCCGACCGGCTCGCCGATCTGATGGCCGGGGCGCCCGAGCTGGAGAACATCGTTGTCACCGGCCCAGCTCCCAGTGGTGATGCTGCCGGCAGCACCGCTGCGGTGATCTCCTGGGAGAACTTCATCGCAGCCGGGGCCGATCACAGCTCCGAGCCTTACGACACCTGGTCTGAGTCGCCGGGCTTCTGGCTTTGCACGTCGGGATCCACTGGCCGCCCCAAGCTAGCCATCCATCGCCACGGAGACATCAGGGCAACCTGCGACACCTATGCCAAGGACATACTGGGCGCGACCGGCGACGATCGTTTCTTCTCGGTCGGGCCGATGTTTCACGCCTACGGTCTTGGCAACTCGCTGACCTTCCCCTTCGCCGTCGGGGCCACAACCATTCTCGAGCCAACCAGGCCGCCGACGCCGCAGCTGGTCGCCGACATCGCCACAACCCACCGGCCGACCTTCTTCTTTTGCATCCCTACCTTCTATGCCGCCCTCAATGCCAGCGACCTACCGGACGACACGTTCGCTTCTGTCCGCTACGGCGTGTCGGCCGCCGAGTCGCTGCCAGCGGAAACCTTCGAACGTTTCCGTGAGCGGTTCGGGGTGACCATTCTCGACGGCATCGGCTCGACCGAACTGCTGCACATCTACCTTTCAAACGCCCCCGGGGCCACAAAGGCCGGTACCAGCGGCAAGGCGGTTCCCGGTTACGAGCTGAAGGTCGTCGACGAGAACGGTCAGGTCCAGCCGACGAACGAGCCGGGCGAACTGATGGTCAAAGGCGACTCGATGACCATCGGCTACTGGTGTCGCAGTGAAACGAACAAGGCCACATTCGATGGCCCCTGGATGCACACCGGCGACCTCTACAACCTCGACGAAGACGGCTTCTACACCTACATGGGCCGGGTCGATGACATGCTGCGGGTCGGCGGTGAGTGGGTGTCGCCAGCCGAGGTCGAAGGGGTGCTGATCGAACACGAGTCGGTGCTTGAGGCCGCGGTGGTCGGCGAAAAAGACGACCAGTCGATATTGCGGCCGGTGGCCTACGTCATCCCCATCGGGGGCCGAGAAAACGAACTCTCCCCGGAACTACTTTCCGGTGAACTGACCGACTACTGCCGGGACCGGCTGGCCGGCTACAAACGGCCAAAGCGCTACGAAATCGTTTCCGATCTGCCCAAGACGGCCACCGGAAAGATTCAGCGCTTCAAGCTGCGCAAGTAACCAAACACAACTAACCAACCACAACTAACCGACCACAACTGACGAAACACAACTAGCCCAAGACAGCCAACCCGATACAGGGCGCTCAGCGTTGGGCTGATCCTGCAGCCCGGAAACGGTTGAGCGCACCTTCGTAGGCGGTGGCGGACCGGGGATCGGGTTCGATCATGGCCAGGCGGGTGACCGCTGTGCCGGGGTCGATGGGGTGATCGATTGAACCCCATGCCAGCAGCGCAGCGCCCCGCACCGAGGCGTCAGCGGCGTTATGGGGCACAAGAGCGAGGTTGAGTACGTCGGCCAGCATCTGCCGCCACCAGGCGGCCACAGAACCGCCACCGGCCAGCAGCGCCTGTTCAGGTGCCGATATCGGTGTGGACCCGGGCTTGGAGCTGCGGAGCATTGCGTCGAGGCCGTCTCGGAGGGCAAACGCAACCCCCTCGAAGACCGAACGCATAAGGTCGGCTCTGGTTGTCGCTGGCCGCAAACCAGACCATGCTCCGCTCAGTCCAACGTCGAGATGCGGGGTGCGCTCACCGGTCAGGTACGGCAGGAACGTCACGCCGTTGGAACCGATAGGGGTTTCGACAACTAGTCGGGTGGCCTCATCCAGGGTGAGCCCGAGGGTGGCGAGGGCCCAGTCGATGGCCACGCCGGCGTTCTGAGTCGCCGCCATCGTGTACCAGGGAGCCGCCGTGGCGGTCTGGTCCGATCGCCTCTCTACCGTTCGGAAGCAGTGGGTGCCTGCCGCTGGGTTGGCAGCGGCAGGGTCAATGACAGGGTGTGCGATCTGGCCGCCGGTGCCGGTCGAAACCTGATATTCGCCCGCCCGGACCCCCGCGCCGAGCAGAGCGCAGGCGGTATCGGCTCCACCGCAGGCGACGGGTATCCCTGCGGGCAGTCCGAACAACGCTCCCCCGGTCTCGGTGACCGCCCCGGCAACGTCGAACGAGTCGATGACCGATGGCAGCATCGTCGATCGAACACCGAACACTTCACCGGCCGCGGCCGACCACCTATCGTCCATCACATCCCACAGCAGCGTCGCTGAGGCATCGGATGGGTCGGTGGCGACCTCACCGGTCAGCTGCGCTCGAACCCAGTCCTTCGCCTGCATGATGGTGGCGGTGCGTTCAACCGCGGAAGGTTCGTGACGGGCCAACGCAGCCAGGTTCGGACCGGCCATACCGGCCACCACCGGGTTAGCGAGCCGAGCCAGATCGTCGGCGGAGAACTTCCCTCGCAGCTCATCGAGATGGGGCTGGGAGCGTCGGTCGGACCACAGGACCGCCGGCCGGACCGGCTGCATGCTGTCGTCGCACAGCACAACGCCGTGCATCTGGCCGGAGAAGCCGACGGCGACAACCTCGTCGTCGGGTCGGGCCGCCAGCACCTCGGCAATAGCCGAGCGGGCGCTCAGCAGCCATGCCCGAGGGTCGCTTTCCGACCAGCCAGGCTGAGGTTCGGTGATCGGGTGGGAACAGCGGCCGACGACCACAAGGTGGCCGTCGGCGTCTACTAATCCGGCCTTGGTCGACCCGGTACCGATATCGATACCGAGTGCGACCTTATTGCCAGCCATGTTTCGGGCCATCTTTCCAGCCATGTCTCCAGAGCTGTTTCCAGAGATGGCCGTTACTTCAGCAGCTGCTGGGCCTGTGAGCGGAACTCAGCGATGTTGGCTTCCTTGATGCCTTCATAGCCTCGGATGATGTCGGGCAGTTCGGCTACCTCGACCGCGTGATCGTAGGACTCGGTCGACAGCGAAGCGACTACCTGATCGATCATGCCCTCGTACTCGCCGATCAGTTCCCGCTCCATCTTGCGATGCTTGGTGCGGCCGAACGGATCCATCGAGGTGCCACGTAGGCGCTTCATCTTGGCCAGAGCAGCGAACGCTGCTTCGCCTGACTTGCCGAGCCCGATCTTGGACTCGTAGCCAAACTGGCGCATCGTTGGCGGATGCAGCTTGTATGTGATCTTGGCGTCGGCACCGAACTGCTCGGCCAGGGTGTCCTTGAACGCCGATGAGCGATGCAGGCGGGCCACCTCGTATTCATCTTTGTAGGCCATGAGCTTGAACAGGTACCGGGCCACCGCCTCCGACAGCCGGGTGTCGGAGGTGACCGCGGCCTCCCTGGCCCGAACCTCGATCACCTTCTCGACGTAACGCTTGGCGTATGGCAGATCCTGATACTCGATCAGTTCAGGCACTCGAATCCCGAGCAGCCGGGTCAGTTCCTCCGAAGGCGCTGACACCGTGTCGATCAGTTTCTGGACCTTGGCCGAACGCCGGGCCTCGGACCGCTTAACCGAACCGGCCCGGTGCAAACCGAGCGAGTCAACCCACGTCGGATCGAGAGCGATCTTGCGACCAATTCGGAACGCTTGGATGTTGCTCTCAACCGCCACACCGTTAAGTTCGATGGCCCGCTCAATAGCGGTGGCCGAGATCGGGATGCACCCCTGCTGGTACCCAGCACCGAGCACGATGATATTGGCGGGCATATGCGACCGGAACAGGCTGTCGGACACAGTACCTGCATCAAAATACACGTTCTTTGAGGCCACGGTTGTGGCGTCGATGATGCCCTGCAGCTTGGCCCACTCAGGAAACGCTGCCGCGGTGTCTCGGACCATCGATCCGGTCGGAACCTTGCTCGATGAGACGACGGCGACGGTACGAGCCGGGTCGGTTTTCTTGAGGTTGTCTGGGCTGGTGCCGGTGAGAACATCGAACACCAGGTAGGCGGCGGCTCCGCCGGAGGAAACCTTGTTGGCAATGCCATGGTTCAATCCACCGTCACCGCCCTCGTCGGACATGCGCCGGATCTTGAGATTGGAGATAACCGAGCCACCCTTTTGGGACAGGCCGGTTTGATCGAGACCGTCGGCCTGCTTGCCGTCGAGCAGGGCTGCGGTGGCCAGCAGCTGATTGATGGTGACAACACCGGTTCCGCCGATGCCCATCATCAGGATGTCGCCCTCGTCGATGCGGTCAGCGGGCTCGGGCAGATCGTCGCCGATCGGGTCGAACGGGACGGTGGCCTTCTTGACCACTTTGCCGTCTGGGATGACCTCGACGAATGCCGGGCAGTCGCCCTCGAGGCAGGTGTAGTCCTTGTTGCAGGACGATTGATGGATCTGGGTCTTTCGGCCGAACTCGGTGTCGACCGGCTGGACCGAGAGGCAACTCGACTTTTCGCCACAGTCGCCACAGCCTTCGCAGACCGCTTCGTTGATAAACACCCGCATGGCCGGGTCGACGACCTTGCCCCGTTTGCGGTCTCGCCGAAGCTCAGCGGCGCAGGCCTGGTCGTAGATCAACACGGTGCAACCGGGAACGTCCCGCAGCACCCGCTGGGCCTCGTCGAGCCGGGACCGATGCCAGATCGGCACGTCCGGGGCGAACGATGCGTCCGACGGGTACTTTTCGACGTCGTCGGTGACGATCATGATCTTGGCCACGCCCTCGGCGTGGATCGAGCGGGTCAGCTCCGGAACCGCCATCTGGCCGTCGATGGTCTGACCCCCGGTCATAGCCACTGCACCGTTGTAGAGGATCTTGTAGGTGATGTTGGTTCCGGCGGCCACCGCCTGGCGAACCGCGAGGCTGCCGGAGTGATGGTAGGTGCCGTCGCCGATGTTTTGGAAGCGGTGATCGAGGGTGACGAACGGGGCCGCCCCGACCCACTGGATACCTTCGCCGCCCATCTGGGTGGTGC
>JBOEHD010000004.1:0-2474 GCA_050633745.1 Acidimicrobiales bacterium
TTGCCGGGGGTCGTTACCGACCCTTACGCAGCAGGTAGAGGCCTACCTTGGCGATGAGGTAGAAGGCGACCAGAATCAGGATCAGCTGAATGATCTTCAGCACGAACCCGATAATCCACTGGGTGGCCAGAAAACCGATCACCGCAAGCGCGACGATCATCAGAATCGTTAGACCGATTGGGGGCCTTGAAACGCTGTTCACTGACGCCATAAGACCATTCTAGAGCCTGAAATGCTCCAGGTCCCGTCGGTTCAGCCGGTTTCGAACTAACTCAGGTCGACCAGAGCGGGCAGATCGCCGACCGTGATGTTGGCATCGCCGAACTCCGGTCGCTGCATGATCAGCCTGTCGGCGCCTGTGTTCTCGTCACCGTTCTTCTCGGCACCGTTCTCTTCAACTCCCTGCGGCTCGATGCCGGCCCGGCGCAATGCCATGGCCATGATGGCTGCCGATTGTGGGCCCAGTTGCCGTAGGGGTCGATTGCGGTGGACCCGCGATCCGAGGTCGACCTGAGCGATTCGGTCGATGCCGAATTGTCGGGAGATATCGATAAGCAAAGCCAGATCGACCGCATACCCCCGGCTGAAGGGAACTCGCTCCAGGATCTCCCTGCGACCACCGAACTCGCCGGAAAGAGGCTGGAACATGGCGGCCAGGTCGGGAAAAAGCGTGGCGATGAGCGGCCTTGCTACCAGCTCGGTCACCCGACCTCCGCCTTCGCCATCATCGTTCAGCGGGCGGCGGTAGAAGCCTTTGATGAATCCGACATCGTGAACCAGCAGCGGTCCGAGGCAGCCGAGGATGAAGCGGGTGTCGAAGTTGCGGATGTCGGCATCGCACCAGACGATGAGGTCGCCGGTACTGGCCCGCAGAGACTTCCAGAGCGCCTCTCCCTTGCCGCCAGCCCCGTATTCGGCCAGCACACTGGCGGTTGAGATCACCGTGGCCCCGGCCTGTTTGGCCAGCGTTGCGGTCTCGTCGCTCGACAGGTCGTCCATGACCAGTAACTCGTCGATCAATGGCAAACCATCGATCAGCTCAGCCACGATCGTTTCGATGATCGGCCCGATGGTTGCCGCCTCGTCCTTCGCAGGCAGTGCCACGGTGATGGTGGTGTCGCCCTTGGCCGCCAGCAGTTGGTCGGCGGTGAACGAGGTGTGGTCGAACACCCGGCCTTCCGGGCGGTGATCGAACTTTGGAGGCTGGGGGAGAGGAAAGGTCATGAGAGCGGTTTAGGGATCGCACCGCTCGGAAAGCGGGCGCCTAGACCATACGGCGGATCGTTGGGGGCCGTCGGACCCAAAGGGGTAACAATCTCGGAACTCGGTCCGAATCTATAGGGGTCAGCGAGATCAAGTCCAAGCACGAGGCTCACTGACCGGTTAATTCTCTGGTTATTCGGCGGAAAGCTTCGGCTTCGATGATCGGCGGGAACCGAGCGGCAGCTGGTGACTTCGGTCACCAGCTGTTCGTATTTTTGGCGATATGTCTTGCTGTAGTGGTTCAGGCCGGTTCGTTGAATCTGTGGCGTGGAACTAGCACTCTCTTAGGTAGAGTGCTAATTCGCAAATCACCCCCTTAGACCCGGAGGACGCCCCCGAATGGCGAAATCAATCTCCTTTGACGACGAAGCCCGCCGCAAGCTTGAGACCGGCATGAACACGCTGGCCGACGCTGTTCGAGTGACCCTTGGCCCGAAGGGCCGAAACGTTGTGCTCGACAAGAAGTGGGGTGCACCGACGATCACAAACGACGGCGTCTCCATCGCCAAGGAAATCGAACTCGAAGACCCGTTGGAGAACATCGGCGCTGAGCTCGTCAAAGAGGTAGCAAAGAAGACCGACGACGTCGCAGGCGACGGAACGACCACAGCAACCGTTCTGGCCTGGAGCATGGTCGGCGAAGGCATGAAGAACGTGGCCGCCGGCGCCAACCCGATGTCGCTTAAGCGTGGCATCGAGGCCGCTTCGGCCGCCGCCGTCGAATACATCGTTGGCAGCGCCATCGAGGTCGACGACAAAGAGCAGATCGCCCAGGTCGCCGCCATTTCGGCCAACGACCGTCAGATCGGCGAACTCATCGCTGACGCCATCGACAAGGTCGGCAAAGACGGCGTAGTGACTGTCGAAGAGTCGAACACCTTCGGCATGGAGCTCGAATTCACCGAGGGCATGCGGTTCGACAAGGGCTACATCTCGCCCTATTTCGTCACCGATCAAGACCGCATGGAAGCGGTGCTCGAAGACCCATACATCCTGCTGGTCAGCTCCAAGATCTCCGCGGTCCGCGAATTGGTCCCGGCCCTCGAAGCCGCCATGCAGTCCGGTAAGCCGCTGCTGATCATCGCCGAAGACATCGAAGGCGAAGCGCTGGCCACCATGGTGGTCAACCGGATCCGTGGCACCATCAACGCTGCCGCAGTCAAAGCCCCTGGCTTTGGCGATCGTCGCCAGGCGATGCTGCAGGACATGGC
>JBOEHD010000005.1:0-10436 GCA_050633745.1 Acidimicrobiales bacterium
CTGTGTCTGGGGCCGTCGGCCCGGTATCTGGGGGCCAGTGGCCCGGTAACGTTGTGCATTAAAAGGTCGCGGCGATGCGCTCGCCGCCGTGTCAGCGTGTGCCTCCTAGCGAGACACGAAGATGATCCTGCTACCTCGACCGTCGAAGTCGAATGGCAGCTCTCGCATATCGGAAAGGGCCTCCCGCAGCCGTTCTTGATTGTGCGTCTCGCAGTAGAATAGCAGGAAGCCGCCACCACCAGCACCAAGCAGCTTTCCCCCCAGAGCCCCGGCTTCCATCGCCGTGGTGTACCAATTGTCGATAGCCGAGCCGGAGATTCTGGCCGACAGTTCTCGTTTGATCTCCCAGCCGTTATTGAGCAGGGTTCCGAACCGCGAAAGCTCACGACCGTCGGCTAGGACCTCAAATCCGGTGAGAGCCATGTCTCGTAGGACGTCGAGTTCCTTCGTCAGGTCCGGGCTGCGTTTTGCCTGGTCTTCCAGGATCGCGCCAGCCTTGCGGGTCCCTCCGGTGTAGAACATCAGCAACGACTCGCTGAGCGCATCCCGCAGCGGCCGCTCGGCCACCACCGGGTCGACGAAGACCGACTCGTCCTGGTTGAAACGTATGTAGTTCATGCCGCCGTAGGACGCGGCGTATTGATCCTGCTTGCCGATCGGCTCGCCGAGGATCTCGATTTCTATCTCGCAGGCCCTCGCTGCCAGCTCATCGGCCGACACATGGCGACCCTGGTAGGCGTAGAGCGCGTTGAGTAGGCCGACGGTGAACGACGAGGAAGAACCCAACCCGGTACCCGCTGGGATATCGGCCACCGACGAGATCTCGACCGCCTTGGTCACGCCGGTCATCTTCATCGCCTCACGGACGATCGGATGCTCGACCTGTTCGACGTTGTCGACGATCTCGGTCCGGGAATAGCTGACCCGGATCGTGTCGTCGAAGCGCTTACTGACGGTGATGTAGATGTAGTAGTCGATGGCGGTGCTGAGCACGGCGCCGTAGCCCGACTGGTAGTAGGCCTGCAGGTCGGTGCCGCCACCGAGGAAGCTCACCCGGAACGGGGTCTGGGAAATGATCATGCCAGAATCCGCCGAAAGTCCTCGAGCCGGTCTGGGGTGCCGATGTCGTAGAACCGTTCTTCGGTTGGGCAGGCGCCCAGTTGGCCCGCCGCAATGAGCTGGGGGTAAATCTCGTTTTCAAGCGACACCACGGTGTCGGGAGCGATCAGGTCGAGTACCTGGCGACGGAACGCCAGCACGCCCGACTCCACGTACCGGAGACGATCATCGCCACCGCCCTTTTGGTACAGCACAACGTTGCCGTCTTCGTCGAGGGCAACATTGTTTTCGACATCGGTGTCCTGGCTGTTGTCGTACGCCACGATCAGGCCAGCCCAGGTCGAATCCAGCAGGGTTTTTCCAACTTCCGGATAATCGACGGGCAGGTACGAGTCGCCGAACAACACCATGAAGCTGTCTTCCAACAGCGGCTGAGCCAGCTTCAACGCACCACCGGTGCCCAGCGGCTCCGGTTCTTGGGAGTATGAGAGCTTGGCGCCAAAGTTGCTGCCGTCGCCGAAGTAGTCCTCGACGACCTCCCCCATGTATCCGGTCAGCAGCACGATGTTTGTGATGCCCTGTTCGGTCAGCATCCGCAGCTGGTGGACCAGGAACGGTTCGTCATTGACCGGCACCATTGGCTTTGGCACGGTCTCGGTCAGCGGTCGGAGTCGGGTACCGAGGCCTCCGGCAAGAATTACCGCCTGCATTAGGAGCCCGTATTGGCTGGCCGCATTTGGGCTGCCAGCGCTTGAGCCGCGACGCGGACCGCGCCGTCGGAGTCGTATGTGGTTTTCCAGCCGAGGTCGGCCAGCTTCTGGGTTGCAAGGAGAACCTGGGGAACGTCGCCTCGCCAGCCTCGGGCGCCGCCGGTGTATTCGATCTCGACATCGCTCAGCCCGAGTGCGTCGATGGCCTCTTCGGCGATCGTTGTCACCGAACTGGCGCCTTCGCAGGCCAAGTTGAAGAAGTTCACCTGGTCGGTGGCATTGTCGAAAATGAACAACATGCCGGCGACGAGGTCGCGTACGTAGAGGTAAGGCTTTGCCTGGCGGCCATCGCCAAGGATCTGCAGCTTGGCTGGCTCGTCGATGAGCCTGGTCAAAAAGTCGAACAGTGCGCCGTGGGTTCCGTTGTCGCCGATGACGTTACCGAAGCGGCACATCCAGGCCTGGATGTCATAGTTATGGGAGAACGCAGCGATCAACCCTTCGCATGCCAGCTTGCTCGCTCCGTAGAACGAGATCGGCAGCAGGGGCCCGTAGGTCTCGGTCGTTGGCAGCTCGTCGGCCTCGCCGTAGATGGCCGAGGTGGAGGCGAACACGATCTTGTCGATGCCTTTGAGCCGCATCGCTTCCAAGACGTTGTAGGTGGCGACGGTGCCCAGTTTTAGGTCGACATCGGTGACGCTGGCCCCATGGCTGATATCGGAGTTCGCTGCCAGATGGAAAACCACGTCGGTATCGGCCGACAGTTCGGCGTCGAGCCGTTCGGTGTCCAGCAGGTCGGCCTCTACGAATCGAAAGCCTTCATAGCTGTCGTAAGGGGCCAGAAACTCACGCCTACCCAACAGCAGATTGTCGTACACCGTGACCGAATAGCCGCGATCGATAAGTGCGCCGACCAAATTGCTGCCGACAAAACCTGCGCCGCCTGTGACAAATGCCTTCACGTGCCCACCTCATAGTCGCCCTACGTCTTGCCGCCCGAATAGAGCGGCCGGACGTTACAGGCCTAAACCAGCGCCTGTGCTAGCAGCGCCAAGGCCGCTCGCCACCGACCTGGCCAGATATCCAACGTCCGATACCCGACAAGCATGCAAAAGCGCAACGCTTGATGGCCATGAGTATAGGTCCGCCTACAACACCACCGAAGAAACCGACCATGGAGAATAATGCCCAGAGGTTGCAAACCCTTGTCGATGCAGGCGCAATCTTCGGCAGCGAGAATTAGGATGCAGTCGGGCAGCCAGCCGGTGTTGCCCAAACGGGTCTACTGGCAACGGTGGCCCGCTGGCGGAGTGACAAGGGCGGCGGATATGCACATCGGAGTAGTCGGCGGCGGTTATTGGGGTTCGAAGCACCTAAGGGTCTTCGCTGCAATGCCAGAGGTTCAGCGGCTCACGCTTATCGAACAGGACCCAGAGGTTCGCAAGAACCTAGTGGGTGCTTTCCCCGGCGTTGAGGCGGTAGCTGATCTCGACGAAGTACTGGAAGACCTCGACGGCGTTGTCATCGCCACAAAACCAAAGACCCACACCGAATTGGGAATGAAGGCTCTACGAGCTGGCAAACACGCCCTCATCGAAAAACCCATGGCAACCTCGGTTGAGGACGCGGCCATGCTCTGCCGAGAAGCGACCAAGAACGACCTGGTGCTCATGGCAGGCCACACATTCGAGTTCAACCCGGCCGTCGTTGAACTGAAGCGACGGATCAACGGTGGCGAGCTTGGCGACATCCACTATGTGCGGTCGCTGCGCCTCAACCTCGGGCTCTACCAGAGCGACGTGAACGTGATCTGGGATCTCGCCCCGCACGACATTTCGATCATCAACTACCTGCTGGACGAAATGCCAGCGACGGTAACCGCATGGGGCCATCGCTCGGCGGCAACCGACTTTGAAGACGTGGCCATGATGCGTATGGAGTACGCCGAGTCCGGCGTCGAAGCCTACGTTCACGTCTCCTGGCTCGATCCGTCAAAGGTCCGCGAGGTCACCGTGGTCGGCAGCAAGCAGATGGCGGTTTACGACGACGTCCGCAGCCAGGAACGGCTACGGCTCTTCGACTGCGGTGTCAACGTTCCCGCTGGCGACAACTTCCAAGCGCCGATGTCGTACCGCTATGGCGACATCACCAGCCCGTTCATTCACTTTGATGAACCGCTGGGAATCGAAGACCGGCACTTCGTCGAAGCCATCAGGCTCGGTCGGGCCACCAGGTCCGACGGCCACGCTGGCGGACGGGTCGTGGCGGTAGTCGAGGCGGCCCAGCGATCTCTTGAGCTTTCGCGCCCGGTGGCGGTTACCGACATCATCGAGCAGTCGGCAGACTCGATGGACTTCAGCGGCCTGTTGACACCCGAACCCGCCGACGCTGCCCGATGAGCGACAACTGGCGCGTGCCGTTCCTCGATCTGGCAGCCATGCACGTCGACCTGCTGCCCGACCTCGATGCCCTGTGGCGCGATGTGGTCACCGAAACGGCGTTTATCGCTGGCGGCCGAGCCGAAGAGTTTGAGCAGAGCTGGGCCGAATACTGCGGAGCGAGCCACGCGGTTGGCGTCGCCAACGGCACCGACTCGATCGAGCTGATCCTACGGGCGCTTGGCATCGGCCCCGAAGACGAAGTGATCATCCCGGCCAATACGTTTATTGCCACCGCCGAAGCTGCGGTGGCCTGCGGCGCAACACCGGTTTACGTCGACGTCGACCCCGACACGCTGCTGGTAACCGCGGAGCAGATCGCTCCGGCGGTCAATCCGCGTACCGCGGCGGTGATTCCGGTCCATCTCTACGGCCAGCCATGCGAGATGGACGACATCATGGCCTTGGCCCAAAGCCACGGACTAGCGGTTGTCGAAGATGCCGCTCAGGCCCACGGAGCCCGGTGGCGTGGCAAGCGAGCGGGCAGCATCGGAACCGCAGCCAGCTTCAGCTTCTACCCCGGCAAGAACCTGGGTGCGTTCGGCGATGCCGGCGCGGTGGTAACAGACGACGAGGAACTGGCGGCCAGAGTGCGTTCGCTTTCCAACCACGGTCGAGCCGACGGCGAGCACGTCGTGCACCCGCTGATGGGTCGCAACAGCCGCCTCGACGGGCTGCAGGCCGGCGTGCTTCACAAGAAGCTGGCATTGCTCGACGGCTGGAATGCCGCTCGACAGGCCGCTCACAAACGCTACATCGCCCGGTTCGCCGAGACCGATGCCATCACCCCGGTAGCCGAACATCCCGACGCCGAGAGTGTCTGGCACCTGAACGTGGTTCAGGTCGACCAGCGTGACCGGGTCATGGACTTGATGAAGTCACGGGGCGTCGACGTGCGGATCCACTATCCGCAGCCCTGCCATCAACACGCCACGGTCACCGACCGGCCACACCTGCCGGTCGTCGAAGCGTCGACTCCCCGACTGCTTTCGCTGCCGATGTTCCCAACGATCACCGACGAGCAGATCGATATCGTCTGCACGACGCTCGAAGAGGTAACGTCCGAGGTCGCTGCCAGCCGGGTCCAGTGATCGAGCGATGAGCACCGTGCACGGCGAGCTGATCACCGGAGACAACTTCATGGCCGACGAAGGTGTGCAGTTGGCATACCTGTCGGGTCGTTGCCCCGATCGACAGCTGGTCATCGGCGCCGGAGCGGCGATCCGGTCCGGGTCGGTCGTTTACGCCGGCACCTCGATCGGCGCAGACTTCACCACCGGGCACAACGTGATCGTGCGCGAGGAATGCTCGATTGGCGATGACGTTTCGATCTGGTCGAACACCATCATCGACTACGGCTGCACGATCGGTAATCGAGTCAAGATCCACAGCAACTGTTACGTGGCCCAATTCACCATCATCGAAGACGGGGCCTTCCTCGCTCCCGGGGTTTCGATCGCTAACGATCTCTATCCCGGCGATGACCAGTCTGCAGAAAAGATGGCCGGTCCGATCATCGGCGCTGGCGCCCAGATCGGGGTCAACTCGACGCTGCTGCCATATGTTCGTATCGGCGCCGGAGCGATTATCGGATCGGGCTCGGTGGTCAGCCGCGACATACCAGACGGCATGGTTGCGTTCGGTAACCCGGCCCGGGTTCACCGGCCGGTATCGGAACTGCCAGATATCGATCTCCGGGTCCCCGAAGACTTCCGCCGCTAGTCCTAGCCCGGGTTTCTAACTCTGGGCGTTGAGAGCCTGATGAACCAGTTCGATCGGGTGTTTGGTTTTTACCCCGGCCGAGCCAAGGTGCATCGAGCAGCCGGGGTTGGCGCTGGCCACAATCTGCGGGGCTGCTCTGTCGATGGCCCCTAGCTTTCTTTCGCGAATCTTGCCTGCCATCTCAGGCTCCAGAATCGAATAGGCGCCACCGGCGCCACAGCAAAGCCCTTCGTCGTCGAGTTCGATTAACTCGCTGACAAACGGAGCCAACACCGTTCTGGTCGCTTCGTGCACCCGCTGCACGTGCCGCAGGTGACAAGGATCTTGAATCGCCACTCGCAGCGGCAACGGTTCGACCGTCGGCAGCTTGTCGAGATGGTCGGCCAGGAACTCCTGGATGTCGTAGACCCGCTCGGAGAATTGTTTGGCCTCGTCGGTGCCGAGTAGATGCCCGTAGTCCTTCATAGCCGCCCCGCAGCCTGCGGAGTCGACGATGATCGGCATGTCAGGCCGCAACGACGACATCATGGCCTCGGCCAAACCTCGGGCGTCGCCGGTCAGGCCAGCGTGGGTCTGCAGCGCCCCGCAGCAGGGGGCAAGGTCGTTTGTCGGGGTGACACCAAAGCCTGCGGCGTTGAGCACCTCAAGACCGGCCCGGTGCACGTCTCGCTGCATGGTGTCCATGACGCAGCCGGTGAACAGGTAGACGTCGTTGCCGGTGGTGGGCAGCGGGTCCTGGCGCAGCGGGATGGCGTCTGGAATGCCGAGCCGGTTTGGCAGCAGCTTCATACGTTGGGCCACGCCGAGCGCGGTGGTCCCAATACCCAGCAGTTTGGGATGGGCCAGCGGTTTCATAGCCAGGCGCTGCCACAGCGGTGTTATCTCCCCCGCCTCGGTCAGCGTCTCGCGAGTTTGCTCCATCAGATGTCCGTATGGCACGCCGGACGGGCAGGCCGGTTCGCAGCCCCGGCACTGCACACACGACGAGAACGCGTCGAGCACCTCATCGGTGAGCGGGGCATCGTTGTCCTGCACCTCGCGCATCAGCTTGATGCGACCGCGCGGCGACATGGTCTCGTCTCCGGTGACCCGGTACGTCGGGCAGTGCGGCAGACACAGTCCGCATTGCACGCAGGTATTGAGCGCGTCGTTGTCGAGCTTGAGGTCCATCAATCGCTCCCTATTTCCGGCCCGGATTGCGGCCGGGGTTCAGACGCCCGGTTGGGTCGAAGTTCTCTTTGACCCGTTTGTTGACCAGCTCAACCTCAGGGCTCATGGCCCGAAGCTCCTGTGCCGTGTCGCCAAATGCCAAGCCGAGCCCTACGGCGGCAACGAAGTTGCCAATCGGGTGGGAGCCGCCGCTCGACAGACTGGCCAATTCGCTGGGAGCCAGCGACCACCGATGAGAAGGCAACTGGACAGGCAACTCGTCACCGGCCACCGGCACCTCGACAAAGGTTCCGAGCGGGGCGAGAGCCCGCTGCTGGTCTTCGACGTCTGCTTTGTGACCTTCCAACTGCACCCAGGTCGAGGTGCCGTCCCACAGCACTGCACTGGGGGCCAACAGCGTTCGTGAGACCGCCGCCGGGTCGCAGCGTTCGCTCTTCAGCCATCGTGAGACCGGGGGAATCGGATTGGTACGGATGATGGCTTCGGCGAACAGACCCAGCGTTCCGAGTGAGCCGACCATCAGGCGGGGCAGATCGAAGCCGCTAACGTTCTTCACCGTCGGGCCGCCGCTGCTGATCAGGCGCCCCTCGGCCGAGATGTAGCGGATCTGAAGCAGGGATGTTCTCAGCATGCCCCGACCGAGCGATCGAATGTCATTTTCGCCTGCAGCGAGAGCGCCGCCGACGGTTCCACGCCCTTCGGGGCCAACCCGATCCGGAAGGGCCGAGCGCTGGCCTTTCGACGCTAACTCGGCATGGAGCTCAGCGACGGTGGTGCCGGCTCGCACGGTCACCGTCATCTCTTCCGGCGAGTAGTCGACGATGCCAGTCGGGGCTGAAACGAGGCGAGCCGTCGAGTCGACCGCTCCCCCGAGCTGCCAGCGGGTCTTGTTTCCGACAACGGCTATGGGGTCGGTGTCGCCAACCTCTTCGGCGAACGATGCCAGTACCGGGTCTTGGGAAGCCAGCGTTGCGGTCACAGCCAAACCTCCTTGGGCACCGAGCGCAGCGCCTGAATGTCGGCACAGCTGTGGCCCGATGGGATGACTTTGCCCGGGTTGGTTCGACAGCCGGGGTCGAACGCCTGCCTGAGACGGTTCTGATGATCGAGGTCGTCAGCGCTGAACATGCGCTCCATGAACTTCTGTTTCTCGACCCCGATCCCGTGCTCGCCTGACAACACTCCCCCGGCGTCGAGCGAGGCGGTGATGATCTCTGCACCGGCGGCATGGACCCGCTCCAGCACACCTTCATCACGACCATCAAAGATCAGCAGAGGATGCAGGTTGCCGTCGCCGGCATGGAAGACGTTCATCACCAACAGTTCGTGACGGTCGGCGATGGCGTAGATCTCGGTCAACACATCGGCCAGCGCCGAACGCGGCACCACCGTGTCGTGCAGGTAGTAGTCGGGGGCGATCTGGGCGATGGCGCCAAACGCTGTCTTGCGGCCCTTCCACAGCAGAGCCCGCTCGGTTTCGCTACCGGCCAGCCGAACATTGGTTGCGCCGTTGCTCCGGCCGATCTCGCTGATTCGGTCTGCGTCGATGTCCACGCCAGCCGAAAGGCCGTCGACCTCGGCTAGCAGTACCGCCGCGGCATCGAGCGGGTAGCCGGCACCGACGTAGTTTTCGACCGCCTCGGTGATGCGCTGATCCATAACCTCCATGGCCGCAGGCACGATCCCCGACGCGATCACCTCGCTAACGGTGTTTGCCGCGTCGCGCACCGAATCGAATGACAGCAGCAGTGTGCGGACCTCGGGGCGGTTCTTTGTGAGCCGCACCGCAACCTTGGTGACAACCCCCAGAGTCCCCTCGCTGCCGACAAAAACACCTCGCAGATCGAGGCCCTGAGGTTCGGCTTCGAGTCCGCCGAGCATCACGACATCACCCGAGGGCAGCACAACCTCCATGGCCACGACGTGAGCGTTTGTCACCCCGTATGCCAGGCAGTGCGGACCTCCGGAGTTGTTGGCAACGTTGCCGCCGATGGTGCAGACCTGCTGACTCGACGGGTCGGGCGCAAAGTGAAAACCCAACGGCGCCAACTGCCGTGTTAGGTCGAGGTTGACCACCCCGGGCTCGACCCAGGCGATCATGTTGTCTTCATCGACCGAGACGACTCGATCCATTCTGGTCACCGCAACCACCACCGGCACGCCGAGCGGGATGGCCCCGCCGGCCAGGCCGGTGCCGGCGCCGCGGGGCACAACGTTGCGCTCGAACTTGTCGGCCAGCTTCACTACCGCCTGCACCTCGGCAGTGGTTTCCGGGTAACAAACCGGGCCGGAGTTACCCCCGTCGAAGACCGAGGCATCGTGGCTCAACAGCGAGCGATGGGCGCCGTCGTACTTGACCTGTTCTTCGCTGAGCGCTGCCCGTAGGGCGTCGACAAACGGGTCACCCGACGAAGTATCACCGGAACGAAAACTACGTAGCCGATCGAGACCTTTGAGCTTTTCGAGCATGGGGCACCGCCTTACATGTTCTAGAGGGTGTTCCTAAAGGGCGATTTCTAGAGAGAGATTTCTAGAGCGGGTTTCTAGAGCAAGGTTTCCTCGTAGCTGGTTCGAGCTACGAGGCCTTCTTAGCCTCGAGCCGCTGAGCGTGAAGAATCGGCTCGGTGTAACCCGACGGTTGCTCAACCCCGGACAGTACAAGATCACATGCCGCTCGGAAGGCCGGGCCGGTGAAGTCGGGAGCCATCGGGCGATAGGCCGCGTCGTCGGCGTTCTGACGGTCGACCACCGCAGCCATGCGCTGCATGGTTTCGGTGATCTGTTGATGATCGACGACGCCATGCTGCAGCCAGTTGGCCATGTGTTGCGATGAAATCCGACAGGTAGCACGATCTTCCATAAGACCGATGTCGTTGATGTCGGGAACCTTCGAGCAGCCGACCCCGTGATCGACCCAGCGAACCACGTAGCCCAGGATGCCCTGGGCGTTGTTGTCCAACTCGGCCTGGATCTCCTCGCTCGACCAGTCGACCGACGTGGCAACCGGGATCATCAACAGGTCATCGACCGTAGCCCGAGGGCCGTCGGCGGCGATCTGAGCCACCAGCTCGGCCTGGCGGGCCAGCACATCGATCTGGTGATAGTGGGTGGCGTGCAAGGTCGCGGCGGTCGGCGACGGAACCCAGGCGCAGTTGGCACCGGAGGTTGGGTGGCCGATCTTCTGTTTCAACATCTCGCCCATGAGATCAGGGGCGGCCCACATGCCCTTGCCGATCTGAGCTCGGCCCTGCAGGCCGCAGCGCAGGCCGGTGTCGACGTTCCAGTCTTCGTAGGCCGAGATCCAACGCTGGGCTTTCATGTCGCCCTTGCGGACCAT
>JBOEHD010000006.1:0-23134 GCA_050633745.1 Acidimicrobiales bacterium
CAGCGACAACCAACACAGACCCGCCACCGCGCTCCAAGCCACGACCTCTGCTCGCATCAGAGCGACACGATCGGAGCCACTGCTAACACAGACTTGAAACCCCTTGAAGCCCCTCGACTTGGAAACGGCGACCCGTCGGACAACGACCCATCGAGCGCGGCTCGCAGCAGGCGAACCGGCGAGTCCGGCGCCCAACCCAGCCGACGCCGACCCGATGGTTATCGACCCCACGGATCCCGGACCTGGCAGCCACCAGCCAAACGGAGCCGCCCCCATTGCCCGGCTCCGACACTGTCGCTCTGATGCGAGGCCGGTGGTTGGGTCAACCGAACCGAGTCCGCTTCGAACGGTTGTCGCTCTGATGCGAACCAGACAGACGGCTGGACCGAGTGGAAACGAAGCCCTCCCGCGGTTGTCGCTCTGATGCGAACCAGGCCGACGGCTGGACCGAGTGGAAACCAAGCCCGCCCGCGGTTGTCGCTCTGATGCGAATGGAGGATCAGCTGGTCCACTGAACGGCTGGGGCAGCTGGAGGATTGTCGCTGTTATGCGAACGGGATAGTTGCTGGGACTGCTGGTCGCTCGGAGTGTCGGTCTGGTTACTGAAGGGCGGCTCGATAGGGAGCGGCGTCGAATCCGAGAGGTCCGTAGCGGGCGTTGACGGCGTCGATGGTCTCGGCGCACCAGTACGGAGATCCGGGCTGGGGGAAGCCGAGCACTGCCCGTTGATCGAGGCTGGCTGTGGCGATCAGCTTTTCCATCAGTTTGTCCTTGCGGTACATCTTCCATGACCAACCGGAATGCAACGTGCTGATCCACTCGCAGTCCGCCCGCCGATACGTGATGTTGTGAGCCAGACGAAAGCCCCCGGGCTTCAACGGCGTACCTCGATGCCAAGTGTCATGCCGATAGAGCAAGACACTTCCCGGCTTGAACCGAACCAACTGCTCTCGGTCATACAGGGCCTGCCGCCACCCAGCGATCTCCGGTCGAACCTCCGCCAGGTACGACTCGGCGGCCGACCGGTCGTTAAGCCAGTCCAGGTCACCGATGCCTGGCGAGTCGACGATCGGCCAGCGATACGCAGGATCATCCGACCCAGATCGAGGAACCACGGCGGTCGACCCCCCACAGTCTTCGACGTCGCTCAGGTACAAGATCAGCTCCACCGCCTCCGGCCGATCCCACGGCGCAGGGTGCACCAGCGAGTGATTCGGATAGTCGACATGGATCCGCTGATCCTGATTGTCATAGACACCACCGCCGCGCTCGCTGCGCCCGTACTTCGGCCACAGGTCGGACTGGGTGAGGCGCAACTCACTAACCGGCACACCGAGCAGTTGGCCGACGGCCTCCAACAAACGAGGGTGAAGCGTTACCTCATTGAATTCCAGCAGATCAGCGGGGAACGTAAGGGCGTTGCCGAAGTCCGAAATCCGCTCTGCCTCGGGCGTCCCCGCGTCAGGAAACCGAGCGGTGGCCTGGCTGCAGAGCGAATCGATCAGCGAGTCAGGGAAGAGCCCGCCGACGAATACGAACCCTTCAGTGCGCCACTGTTCGACGTGGTCAACGGTCAACACCGGGCGCTCTTCGGCGACAGGCAGCGGTTCGATCACCTATTGATTCGTACTCGACCACTTCCCCCGGGGCTAAATTCAACCCATGGAAATCTCGGCGTTTCAAGCTCTCATGGAATCGACATACGGAGCGCAAGATCGCGAACGAGGTATGGCCGCCTCGGTGGCCTGGCTATGCGAGGAAGTCGGCGAACTAGCCCAGGCGGTACGCAAGGGCACCACCGAGCAACAGCTCCACGAACTGGGCGACGTTCTGGCCTGGTTGTCATCGATCGCCAACCAGCTCGATCTCTCGCTAGAAGACGCCATCCAGCGCTACGTCACCAACCCGCCGTAGCCAACCCGCCATAGCCCTTTGACTCTCAGCCCAAAGCCGACTCCGGGTCGGCGATGATGGCCAGGGCCTTGGCCAACTCCGGTCCAAGATCAGCCAGCGGACCAAGCTGAGTTTCAGCAAACAGCGGGGCCGGGCTGACGAAGTCGCTCACGTCGACCGGCTCGATCACCATGCCAACACCGAAGAACTCCGCCAGAGCAGGCTCAAGCAACGGTGACTCCAGATCATCGTCGGAGTCAGGCTCAAGGTCCGACTCTCGATGGACCGGCGGCTGCATTGCCGAATCACCCAGCAACGATTTGAGCTCCGCCAGCCTGGCGGCCCGATCGATCAGCTCGTCCTGTTGTTCGTCAAGCGGTTCAGGAGCTGGTTGCAGGGGTCGGACACGAGGCTTTGGTTCAGGATTTGCCTGTTGCTCAATCACATTCGTAGTCACGCTGTCAGCCACCGGAGTGGCCTTAACCTCAGATTGGCGCTCGATACCGCGCCAGCGCAGCAGCTCCGATTCATCTAGGTCCACTCGATCGGCGAAAGCTAGCAGCACCGCTACCACGTGCTTGCACGGCTCATCCCAATCGGCGCAGTCGCACCCAAAGCCCAGGTCTATCTCTCGCGGACAAATGTCTACGCCCTCGCCGATCAACTCATCGACACTCTTGCCTTCGACCACCTGCCGGACGATTCCGGGAGGAGCCGCCGCAGTCCCGACGCTGGTTTCGTACTCATCGCCTTCGCTGCCCCGCACCGACGCCAGAATCGAACCTTTCATCACCATCAGATCGGAGACGGCGCCCTTGCGGAACAACGCCCGTCCTCTAGAAACCCGGCCAGGCTCAGCGGCCCGGGCGATGAGATCGGCTACCTGCTCACCGGCGGCGGAAACGAAGCGGCTCATGTTTTGCCTTCGGCCGGGCCGATGCTGGTGGCGTCGGGGCCGAGCGTCAGCAGACCCTGGAGTTCATCGGTAGTCATCTCGGTCAACCAACCCTCGCCGCTGCTGACCGCCGAATTGGCCAACGCCTTCTTGTCGTGAAGCAGCGAGTCGATGCGTTCTTCCAGCGTGCCCCGGCAAACCAACTTGTGCACAAAGACCGTTGACTGTTGACCGATTCGCCACGCTCGGTCGGTGGCCTGATCTTCGACCGCCGGGTTCCACCAGCGGTCATAGTGGATGACTCGGCTGGCCGCAGTGAGGTTGAGTCCGGTGCCACCGGCCTTGAGCGAAACCACCTGCAGCGGCGCGCTCTCGCCCGATTGGAACGTGCTGACCATCTCCTGACGACCGGTGCGTGACACCCCACCATGCAGAAACTTGGCCGAAACCCCGTGGGTCTTTGCCAGGTGAGCGACAAGCAGCTCACCCATCTCGCGGTATTGGGTGAAGATCAACGCCCGCTCATCGGCATCGAGCAGTTCGGTGACCAGCTCGTCGAACCGTTCGAGCTTGCCCGAGCGATCACTCAGCTTGCCCGGCTCCTCACCACCGGCAGCCAGGAACTGCGCCGGATGATTGCAGATCTGCTTGAGTCTGGTGAGCGTGGCCAACACCAGGCCACGGCGCTGCATCGAATTCGAATTGGCGTTGCCCCCCAGCGGCTTAGCCGATTCTGAATCATCACCGGAGCCCTTCGCCTCCTCGGCCTGAGTCAAGAAGTCGTCGAGCACCGCCTGATACAAACCGGCCTGCTCCTCGGTCAAACGGGCCCAGGCAACCTGTTCGATCTTGTCAGGCAGGTCAGGCACCAGCGACTTGTCGGCCTTGGTCCGGCGCAGCACGAACGGGCCGGTGAGCTGCTTCATGGCAGCCAGCGCCCGCTCATCGCCCTTGGTTTCGATCGGGGTGGCGAAGGTGTCTCGGAACCAGCCGATGCCGCCGAGCGATCCCGGGTTGGCGGCATCGAGTATCGACCACAACTCGGTGAGCCGGTTCTCAACCGGAGTGCCGGTCAGCGCGACCAGCTGGCGAGCCTCGAGTGACCTCACGGCCCGAGCCGTCTTGGTCCGATGGTTCTTGATGGCCTGAGCTTCATCGCAGACCACCACGTTCCAGCGGAGCTCCGACAACGCCTCGATATCGCGGGTGACGGTGCCGTAGGTGCTAATCACCAGGTCGACGTCCTCCAACTGCTCAGCGAATTCGGCCCCTCGTTTTCGACTAGTGCCATGAGCGATCAGCACCCGCAGTTTCGGAGTGAAGGCGGCCGCCTCGGCCTCCCAGTTGTGCACCACCGAAAGCGGACACATAACCAGACTCGGCCGGTCGCCGGTGTGGCTAACGAGGTGGGCCAGCGTGGTCGGGGTCTTGCCGAGGCCCATGTCGTCGGCCAGGCAACCCCCGAGCCCCAGACGAGCAAGGAAGGCTAGCCAGCCGACGGCCCGGCGCTGGTATGGCCGCAGCTGGCCGACAAACCCTTCGGGCTCGACCGCCTCGGCCAACCGGTCATCGGGCAAGCCGGCCATTAGATTGGCCAACCATCCGTCTGCCGATTCCTGGCTGTCGTCTTCGTCTTCGGCGCTCAGCTCCACCACCTGGCCGTTGAGCCTGCCCTCGGCTCGCTGGGCCGTTGCTGTCAGCTTCAGCAGCTCGGCCGGAGTCATCGTCGAATCGGACCGACGCTTGCCCAGGTTCTCCAGCGCATCGGCCACATGCCCGGCGTCGACCCGCACCCAGGCGCCTCGTAGCTGAACCAGCTCAGACTTGGACTCGGCCAGTTCGAGGATCTCGGCATCGGTCAAGCGCTGCTTGCCAAGCGCCAGACCCCAGTCGATGTCGACCATGGCTTCACCGAGGCCGGCCGATACGCCGCCGCTCTGCTCGACCTTTGCCGTGCCCGCCAGGTGCACTCGCCTGCGAGCCAGCTCTTTTGGAACCAGCAGGGCACAGCCAAGCGATGCGCACCGTTCGACCCCGTAGGCCAACAGCCGAGTGACATCGTCGAGATCCAGCCGCACAACACCGAGCTCTGGATCGAGCGAGTCGAACTCGGGGATCTGCTCGGCCAGCGTCAAGGCCAGCGAGCCAGCGAACTGCTTCATCACCGACAACGAGGTTTCGCTGACCTCGACGCCACCGGAGGTTGTCCCCGGTTCAACTTTTCCGGAGGCCAACTCCGACCACAGCAGCGTGACGGTCGGATCGTCGATCAGTACAACCTCGAAGGTGACCCGCCACGGCTGCGAATCAGGGTTGTCGTCAGCATCCTGACCCGAGCCGGACTCAGAACCCGAGGTTGAGCCCGAGCCCTCATCATCAGGGATACTCAGTCGGGCCCGGCAGCGGAACGAGACACCGGCGTCGGTTGTGGAGGTATGCCCTTCGAGCGCCCGGCCGACGGCGTGAGCGGCCGCCCCCTGATCGGCGTTGGCGGTGAGCACCTCCCCCTGGTCGCGCAGCGCAGCCGCAACGCGGCGAGCCACAATGGCGTCGGCGCGACTCGATCGACCGAGATCGGGGTGCCAGCGTGCGGCGTCGAGCGCACCCCGGGCCGCGCCGTCGGCGAAGTATTGCACGACAGCCTGGACCGCCCCCGGCGGCGCACCGGTCGCAAACGGCGCCCACATTACCGGCGGC
The DNA here is from genome assembly GCA_050633745.1 of Acidimicrobiales bacterium. GTDB lineage: Bacteria > Actinomycetota > Acidimicrobiia > Acidimicrobiales > SZUA-35 > JAHELU01. The sequence continues at coordinate 5,486 of JBOEHD010000006.1, forward strand.
GCTTGCTGCTCCAACGCCACGAGGGCTCGATCGAGCTCAACGCTGTGACGTAGCCGCCAACTCGCCGACCAGCTCGGCCCGACGTCGAGCGATTCATCGCTGCCGTTGGCCCCTGCGCTCTGCTGCACAGCAGGAGCGAGTAGACCGGAACGGGCGGCGAAATGCCCAAGGTCGGCCGCGGCATACATCCAGCGGAGCGATGCCGAGCTCGTCGCAACATGATGGCGCTCGGCCACAAAGGCATAGGCGTTCTGCTCGAACGGGCGCAGCGAGTGGGCGTACGTTGGAACACCCTCACTGGCAATATCCTCACTGGCACTATCTCCGCCGGAGGCACGGCTCGGCAGGTATACCGGTGTAACCGCGGAGCCGAGCAGCGCCAGTCCGTCGTAGCCGAGAGCCACCGTGGCCAAGGACCGCAGCGCCAGCTGGCTGATCACCTCGTCGCCGTCGAAACCCCACAGCGCGAGGCCCTTGCCATCCCAGCTCACATGAAGCTGATCGAGATGTTGCGCCCGCAGAGCCACAGCTCAGACGGTATCCATTCCTAAGGCAGCAGGAGCTCGGCGATCTCCACCGCGTTGAGCGCTGCGCCCTTCCGGAGGTTGTCTCCGGCCACGAACATGGCCAGGCCAGCGTCTACGGTTTCGTCGGCACGGATCCTCCCGACGAGGGTTGGGTCGATGCCTGCCGACTTGATGGGCGTTGGCACATCTTCCAGCTCGACGCCAGCGGCTGCCGACAGCAGCTCGGTGGCTCGTTCCACGCTGATCGAACGCTCGAAACGGGCGTTGACGGCCAGGGCGTGACCGGTAAACACCGGAACTCGGACACAGATGGAGGACACGGCCAGCTCGGGGATATCGAGAATCTTGCGGCTCTCGAACCGCAGCTTCTGTTCCTCGCTGGTCTCACCGGTGCCATCATCGACGCCGGCTCCGGCCCATGGAAGCGCGTTGTAGGCGATCGGCTCAACGAATGCCTTCGGCTGGCCAAAGTCGATCGAGTCACCGCGGTGGGTCAGCGATTCGGCTTCGCCACCCTTGCGGATCTGGTCTGCCAACTCTTCGACACCGGCAAGGCCAGCGCCCGACGTGGCCTGATAGGTGCTGACCACCAGCGACAGCAGACCGGCCTCAGCGTGGAGCGGCTGCAGCACCGGCATGGCAACCATCGTGGTGCAGTTGGGGTTGGCGATGATGCCCTTCGGCCGGTTGGCCGCGGCGGCGTCGTTCACGCCAGCTACTACCAACGGCACATCGGGGTCCATCCGCCAAGCCGACGAGTTGTCGATGACCACCGGTCCCTGAGCTGCGACCTTGGGAGCGAGCTCCTTGGAGGTTGATCCGCCAGCGGAGAAAAGGGCGATGTCGAGGTTGCTGTAGTCGGCGGTGGACGCGTCCTCGACCTCGATCTCGGTGCCGTTCCACTCGATCTTGCGACCGGCCGACCGGGCCGAGGCGAACAGGCGCAGGGTCTTAATCGGGAAATCCCGCTCAGTCAGAATCTCCAGCATCTTGCCACCGACCTGGCCGGTAGCTCCAACGATCCCAACGTTCATTCCACTCATCTGACTCATTCTCGCTCTCTGATTTCTCTACTTCTAGCTATTTTCGTTTAGGCGCTCGCGCCCGCGCTCGGCGCTGTTAACCGTCGAGCCCGAAAGCGGTGTGCAGGAACTGCACCGCCTCTTCGGTCTTGTCGCTCTCGACGACACAACTGATTCGGATGGCCGACGTGGAGATCATCTCAATGTTGATGTGGTTGTTGGCCAACGTCTCGAACATCGTGGCTGCAACACCGGGGTTCGACTTCATCCCAGCGCCGACAACCGAGACCTTGCCGATCGACTCGTCCGACGTCACCGAACGAGCTCCAAGCTGAGCGAGGACGCCGTCGTTAAGAACCTTCTCGGCACGAACGAGGTCTTCGGTCGGCACGGTGAAGGAGATATCGGTGCAGCCTTCGTCCGAAGTGTTCTGCACGATCATGTCGACATTGACGTTCTCATTGGCAAGGGCCCGGAACAGAACAGCCGAAACGCCGGGCTTGTCTGGGACATCGACAACGGTGACCTTCGACTCTGACAGGTCGTGGGTGACGGCTCGAATAATCGGTTGTTCCATTGTGGACTCCTGTTCACTGTCCGCTCCCCCATCCATCACCAGCGTGCCCGGCTCCCAAGTGAAGGCCGAACGGATGTGTAGAGGGACTCGATAATTATGGGCGACCTCGACCGAGCGCATCGCAGGCTTCGGACACCCGGTGGCCGTCATCTCCAACAGTTCGTCGAAACTGATCGAGGCCATCTTGGTTGCTTTTGACACCACCCGAGGATCGGCGCTGAACACGCCGCTCACATCGGTGTACAACTCGCAGATATCCGCACCCAGCGCGTGGGCCAACGCCACCGCGGTGGTATCTGAGCCGCCACGCCCGAGGAAGGTGACGTTGTTGTCGGTTGAGACACCCTGCGATCCGGCAACTACCGGTACGACCCCGTTGGCCAGAGCTTCCCGGATGCGGCCGGGAGTGATCTCCAGAATTTTGGCGTTGCGGTGGTTCGTATCGGTTCGGAATCCCGCCTGGCTACCGGTGAAAGAGTGGGCGGGAACGCCCATCTCGTTCAACGCCATACACATCAAGGCCACCGCCTTGCGTTCGCCAGCGGTGATCAGCATGTCCATCTCGCGACCGGCAGGATTTTTGGAGATCTGAGCGGCCATGTGGAGCAGGTCGTCGGTTTCCTTACCCATGGCCGAGACGACCATGGTGACTTGATCTCCCCGACGGCGGCATCGAGCGACATGGTCGGCGACACCGCGAATACGATCGGGGTCTGCGACCGACGTTCCTCCGAATTTTTGCACTACCAAGCTCACGTCATTAACGGTAGCGCCGTCGAGGCGTCGTGCTGACTCCTTTTCGGTGGCGGTGCCGGCCAGCTTCGGGCGACGGTGACGCTGGCCGCCGGTGTCGGCAACCGCGACACCAAAACCGTCAGTCCTTGGTACCTTGATGTGCCGTGGGAACAGAAAAAAGAGCGCGACAAAAGGAAAACCGCCAGCTCAAGCTTCAGGAGCTTGAGAAGGCAGAGAAGCAGGACAAGTTCCGGCAATACGCCATCATGGGCGCCATCATCTTTGTGGTGCTTATTGGCGGCCTGGCGCTGCTGTCCTACGCCACCGGCGACGACTCGACCGAAACGGCAGCAACCGAAGATGTCGACTCTTCCGACGACGCCAGCACAGCAGACGACAGCACCGCAGACGACAGCACCGCTGATGACAGCGCAACGGACGACACAGCTGCCGACACCAATACACCGGCCAGCACCACCGAGTGCCCCGCGGCAGACGGCTCCTCCCCCGCGGTGCTCGAGTTCGCCGCAGCGCCCCCTACCTGCATCGACCCGACGGCCACCTACTCGGCCCTGTTCGATACCAACCTCGGACCGATCACCATCGATTTGGACGCCGCCAAGGCCCCGAACACGGTTAACAACTTCGTGGTCCTGGCTCGCTACCACTACTACGACGGCACGGTCTTCCACCGGATCATCGAAGACTTCATGATCCAGGGTGGCGACCCAACCGGTACCCCTCCGGGAACCGGCGGCCCCGGTTACACCATCGAAGAAGAAGTTCCGCAGGCCGGCGAGTATCAGGTCGGATCGATCGCCATGGCTAAGCGCAGTGCTCCAGGCACCACCGGTGCACAGTTCTTCATCGTTACCGGCCCCCAGGGTGAGGCGCTCCCACCGCAGTATTCACTGTTCGGCCAGGTCACCGAGGGTCTCGACGTGGTCAAGTCGATCGAGGCGCTGCCAACCGATGGAAGCGACTATCCAACCGAAGAGATCATCATCAATTCGGTCACTATTACCGAAGCGTGATCAACACCGAAGCGTGATCAGCACCCAAGTCTGATCAGCCCAGCTGGTCGCTGGAGTGGCGTTCCGCAGGAGTTATGTGCTCGGCCCGTCCAAGTACATAACTTCGAAAGCCAGCCGGTCCGGTCGAAAAGCGGATCGTGGTTGTAACCATGAGACCCGCTCGTCTGAGCTCTGCCGGCACGTCGGTTTCGAAATGGTGGCGTAGCAGCGTCCTGATGACCGGTCGACCGTAGCGGTGCAGAACTCGCCGCCAACCAAGCTCGGCTGTCGGTTCAAGAAACACCAGAATCGTGCCCGGTTTGAGCTGCTTCGACAGTACTTCAAGCGACTGCCGATCCCAGCGCCAAAGCACCATGTCGGCGCTGACGGTGTCGACCGACGCGGAAATCTTGAACCCCTGCGTCTCGAAGGGCCGAGCGGTGAGTTGCACCGATTCGGAACCGGCCATGGCCTGCAACCGGGTTCGGGCGGCAGCGAGGCTAGCTGGGGCAAGATAACTGTCCGTCATCGAGGTTGAACGCTACCTTGGAAACCGAAGCCCAATGTTGCACACCGATGACTCACAAGAGCCAGGGCCCCGGAGCACCGAGACCCCACGGGCAGTTCGAAGCCCGCTGGCGCCCGAGCCCAGCCAGTGGGGTTTTCCGGAGCTTCACGAATTCGAGCCGGCAGAAGATCTGGTCGCTACCGGCGCCGATCTCGAACCGGGGACGGTGCTTGCGGCGTATGTCGCCGGTTGTTTCCCCATGCCGCTGAGCCGCAGACAACTCGGCTGGTTCAGCCCGGACCCCCGGGGCATCTTGATCCCGTCGAAGTTGCGGATCAGCCGCTCGCTTCGCCAGTCGGTCAAGCGGTTCGAGGTAACCGTCAACACCGCATTCGACCAGGTCATCGCCGGGTGCGCCGACCCGTCACGCCCCATGGGTTGGATCGATCATCGGGTAACCAGGGCCTACTCCCAGCTGCACCAGATGGGCTGGGTGCACTCGATCGAGGTATGGGACGAAGAAGGTCTGGCTGGCGGGCTGTATGGGGTGGCCATCGGAGGCCTGTTCGCCGGCGAATCGATGTTTCACCGCAAACGCGACGCCTCAAAGGTTGCACTGGTTCACCTGGTCGAGGCGGTCTCTCACGACCCCGACAACCTGATCGATGTCCAGTGGCTGACCCCTCACCTGGCCGGGCTAGGGGCCGAAGAGTGCAGCAGAACCCGGTACTTCGACCTGGTCCAAACGGCCCTAGCGTCGTCAAACCCTCCCGACTGGCTCGGTCGCATCTAGACTTTCTTTACTCGGGCCCGCGAGTACCGATGAGACACAGAGCGTACCGATGAGACAGAGAGCGTTCGCCCGTCTCCCCCGACGAAGGTTTTGACTGTTGATACCAGCCACCCGACTACAACCATCACCGGTGACCAGATGAGTACCAAGGCAGCTTTGCCTTGCCTCGCAGCGGGCGGACTCGGGCTAGCAGCCGGAGTGCTGGCTCTTGCCACCGGTACCCCTGCGCTCGGATTGCTGGCCGGGGTGTTGGCCATCGTGGCCGGACTGGCGGGCAGGCAACTCGGCCGACTCCTAGACGAGCAGTCGGCCATGCAGCGCCTTGTAGAAGAGGAGCTGGTCAGCGTTCGATCCAGCGCAAAAGAGACCGAATCTCGCCTCAAGGAAGAGCTGCAGACCACCCGCAGCTATTTTGAAGAACTCACAGACGAAGACGGTTACTTCGATGACGGACACGATCCGCTCACCGACGAGGCAACCGGGCTATTCAGCCAAGATTTTTTTGACGTGGCCCTCGATTCACGAGTGGCCGCGGCCCGCCGCCATCTACGACCGGTGGCGGTCGTGTTACTCCAGGTTGTTGAGGGTCTACCTTCCGATGACCCCGCAGCGATCGATGCTTCGGTGGTAGCGAACGCTATTCGCACCACCCTGCGCGAAGCCGACACCGCCTGCAGGCTACGAAACGGCGACTTCGCTCTGCTGTTGGAAGACACCCCGGAGAACGGCGCTATCTGGACCGTCGAGCGGATTCGCCGCTTCCTGGCCGAGTCCAATCCCAAGCCCACGCTGTGGGCCGGTGTGGCCTGCTACCCGGCCCATGCCTTCGCTCCGAAAGAACTGATGCATGCCGCAACCGATGCCCTCGAGTCGGCTCGCGAGTGGCGTCAGGATCGTATCGAAGTGGCATTGGTCGCTTCGGACTGAGTTCAGAGCCAAGGCGACCGAGAGCTAGCTCAGCAACCGGATACCATTGGTTTCTAGCACTGCCGACGAGGACTGCAAGTGACCGCAACGACCAACCGACAAGCGACAAGCGCTTTGGTTATCTACCGGCCTTTGGTAGAGAAGATCGTCGCGGCCCTCGGGGCGTTGGTTACCCACCACTTTGCCTACCTGATCGTGCCGCTGCTCGGCCTCGACGCCCATTCCGCGGTAGATCACGGCCACCTCTCCATGCAGTGGGCCGTACTTACTCCGCTGGCGGTCGCTGCCGTCGTGGCTTTGACCGTGTGGCAGCTGCGCTCGCTCGGCTTTAGAACGGCCACGTCGGCTCGCAAACTCTCGACCTGGATCGTCGCCTTCTTCCTGATTCAGGAAACGATCGAAGGCGTGCTCGCCGGGCATTCGCTGCTTGAGCTGGCGATTCATCCGGCCATCGTCGCCGGTGTACTTCTTGGACCGGTCATCGGCTGGGTTATCTCCCGAGTTCTTATCGGGGTGACCGAGCTGGCCGCCAAGTTCTTTGGTCGGCCGCCGTTCGGCATGCCGCCGAAAACCAGACTGATCCCGATTCCGGTGCGTTCCAACCAGGGTCGTGCGGGTTCTCGTTCGCGGCCTCGGGCACCACCCTCATAGCTTCGCAACCGACATAAACACCGGCGAGCCAGCGCAGTCTTTGCGTCTGGTTTGCTGGAACCAAGTTCGAAGCACGACCCTCGACCCGGCTGGCAACATGCCGCCCGGCGAGGCATCCCTGAGGAAGGATTCCCAAATGAAGACCCACTTGCGGCCGTCCCTGGCCGCCCTGTTCGCCATGCTGCTTTTCCTTGCAGCCTGCGGCGATACCACAACCGACACCGAAGGCTCCCAAGCCGGCTCTGAAGGCAGCGAAAGCACCGACGACACCGCCAGCTCAGACGGTGAGATGAGCGAGATGGAGCATGGTGGCCACGACCACGGCTCAGCCATCGATGTGCCGGCAGGCATGGCCGTTCCCGACATCACCGTCAGCGCGGTGGCCGACACCGTGTCGGGCCACAACGTTTTTATTGAGCTGAGCGATTTCACCATCACCCCGGAAAACGCCAGTACCGATCCGGTCGACGGCGAGGGGCATCTGCACCTCTACGTCGATGGCGAGCGGCAGATGCGGTTCTATAACCAGGCCATCGTTCTGCAGGGTCTGGAGCCTGGCGATCACGAAGTCATGGTCGAGGTGAGTGCAAACAACCACTCGGCCTATGCCGTCGATGGCGCGCCGATCCGGGCCATGACAACCATCACCGTTCCTGAGTCGGACCCTTCCGTCTCTTCTGGCCATGGTCATGATTCCGAACTGTTCGCATCGGCCAACCCGCCGTCGATCGAACTGACCGTTACCAAGGATCCGAAGTCGGGCTGGAACCTTCACGCCGACGTGGCAAACATGGTGTTCGCTCCCGAGTCGGCCGGGCTAGACCCCGTCGATGGCGAGGGGCACCTGCACCTGTCGATCGATGGCGTAAAGGTCACCCGGCTTTACGGCTCCTGGTGGCATATCCCGGCTCTCGCAGCCGGTAGCCACGAGATCGAGGTCAGCGCCGCGACCAACGCTCACGTCGGTTACGCCGATGCCAACGGCGATGCCGTGTCAGCGACGTTCACCCTCGAGGTCGACGAGGCCGACGGCTCCGACATGGCTAGTGACATGTCAGACGGGGATACAGCGGACGGGGAAATGGCAGACGGGACCGACGATGGGCATGCCCATGGCCACGCAGGCACCGGCGAGCTGCTGTCGATCGCTGCGGCCGACGCCGACGTTGTGGTCAGCGCCAGCTTCTTCGATGGCGATCTGAACGTTGAAGATCGCCGGGTCAAGGTCGAAACCGGGTCGACGGTGGGGCTGACGTTCGAGTCCGACACCGTCGAGCAGCTACACGTTCACGGATACGATCTGCTGATCGACGTTGGACCATCAAAGACAGCTGATATCGCATTCCTGGCCGATAGCCCGGGCACCTTCGAGGTTGAGCTCGAAAGTTCCGGTCGGTTCCTGTTCGAAATTCAGGTCAGCTAAACGATGTTGGCCCACGGTATCGGCGAGCGAGGAGACCTTCCTCTCCCCCTCTATCTCTTCGCCTGGGGCATGGTCCTGGCGCTGGTGGTCTCGTTTGTGGCCCTCGGTGTGCTGTGGACCGAGCCGCGTCTGACGCGGGCCTCGGTCGGTCGCAAGCTGGCCGACTACCGAGTGATTCAGGTGCTGCACGTCGTCGGTTCCGTGGCGGCCTTTGTGCTCTACCTGGTCTGTCTCTATGCCGCGTTCTTCGGCATCGACGCTAGGGATCGCAACATCCTGCCGGTCACGTTCTACGTAGTGGTGTGGGTCGGAGCCCAGCTGATCGGCGGACTCATCGGCGACATCTGGGGAGCGATAAACCCCATCGCCACCTTGGCCAGAGGGGCCGAAGCGGTGGCAAAACTGCTCGGCCGACTACCCGCCGAAGGACCGACGAACTGGGGCCACTGGCCTGCCGCGCTGGGCATGCTGATCTTCCTTTTCTACGAGTTGTCGCACCCGAGCGGAGCCGATCCGAGGGCGCTCGGATGGCTGCTAGGCGTGCATGCGCTGGTAACCATCGTCTTCGGTTTCCTGTGGGGCTGGCGCTGGGTTGTGGCCCACGAACCGTTCACCGTTTTTTTTGCCAAGGTCGGGGCCATCGCTCCGCTGTACGTTTCCGGCGGCGACCTGCGACTACGGGCGCCGATGTCCGGGCTAGCCACCATGCCGGTTCGTTCCGGCTCGGTGATGTTGATCCTCATCGCCATCGGCGGCACCTCGTTCGACGGTTTCAGCGAAAGCGAACTGGGCCGAACAGTCTTTGGCGACCTGTTCGGTTGGAGTCTGGCCTGGGCCGAACTCGGCGGCCTGATCGTTTCGATAACCCTGGTGACCCTGCTGTATTACATCGGCATCTGGTGGACCAATCGGGTGACCGGAATCGACTTCAACGAGGCGTGGCAACAGTTCGCCCCGTCGCTGGTGCCGATCGCCTTCGGCTACGCCATCGCCCACTATTTTCAACTGTTCTCCGACGAGAGCCAGTCGTTCGTATTCCGGCTGTCCGACCCGTTCGGCAACGGCTGGGACCTGTTCGGTGGGGCCGATGGGCTTATCTGGCGTATCGATCCGACTGCGGTGTCATGGGTCCAGGTGGCGGCGATCCTCTTCGGCCATATCGGGGCGGTTGTTGTGGCCCACGATCGAGCGATTGAGATCTTCCCCCCTGGCAAGTCGCTACAAAGCCAGTTCGCCATGCTGTTCGTGATGGTGGCGTACAGCTCGCTCGGACTCTGGCTGCTGCTCACCGCCTAAAGCCGTTCAAGAGTGCCGGGTACCGGGGAGTTTCCGGCTCGGAGGGCGCGTTTGGCCGTCAATGGAGTAAAACTGGTTGGGTGCTGATCGTTCTTTCACCCGCCAAGTCCCTCGACTACGAGTCACCTCTAGCGACCGACAAGGTGTCGGAAGCAACCATGCTCGACCAATCGGCCGAGCTGGTGGAGATCATGGCCAAGCAGTCGCCGAACAAGATCGCCAAGCTCATGGGCATCTCGCCCCAGCTGGCCGAGCTCAACTTCGAGCGTTTCCAAAATTGGGAGCGCCCGTTCACCCCGGAGACGGCCCGTCAGGCGTTGCTAGCTTTCGACGGCGACGTCTACATCGGGCTCGATGCCAAGTCGCTCAACCAACGCGACTTCACCCACGCCCAGAAGACCCTGCGAATTCTGTCCGGGCTCTATGGTCTGCTCCGCCCGCTCGACCTGATGATGCCGTACCGGTTGGAGATGGGAAGCAAGGTTAAGAATCCCCGGGGCAAAGATCTCTACGCCTTCTGGGGTGACCGCATCACAGACGAGCTGAACAAATCCATGGCCGCCAGCCCCGGCGAGAAGGTCCTGGTCAACCTGGCCTCAAACGAGTACTTCAAGGCGGTCAGGCCCGCAGGTCTCGACTTCCCGGTGGTCTCGCCGGCGTTCCTCGACGCCAAGGGCAACGGTGATTTCAAAACCGTCAGCTTCTTCGCCAAGAAAGCCCGCGGCGCGATGACGTCGTGGATCATCACCAATCGAGTGAAGAAGGTCTCCGAATTCGAGGACTTCGACGGCATGGGTTACGCATACAACCCGGATCGATCGTCTGAGTCTCGTCCGGTGTTCACCCGCCGGAACCCGGCCTAAGCGCCCGGTCACCTCCCAGCTCCTCAGCTCTCAGATCAAATGATGCATATCGGAGAAGGCCTCACTCTGCTGCTCGGCGGCGCACGAAGCGGCAAGAGCGATCTTTCGGTCAAGCTCGGCCAGTCCTGGTCCGAGTCAGCGGCCAGCAAAAGAACCGTGCTGTTCGTCGCCACCGCCGAGCCACTCGATGCCGACATGACGGCCAGGATCGATCGCCACCGGCTCGACCGGCCAACGGAATGGGAAACGATTGAACAGTCCTGTTTCGGCGCTGACGACCTGGCCGAACTTTCATCAGAGCCACTCCTGATTCTGGATTGCCTGACGCTCCTGGTTTCGAACCTGTTGTTTGCCGAGAAGCCAATCGATCAGCACATCGCCGCCTTGAGCAAAGCCCTAGCCCAGCGAGCCGGCCCGTCGATTGTGGTCTCAAACGAGGTCGGCATGGGCATACATCCCGAGACCGCACTGGGGCGGAGCTACCGAGACCAGCTCGGCACCGCCAACCGAGTTATGGCCGAAGCGGCCACGACTGCGCTGCTCATCGTTGCCGGTCGGGCACTACCACTCGAACCGGTTTCGTGGAGCTTCGAGCCACTCCGTACACAAGGCACCCAGAACGCCCAGGACACGCAGTCCTGATGGCCGCAGAGCTGCCGGAGCCGTGCTCGGCCAGTATCGCCGCGGTCGAAGCCCGGGTCGCCGACATTTTGCGGCCGGCTGGGGCACTGGCTCGACTAGATGAGCTGGCGGTGTGGCTGGCCGGATGGCAGCGAACCGCCACGCCAACGGTGGAACGTCCGGTCGCTGTTGTCTTCGCTGGTGACCATGGGGTCGCGGCCGACGGTGTCAGCGCATACCCCACCGAGGTCACCGGGGCCATGCTGGCGGCATTCAATCAGGACCGCGCATCGATCTCTGCCATGGCTCGTTCGGTTGGAGCACAGGTTCGAGCGGTCGACGTCGGCGTCGGCTTACCGACCGGCAATATCCGTCATGAGCCAGCGATGGACCAGGAACGATTCGACCGGTGTTTCGAGGCCGGTCGGGCCGCGGTACGCGAGCTCGACACAGACCTGTTGATCGTCGGCGAAATGGGCATCGGCAACACCACCGCAGCCGCCGCGGTATGCAGCGCGCTACTGTCGCGGCCTGCGACGGACATGGTCGGCTCCGGCACCGGTATCGACCCGGAGACTCGGCTGACAAAGGTGCACGCTGTCGATCAAGCGGTCGCCCGATGGGCCTCGCTCAACGACAAAACGCACCACCCTGAGAACAATCTGGCACTGGACCCCATGGCCGCACTTCGTGAACTCGGTGGCACCGAGTTGGTGGCGATGGCCGGGGCCGCTTACCAAGCCAGAGAACAGTCATGCCCGCTACTACTCGATGGTTACGTCGCTTCGGCTGCGCTGTTGGCTTTGAACCGGCTCGATCCTGAACTCACCGCCAACGTACGAGCAGGCCACTGTTCGGCCGAGCCCGGTCACGGTTTGGTGTTGGACGCGCTCGGCTTGCAGCCGCTGCTGCGGCTCGACTTCCGACTCGGTGAGGCATCCGGGGCTATGGCTGCCCTTCCTCTCGTGCGGATGGCTTGCGCACTAGTGAACGAAGTTCCGACCTTCACCGAATGGTTCGAGGGCGACAGCGACAGCCAATCGCCGCAACCACCGCAATGAACCTCAACGGGCTGCGTACCGCCGCTAGCTTCCTGACCCGGGTTCCGATCAATACTCCCAACCCGGTGATGGCCGCCGCTGCACCCTGGTTCCCGATCGTCGGTGTGGCAATTGGCGTGGCTCAGGGAGCGGTACTCGTCGGCGCCAGACAGATCCTCCCACCGCTTCCCGCCGCGGTCCTAGCGGTGGCGGCGGCAGCGTTGATCACCGGTGCCTTCCACCACGACGGTTTGGCCGACATGGCCGATGCCTTCGGTGGCGGCTGGGACGTCGAACAGCGACTGGCCATCATGAAGGACTCACGACTCGGCACCTACGGAACCTCGGCTCTGATCTTGGCCTTCGCAACCGAAATATCGGTGCTGGCCAGCATCGACTCCAGCCAGGGTTTCAGAGCGGTGATCGCCGCCCATGCTCTTAGCCGTGCCATCGCCGTTGCGGTCATGTTCCGGGCTCCGACGGCGAAAACGAGCGATGGAGGCGGCATGGGCGCAAGCTACGCCGCCGAGCTATCCCCGCTTGGGGCAGCAGCAGCGGTGTTGGTCGGTCTGGCGGTTAGCGCCCTGGTCTTCGCCGATACCTGGACCGTCATCGCCGCGGTGGCCCTGGCAATAGTTACCGCCCTAGCCGTAGTGATACTGGCCATCCGCAAGATCGGTGGGGTGACCGGCGACGTGCTGGGGGCCGTGCAACAGCTGGCTTCATTGGCCATTCTGCTGGTCGCCGCCAGCTCTATCTAGCGGTAAAGACCCGCTGTCAGCGGCCTGAGAACGCCTAATGACCTTCGACCCTGTCCGGTCGTGGAAAGCAGGCGCACCATTGGTTTAACCCTTCGCTCGCATTCAGGTTCTGGCTCGGACTGCGGCTCGCGGTTGTCATACAGCCTCATCCGAGGCAGTCTCAGAGAGTGAGCGACGATGAAGACGCCAATCTTGGCCAGGCCCAACACGAGGAACTGTGGGAAGCCGTTCTTCGTACTGCAGTGGACCCGATCATCGTGATCGAGGACGACGGGACGATCCTGCGGGCCAACGCAGCAACCGACCGCCTGTTCGGGTATTCGGGGGCTTATCTGGTCGGTAAGAACGTCAACATGCTGATGGCCGAGCCGTACCGCAGCGAACACGACGGATATTTGCAGCGCTACCGGGAGACCGGCGAACGTCGAATCATCGGCATCGGCCGCGAAGTTGAAGCCCAAAAGGCCGGCGGGGAGGTTTTCCCAATCGCTCTCGCGGTCAGCGAGATCCGATTGGGCGACCGGTCGTGGTTCACCGGCATCATCCACGACCTGACCCACCGCCGTCAGGCCGAAGACGAACTGGTCCGAGCTAAGGAAGAGTTAGAAGAGCGGGTCGTGCAACGCACCGCCGAACTTGAGGCATCGATGGCCGAACTGGCCCGATCCAACCGCGACCTCGAACAGTTCGCTTACATCGCATCGCACGACCTACAAACACCGCTCCGCAACGTACGTCAGGGTCTGCAACTGTTCGACGAGCACCTTCGCGAAACTCTGGGCCAATCGCTGGACTCCGAAGCCGAAGAGCTACGCGACCTGACGGTGGCCGCGGCGCTGAAGATGGAGCAGTTGGTTCAGGGTCTTCTCGCATACTCCCGTCTCGACCGCAGCGGGCGACCATCGAGCGACCCTGTCGACCTGAACCAACTGGCCGGAGACCTCGTTCGCCAAATGAAGGCGACCGACTCCGATATCGCCATCGACGTTGCATCGTCACCGCTCCCAACCGTCCTGGGCGACGAAACCCAGCTCCGCCAACTGCTACAGAATCTGCTGGAAAACGCGGTTAAGTACCGAAGCACCGATCGGCCGTTGAAGGTCACGGTGACCGCCGAACCCGAAGACGATCGCTGGGTCGTGTCGGTGGGTGACAACGGGATCGGTATCGACCCTGAGCAGCATCGTCGGGTGTTCGAGTTGTTCAGACGAGCTCACCCTGAGTACGAGGGCATGGGTCTTGGGCTGGCCATCTGTCAGCGCATTATCGAACGCCATGGCGGCGAGATCTGGGTCACAACCGGCCCCGAGGGGGGCAGCGTCTTCTCGTTCACCCTTCCGAGGACCGACCTGGCCGATGGTGTTGATAGCGATGACTGACCAGAGTCAACCACCGAGCGGCATTCTGTTAGTCGAAGACAATTCGCTGGATGCCAGAGCCACGTTTAATGCGGCTCGCAAGCTGGCCATGGCCGACTACATCCACGTAGTTGGCGACGGCCAAGCTGCCCTCGATTACCTGCGCAATGGTGACCGCCAACAACCCATGCCTGCGCTGGTCCTGCTCGATCTGAACCTGCCGGGCAAGGACGGCCATTCGGTGTTGGCCGAGATGCAGGCCGACCCCGAGCTGCAGACGATTCCAGTGGTCGTGCTGAGCACCTCGTCGGAGGAAGACGACGTGACCCGGGCATACCAGCACGGAGCGAACGCCTACATCACAAAGCCAGCCGAACTCGATGGCTGGACAGATGTGATCGCCGGGATCAACCAGTTCTGGTTCTCGATCGCTCGGCTGCCGTCAGGATGATGACCGCGGCCAGCTATGCGGTTCTGCTGATCGAGGACAACGAACTCGACGCCAGAACGATGATCAAGGGCCTTAGCACCAACGCTGATGCCGAGTTCATAGTCACCCGGGCCGATGATCTGGCGTCGGCAACCGAGCTGCTTGAGCGCTCGGCGTACGACTGTGTGCTTCTCGACCTATCGCTACCGGACTCCGAGGGTTTGGCCTCGCTCGGCTGGTTGACCGCCACCTTTCCCGACTGCCCGATTGTGGTTCTAACCGGCCTGGATGACCCGGCGACGGCATTCGCCGCGGTTCAGCAGGGAGCCCAGGACTACCTCAGTAAACAGTCGGCACGACCCGAGACCATCAGCCGATCGATCCGCTACGCGGTCGCCAGAATGCAGAGCGAGCTAGCGCTGCGTTCGGCGACCGACCAGCTCACCCTGTTCCACGACCGGGAGCGGATCGCCAGAGACCTCCACGACACCGTTATTCAACAGCTGTTCGCCACCGGGATCGGCCTGCAGTCGGTGATGGCATCGATCACCGACCATGAGGCTCGCAGCCGAGTCGAGGTCGCGGTGCAAGACATCGACGCGGCGATCCACCAACTCCGCGAGGCGATCTTCGGGCTTCACACCATGCCGCTCGGCATCTCGCTGAGCCAGGTCATCGCCGCAGTGGCCGCCGAAAAAGAGGAAGCTCTAGGTTTTATGCCGGTGGTCGAGGTCGGGCCGATGCCGGAAGACCTGCCGGAGTTCATCAGGCATGAAGCGATCCAGGTGGTCAACGAGGGCCTCTCGAACGTGATCAAACACGCCAGAGCAAGCGCGACCAAGGTCTCTTTGGAGATCGAAGACGAGATGTTGGTCGTCAGCGTTACCGACAACGGGGTCGGCTCAGCGGCAGAAACGAGGTCGGCCCAGCGCACAGCTGCTGGCGAGGCGACCGAGGCCGGGCTGACCGGTCACGGATTGAAGAACATGCGGCAACGAGCTGCCGAGCTGGACGGTCGGTTTCACACCGGACCGGGCCCGGGAGGCGGCACCCGGATCGAGTGGCAAGTACCTATCCGACCCGATCACGTCGACCGTTAAGGCCAGGTCACCGCGCAGACTCAGCCACGCTGGCTCAGTCAAAGCGCCGCTTCTGTCGTTCGTCGAGTCTGGCTGCCATGGCTGCGGCCTGTGTTCGACGGGTGATACCGAGCTTCACGAAGAGGTTCGAGATGTAGTTCTTGACCGTTTTTTCAGCCAGATACATTTCGTCTGCGATCTGACGGTTCGAGCGGCCTTCGCCGATCAGTTCAAAAATGCGCTGCTCCTGTGGAGTGAGCGAAAGCATCACGCCGTCCTCGCTCTGACGCAGGCGTTGCATGCGCAGCCGGACTTCGGCCTTGTCGAGCAGCTGGGCGCCTGCTGCGACCTTACGGATCGACTCGATCAACTCGTTGCTGGTGATCTGCTTGAGCACATAGCCGGCCGCTCCGGCCATCGCCGCGTCGATGAACGCTTGATCATCGGAGAATGAAGAGAGCATCAGACAGGCAACGCCGGGGAATTCCGACCGGACATCGCGACACACCTCGATCCCGTCGCCGTCGCCAAGCCGGACGTCGAGCACCGCGACGTCGGGATTGCAGGCCACGATGGCCTCGAGAGCGCCAGCAGCGGTACCCGCCTCGCCAACGACGGTGAGATCGGGTTCACGGCTGATCAGATCGGCAACACCGCGTCGCACCACCTCGTGGTCGTCGAGCAGAAATACTCCAATGTCCTTCTTGTAGGTTTCCTTCTGAGACGTCTCTTCCTTATGAGTCATTGTTCTCTCCCTGCCGGTCGATCGGGTGCGGAGACGAAAGCTCCGGTTGACACTCTGGCGAGAAAGAGACCGATCGTCTCCTGAACCAGGGTGAACGGTTCTATCTGTATCGGCGTGGGCGTATTCGCTGATTCGGGTTGGCCTGCCATCACACGACAGTACGCCTCCTCGATCGAGCGCGCTACCGGTTGGTTGGTGCTGACGTCGGTCGCCTCCGGCCATTCATCGCTGCTGGCGTTCAACCGGTCGGCGATTTCCGGGGTGGCGTCAGACGGATTGTGCAGCGAGGCCATGCGGCTGGCGATACGTTCGCGTGCCACCGCTGGCGGAGCTACACATTTGAGTTCGGTGAGCTCGCTCGATGTGCGTTGAGCGAGCTGGCGAGCCAGTTCCCTTCTGGCCTGCGACGACCAGGTGGCGTCAAGCACCACACTTTCACCCCGATCGAGTAGCAGTTCGGCCTGCCGTAGCAGTTCCTCGTAGACCCGGTCGCTGAACTCCGGGGTGTAAATCCCAGACTCGAACCCGGCGAAGCTGTGCTCGTCGGCAGGCAGACCGGCCATGGCTTTGCGGATCTCGTCGGCTCGAAGCCATGTTGCGGACATTCGTGTGGCCAGCCCATCGGCCACCGTGCTCTTGCCAACTCCTGCCCCGCCACCAACAAGGACCAGCCGAGGCTGGCCGACGAGCAGGTGCTGCAGAGCGAGCTTGTGGAAGGTAAGCACTTCAGCCACTATCTCAGCCTCACCTTGGTTCTGAGCGAACCGGATAGCGGCGACCTTGGCCCTCACATAGGCCCGGTAGGCCACATAGTGATGGGCCAGGCTCGGCGGGTGTCGTTCGTTACTGAACTCGTCGTAGTGCTTGACCAACGACATCGCGGCCTGCGGGCCGGACAACCGATGCAGGTCCATGGCAAGAAATGCCACGTCGTTCAGAACGTCGACGATTCGATAGTCATCTCGGAAGGCCAAGCAGTCGATCAGCCGTGGGCCGTCGTCGAGGCAAAAGACATGTTCGCAGCGCAAGTCGCCGTGCCCATCTCGAACCCAGCCATCGGCGATGCGTTCGGCGAACAGGGCCTCACGACCGTCGATGTACCGTTCGACGAGACTCTGGACCAGGCGAAACTCGTTCTCCGGTATGACAGGGCCCGCCAGCGGTTCCAGCACCCGAAAGTGGTCATCCCAGTTCCTGCGCAGAGCTTCAGATCCGGCCCCTGCGGCCGCCTGGCCTTTGACCGGGGGCTGAGACATATGGAACGTAGCGATCAGCCGTGC
>JBOEHD010000007.1:0-10419 GCA_050633745.1 Acidimicrobiales bacterium
CCCACATGGATCAGGTCGTTATCGACATGCACACGAAGTCTGGTCTCCTCGACCAGATCCGGGCCTCGACCATCACCCATGAACAGGCAGCGGCAGAGACCCTCGACTTTCTGAAGGCGCACATCCCCAAGCCGAGGTCGGTGCCGCTATGCGGCAACTCGATCGGCATGGACCGCCGTTTCCTGGCGGTGCATATGCCCGAGATCGAAGACTTCCTGCACTACCGCTCGATCGACGTCTCAACCATTAAGGAACTAGCTCGACGCTGGTATCCCGCGGTGTTGACATCGGCTCCCAAGAAAGACGTTGGCCACCGAGCGCTCGACGACGTCACCGAGAGCATCAATGAGCTGCGCTACTACCGCCAGTCGGTGTTCATCGGCGAAACCACCGAAGACGGCACAGCAACCGAAGACGGCTCAACGACCGCCTAATAGGGGCTGACGGCCAACGGCGTCATCAATACGCTGGCCACAGAGCCGCCCTGCAAAAGCTCGCTAGGACTTCTGCCGGCAGTCCCGTTTGCGGCATGCTCGCCACTCTCCAACCACCACAGCTGTAGCCCTGAGTGGCTCAGTGTGCGGGCCGTAAGGACCGAATCGGCAGGGGCGAGCCCGGCGCCGTATTCCAGCCGAGCTCGCAGCGGGTTAGCCAATACCGACTCCGGGGTCCATTGTTCCAACAGCGCCCAGTATGCGGCGTTGTTCACGTGTCCGTAGACGTCGTAGTCGGCAGCTCTCAGCTGCCAATCTGCAACGCTGACACCGGTCGGTTCCTGATCGGCCAGGCGGGGGTTCTTGAGCCGGGCCGACACCTTCCGCCCGCCGGCCGCCGCACCGTAAAGCTGGAGGAACTCGTCTGTGAGGGCATGAGGCTGCCCGGTAACCGGATCGACACAGACCCAAATCGTGGCCACTTCATAGTGAGCGCCACGATCGCCATGAATCGATAACCGCCGTTCGGCCCAACGTTTCCCAAGGCCGGAACAGAAGGTGGTAAACGACAACCGCTCCCCCAGCGATGCGGCGCTCAGTTGATCGACCACGGTCGATCGCACAACCCAGCCGGGGTTCTCCGGCAGCCCGGCATCGGTGGTGTCATCGTCTGAAACGTCCTGCGTATAGCGGGTTAGCGCATCAAATCGCAGGCGACCGGCCTGGCCGACATCGCCTAGGCGGACCTTACGCTCGCCGCGGAAGTGGCGCCCCTCGGGGAGCATCGACGGCAGCGGTTCGACCACCGATTCGGCATCGAATCGAACATCAGATTGAACACCCGCCCCGACCTGGAATTCGACAGCTGGTTTGGCGATTTCCGGCACAATCTGACCGTACCGGATTTAATTCGATTGACAAGCCTGCCGATTCATAGTTCGGTGTGCATGGTTCCTCTTGCGAGCGCCTACCCCTCTGCGGTCGGCCTTGCTAAGGTGAACTGCGTAAGATTCGTTTGGGAAACGCCCAGAGAATGCATAGAAGTTGCCCCGGTAACAACCGGAAAGGAGCATGAATGATGATGATTTCCAAGACCACACTCGTAGATGCTCCGGCAGCCGTTCAATCGCGCCTGCAGGGCAATACCGAGATTTCCGGTGTTCACGCCCATGCTGCCGTGCGTATGCATGCCTCCCCAGTTAGCGGCTCCTTTTGGGCGTACTGCCCGAAGACCAAGACCCGCCACTCCCAGCGCTCGAAGGTTGCGACCTGAGTTAACACTCAAAAATCGCAACACCGACCAAGCCGCTGGGAGCAACTGCTCCAAGCGGCTTTCTTGCTTTTGCGCCTCGGTCGAAAGATCCCGGCTCGCAGCGGAAAGGAAACCGCCAACTCAACATGAAGACCTAACACCAGCACCAGTACGAAACGCCTGCACAACCAACTCGAACCCCGGGAAGTGAGATTCCCGGAGAGAAGCCCGCAGGCAAATCAAGAGGGAACAACAATGACCGTCATCGAAGAGTGGAACGAAATCCAGTCACTCGAATCAGAACAGATCAGCTTCAGCATCTCGACCGCAGTCGAGATCGGCACCACAACGATCGATTCCGCTAACGACATCACCGGACTCGATCAGGCATTCAGCGAGATTGATTACAACGGCTACGGCGAAACCGAAACCGATTGGGAACTCTTGGCCGCCTGCCGGTCGACAAAGGGGTCAGCCGATCTGTTCTTCTCCGAGGAGCTGGGTGAAATCGCTGCTGCCAAGCGGATCTGCGCCGATTGCCCGGTGATCGCACCATGCCTCGAGGGAGCACTCTCCCGAGGCGAGCCGTGCGGCGTCTGGGGCGGACAGCTGTTCTCGAACGGGCGGGTGTTGGCTCAGAAGCGTCGTCGGGGTCGGCCACCAAAGGTGGCCCGGCCGGAAGATCAGCTGCCGGTAGTCCCGGTGCCTGCACACCTTCAGAAGCTGATCGCCTAGAGGGCGGTGAGCATCCCTGATAGACCGCAGACTCGCCGACGGGCGCCACGTGCTGCAGGGCCTATCACCGACAAAAAGTACAAATTCATTCGAGCAATCGAACCAACGTCCCGGGCAACGGAATATTCGAGCCCGGGATGCTTTGGCTTTTCGACCGCTGTCGACCCCTGAACCGTTTGACCTAGGGGGGGATTTTGTCACCGCTTGGGGAATGGACAGGGGGGCGCTACCGGTTCACACATCACGTTGTTCTAAAATGCGGACATACGGCCGCACGAAGCTGCGGCGCAGGACTCTTAGGAGTAGTGATGGAAGCACCAACCGGTGGCCAATCGAACAGTGACTCGGGAGCGGAGTCCGAATCCATCTCTGACGCTGCGTCAGAGGCCACTTCAGGTGGCAAGTTCTCGGCCAAGTCGCTGGTCGGCGCAGTAGCCGCCGCCGGGCTGGCACTGGTGCTGCTTCTAGCGGTGTTCAGCACCGGTAGCGACGGCCCTTCAGATGTTGAAGAGTTCGCCGCACTGGCCTTCCTTACCGCCGATGGCGAAACAGCAACCCTGGCCGACTACCAGGGTGACACTCTCGTGGTGAACTTCTTTGCCTCCTGGTGTGCCCCCTGTCGAGCGGAACTGCCGGACTTTGAGGCCGTTCACCTGGCCAACGGCGACCGGGTTCGGTTCGTCGGTGTCAACCATGACCTCGACGAGGTCACCTGGCGCACGTTCGTCGAAGAAACCGACATTACCTTTGAGACGGTCTTTCAGCCCAACACTGAAATATGGACTGCCATCGAAGCCAAGGGAACGCCGGCCACCGCATTCATCTCACCGGACGGCGAGCTGCTCCAGGTCTGGACCGGCATTCTCAACGAAGAGAAGTTGCAAGAACTCATCGAAGTAAATCTGGATAAGGCGGCATAGCAGTGGGCGATCTCTTAGACCTCAGAGCGTTCACGCTCGGCATGGTGGCACTGATCAATCCGTGTGGCTTCGCTCTCCTACCGGCCTATCTCGGCTTCTTCCTCGGCCTCGACGACGGAGAAGAGGCAAAGAAGTCCTCGATCGTTGCTCTCAACCGGGCTCAGGTCGTCGGCCTCTCGATGTCGGCCGGCTTCCTGGTGGTGTTCGGTGTGCTTGGCCTGTTTCTGGCGGGCACGATTACCGGACTACAAGAGTCGGGCTGGCTGCCCCGCATCACCGTTGTGGTCGGTGTTGGTTTGGTCTTCCTCGGCATCGCCATGTTCGCCGGCTTCCAGCCGCTGGTTAAGATCCCCAAGCTCAACAAGGGCGGGGGCAGCGGCTCGGTGAGCAGCATGTTCGTCTTCGGAGTGTCCTACGCTGTCGCCTCGCTGAGCTGCACCATCGGCATCTTTCTCGGAGCGATCGGCAACTCGGCCAGCGGCGCCTCGTTCGCCGAACGATTCGGGTCGTTTCTTTCCTATGCCGTCGGCATGGGCCTGCTGGCGACCGTGTTGACCCTCGCTGTGGGCTTTGGCAAGAAGGGCATCGTCAACCGATTCCGTCAGCTGCTACCGAAGATCAATCTGTTCTCGGCCGGGATCCTGATCGTGGTCGGCATCTATGTTGCCCTGTACGGCATCTGGTCAGAACAGGTCCTCGACTTCGATAGCCAGCCGACGCCATGGATCAATTCGATCGTCACCACCGCCGAAGGATGGCAGGCATCGATGGCCGGCTGGATGGGCGCTGACATCTCGGTCTTGGGCTTCACGATGGGCCGCACCTCACTCCTGGGCTGGATCTTCCTGGTTCTCAACGTCGGACTGGCGGCCGCCGGATTCCTAGCCCGCCGCAATCAGTCACCAACGCTCCGCGACCCGGCGCTCGCCGACTCCTAGCCAAACCGGCTATCGAGCCAACCAGATACTGGGTTAGCGGATTGATATCGACTGATTTGTCGCAACACCCACTTTTTCTGCCACTCTAAGAACCGTGCAAGAAGTGAGCAGAGAGCCAATCACCTTCTCGGAGCTGTTGGCCAAACCAGGGGTGGTCGAGGTTTCCGACCTGCGAAGTCGCTTCGGATTCTGCGCATTTCATGGCGGGAACCTCGAGCGGGTGACCGAGCAAATCGCTTCGGAGGCCGCAGCACGGTCCGGTTCGTCGTTCTATGGGGTGCTGCAGCCGCCAGGCATGCGCCACCACATCCCGTCGGCTCTGGTCTCGCCTGACGAGTCGCCGGCCCTGAAGGCGTTCATCGAACATTGCGACGTCGTTGTGGCCATTCACGGGTATGGGCGACGGGGGCACTTCACCAGCCTGCTCTGCGGCGGTCAGAACCGGGAGTTGGCGGCTCACGTCGCTCACCATGTTCGGGCCGAGATTCCGGCGTACCAGACCATCGACGACATCGAGCAGATCCCCAAGGCGCTGCGAGGCCTGCATCCCAACAATCCGTGCAACCTGCCTGCAGGTGGCGGGGTGCAACTGGAGTTGCCTCCCCGGGTACGTGGGCTCTCTCCTCTGGCTCGCCACTGGCCGGCCTGGACGAAGGATGCCAGGCGCTTTCCTCACGTCAATCATCTAATCGACGGTCTGATAAGGGCGGCCGCCAGCTGGCCGGTCTAGGGAGTCAGTGAACAGCCAGCTGGCAACCATCTCATCAACCGCCGAGGAGTTAACGGAGGTGATGAGGTCTCTATCTATACCGAGCGACTTCGAGGTGTTCGAATACATAGGAGGTCAAGAAAAGCTACGGCAACGTGCCTAAAAGCACTTTCGGGTAGTGTGACGACCGTGGAACTACGCATCTTTACCGAACCCCAACAGGGTGCAACGTACGAAGACCTGTTGGCCGTAGCCCAAACTAGCGAAGCCGCTGGATTCAGTGCGTTCTTCCGGTCGGATCACTTTTTGAAGATGGGTGACGTGTCCGGTTTCCCCGGGCCGACCCACGCCTGGATCACGCTGGCCGGTTTGGCCAGGGAGACCAGCAAGATTCGTCTTGGCACCCTCGTCAGCCCGGTCACCTTCTACCGACCCGGGCCGCTTGCCATATCGGTGGCCCAGGTCGACGCCATGAGCGGCGGTCGAGTCGAGTTCGGTTTTGGTGCCGGCTGGTATGAAGCCGAGCACACCGCGTACGGGATCGACTTCCCGCCACTTGGCGAACGATTCGATCGCTACGAGGAGTACCTGGAGCAGATCCGGGGTTTGTGGGCCACCCCCGAGGGCGAAACCTACAGCCACGTCGGCAAATTCCACACCTTCGTCGACTCCCCCGCTCTACCGAAGCCGGTACAGAAGCCGGGCCCACCGATCGTGATCGGCGGTCGTGGCCCGAAGCGTACGCCAGCGTTGGTCGCTCGCTTTGCCTCCGACTTCAACCTGCCGTTCACGCCGCTCGAAGAGATCGCACCGGCGATCGAGCGGGTCAACGACGCCTGTGAATCGATCGGCCGCAACCCGGCCGAGGTGGTCAAGTCAGCGGCACTGGCGGTCTGCGTCGGCGGCAGCGACGCCGAGATCCAGCGAAGAGCTACCGCAATCGGCCGTCCAGCCGACGATCTGCGACGAGACGGAGCAGCTGGCACGATCGAAGAGGTTGTCGACCGTCTCGGCACATTCGCCGACCAGGGCATCGAGCGCATGTATCTGCAGGTACTCGACCTTCAGGATCTCGACCATGTGTCGTTGATCGGTGCTGAAGTGATCCCCGCGGTGGCCAACCTCTAGCCCGTTCGTGGAGAGTCTTACCTTGGGCTGTGGTCAGGGGGCGAGTCGGATCAGGTCCCAGGAGTTGGGGTCCGATCGCACGTAGCGGAGCCGGTCGTGCATCCGGTTCTGGCGACCTTGCCAGAACTCCACGGTATGAGGCACAACCCGCCAGCCGCCCCAGTGGGGAGGGCGAGGTACGTCTTGGTCACCGAACCGCTGCTCGACTTCCTCGTAGCGGTCGGTCAGCTCGGAACGCCCGGCGATGGGACGACTCTGGGGCGATGCCCAGCCGCCGAGCTGTGATCCCCGGGTTCGCACCGCCCAGTAGGCGTTGGAGTCGGCCTCGGAAACTCGCTCGACGGTGCCAGCGATGTTCACCTGGCGATGTAGCTCCAGCCATCCGAAGGTGATCGAGGCGCTCGGCCGGTCACCGATCTGCGCCGATTTGTTGCTCTCATAGTTGGTGAAGAAATCAAAACCTGCGTCGCTCACGCCCTTGAGAAGAACGTACCGACTCCAGGGCTGGCCGTCCTGGTCAACGGTCGAGACCACCATGGCGTTCGGCTCATACACCTCGGCCGCCACCGCGGCGTCAAACCACTCGCTGAACTGCTGGAAGGGGTCGGCCGCGAAGTTCGACTCGGAGATGCCAGCGGTTTCATACTCCAGCCGCATTCTGGCCAGGTCCATCGCAGCAGGCTCTAACGATCTTCGTTCGGCGGCGGGGTCTGCTCGAACCTGCGGCTGACCTGCTCATAGGTGAGAACGCCAACCGAGGCATCGGCGCTACCGGGTTCGGGACTGCGATCGGAGCCCGATTCGGCCAAGTCGATCGTGTCGCCCAAACTTGTGGACCTACTAGCGGTGAGGCTTTCGCGCTGCAGACGTTGGCGATCGTTCCGATCGGTTTCGTCCTGAGCTAGCTCCTTATGGGCCCAGCGGGTGAAGATAATGAAGATCACACCCCATAGGAAGAAGCCGCCAACCAGCTTCATGACCACTCCTGCGGCCTGCTGGTCGGTAAGTACACCGATACCCCAGAGGCGATCGGGAGTGTCGTAGTGGCGGTACACAACCTCTTCAGCGAACACCAGCCAGCCGCTTGGAACGGTTGGCACGATCGACATGGCGAACAGATAGATGCATTTGCCGAGCGGGCTGATTCGCCATTCCTCGACCGGGCCGACGACCGGCATCCACATCAGCAGGCCGGACGTGAACACCATCAGGTGCAGTGCGAAGTGGGCTGCACCGCTATCGAACGACAGCTGCACCAGCCCAGACGAATGCAGCAGCAAGGTGAGCGCGTTGAAGACCAACCCGGCGACCAGCGGCTTCGAGCCGGCTCGGAAGAACTTCCAGACCTTCGTTTGCGGCTGAATGATCAGCTCGAACAGCCAACGTGGTGTGGCCAGCACGAACATGGCGGGGATCAGCATCGACAGGAACAGGTGCTGGAACATGTGCACGAAGTACAGATGCTCCTCGGCGATCTCGTGTACCGGCCAGTAGGAGACGGCCCACATCGCGGAGACAGCAAACCCGAACCAGATTCGCTGGCTGCGGCGAATTGGTTCGTAACCCGCAGCTACAGCCTTGGGTTGCACCACCTTGGCGGTGTACCAGCCGAGGGCCAGCACGCCGAAGACCAAGACGAGGACCTCAGGATGAAGTTCAAAGGGGACCGATACTGCGATCATCGACTGTTGAGTCAACCCAGCACCGCCGATCTGGTTCTAGATCTGGAATTCAAATGCCGCCAACACGACGGCGTACACGCCCATGGCCAACACCAGGGCACCAAAGAAGGCCCAGGTGAATAGCCGGCCGTTGAGGATCTTCATGTCGAAGTACAGGTGCATAAAGACACCGGTCACCAACAGGAACTTAACCACCATCATGATGATCAGCGGGGCAACCAGTGCCACGCCTTCAAGACCCATGTAAGACCACGCGACTTCTACGGCGGTGAACACGGCCAGGATGACGAAGACTACCCAGTACTGCTTTTCTGATGGGTGGTGGTCGTGATCGTCGTGAGCGTCGGCCGTCTCGGCCACTGTTGTTTCAGACATATCAGCAGTCCTTACGGGATCAGGTAAACGATCGTGAAGATGAGAACCCACACGACATCGACGAAGTGCCAATACAAGCCGACGAGTTCAACCGTCTCGGCTCGGTCCTGGCGGAGCTTGCCTCGGAATGAAAGCACGAGGAGCGACATCAACATGATGATGCCGCCGGTGACGTGCACGCCGTGGAAGCCGGTCAGCGTGTAGAACGCCGAGCCGAACAGGTTGGCCTTGTACTCAAGGCCTTCACGGTAGAAGGCGGTGAACTCATAGACCTGACCGGCGATAAACACCGAGCCGAGTAGAGCCGTTGCCGCTAGCCAGATTCGGGAATTGCGGTACTCGCCCTCGCCAACGGCCTTGTGAGCCAAGACCATGGTGAGCGAACTCATCAGCAGCACAAAGGACGATGCAGATGTGAAAGGGATGTCCCACATCGGCTCGACTGAGCCTGCTTCCTGGAACTCATGGATCAGTTCGGTCGGCATCGTCGAGACGACCCGAGGATTGTTAGCGATGACCTCAGCGATGAACCGTGCCTTTGAGAGCAGGTAACTGGAGATCAACGCACCGAACAGTAGACATTCCGAACCGAGGAAGAGCCACATGGCCAACTTCATGTTCGAGAGCCCAAGGCTCGAATAGTGTCCGCCGCCGTGACCGTGGTCGTCGGCGTGGTCGTCGTGATCGCTCACCGCGCTGGGAGCGTCAGCTATGTCCGTCACTAGACAGTCTCCAATTCGGGTTCGTGATCGTGATGATCATCGTTTGGATCAAGATCATCCGCAGGTTCAAGAGCCCAACCCCAAAGCGAGATCATCGTGAGCACGATGCCGGGGATGGCCATCCAGAGATTGAAGATGAGTCCGTAGCCGACGAGCGGCAGGGCTGCGGCCAACGTAATTGGCCAATACGACGG
The DNA here is from genome assembly GCA_050633745.1 of Acidimicrobiales bacterium. Taxonomy (GTDB): domain Bacteria; phylum Actinomycetota; class Acidimicrobiia; order Acidimicrobiales; family SZUA-35; genus JAHELU01. The sequence continues at coordinate 9,090 of JBOEHD010000007.1, forward strand.
GGCGGGAAGGTGCACGCCAGTCGGATCGCCAGGCTGTGCCAACTCGTCGCCGGTGTGTACCCGACGAAGCTTGCCTGACTCGTCTGGCTGATACTTGCGGTGCCAGAAATCATCGAGCGAGGTGACCACCGGGTCGACGTCGTAGTTGTGGCCAGGAGCGGGCGACTGGATCGACCACTCGATGGTCCGACCGTCCCATGGGTCTGGGCCGACGTCGGGGCGACCTGCGGCCCGCCAAGCTAGATGGCTCTTAACCACGTTCCAGAGGAAGAGAAGTACACCGAAGGCCAGGATGAATGAACCCCACGAGGCGACCATGTTCCAGAAGCCGAATCCCATGGCCTCGTCGTAGGTCTGCATGCGGCGAGGCATGCCCTGGAGGCCGAGAATGTGCATCGGGCCGAAGGTCAGGTTGAATCCGACCACCATCAGCCAGAAATTCCACTTGCCCATCTTCTCGCCCAGCACATAGCCGAAGGCTTTCGGCCACCAGAAGTAGAAGCCAGCCATGAAGCCGAACAGAGCGCCACCGAAGAGCACATAGTGGAAATGAGCCACGATGTAGTAGGTGTCGGTCTGTTGGGTGTCGGAGGGGGCCACAGCGTGGGACACGCCGGAGAGCCCGCCGATGGTGAACTGGGTGACCAGGCCGATGGAGAACAGCATGGCGGTGTTGAGGATGAGCTTGCCGCCCCAGAGTGTGGCCATCCAGTTCAGGATCTTCACACCGGTCGGAACCGCAATGAACATGGTGGCAACGCTGAAGGCGGTAACCGACAGCGGGCCGATGCCCGAAACGAACATGTGGTGGGCCCAAACGCCCCAGCCCATGAAGCCGATTGCAATACCGGAGAACACCATGAACGGGTAGCCAAAGATCGGCTTGCGAGCGAACGTGGGAATGATCTCGGAGACGATGCCGAACGCCGGCAGGATCATCAGGTACACCTCAGGGTGACCGAACACCCAGAAGAGGTGCTGCCAAAGCAGCGGATCGGCGCCCTGTTCGACGTTGAAGAAGTTGGCGCCGAAGAGCCGGTCGGAAGCTAGGAGGACCTGAGCCACGGTGAGAACCGGGATGGCGAACAGCAGTAGGAACTGCGTTACCAGGGTCATCCAGACGAAGACCGGCATCTTCATGAGGCTCATTCCCGGGGCCCGCATGTTGAGCACGGTGGTGATCAGGTTGATCGAACCGGTAAGTGAGCCGATACCGACGATCAGCAGGCCGATGTTCCAGAAATCGATGCCGGTCGAAGGCGAGTAGGGAATGCCGTTGTTCGGGGCGTAGTTGAACCAGCCGCCGTTGGCGCCACCGCCGATGAACCAG
>JBOEHD010000008.1:0-38627 GCA_050633745.1 Acidimicrobiales bacterium
GAGCCGCTGTCGAACCTCGATGCCAAGCTGCGGGTTCAGATGCGGGCCGAGATCGCTGGCCTGCAGCGCGAGCTCGGTGTCACCACCATCTACGTGACTCACGACCAGGTCGAGGCCATGACCATGGGTGATCGGGTAGCGGTGCTGAAGCGAGGTCTGCTCCAGCAGGTCGATTCGCCACAGAACCTTTATGACTCCCCGGACAATGTATTCGTTGCCGGATTCATCGGCTCGCCCTCGATGAACCTGTTGCGTGGCCGCCTCAGCCGGAACGGCGATGAGATTGTCGCTCAGCTCGGCGATCAGTCGGTCTCGGTTCCCGCTTCGGTGATGGCCGACCGGCCAGCGCTTGAGCGATTTATCGACCGCGAGATCGTCGTCGGCCTACGCCCCGAAGACTTCACCGATGCCGCCATGGCAAGCGATTCGCCGAGCGATCGCCGGCTGCGAAGCTCAGCGACCCTGGTCGAAGCTCTCGGTTCCGAAATCATCGTGCACTTCGGTCTGGCCGTCGAGCCGTTCGAAATTATGGACCAAGAGTTCGAAGGTGAAGACGCAGTGGCCACCGCCACCGACGAGTCCGGGAACTACATCTACGTTGCTCGGTTGAACCCTCGCTCGACGGCGAGAATCGGACAGCCCCTAGAATTGGCGGTCGATAGCGGCCGATTCCACTTCTTTGACCCATCAGACGGCTCGGCTATCAGGCAATAGGCGAGCCGAGGCGGGGTATACGGCAAGGTGTTATCACCCAGTGCGGCCGCTCTCATCTGGGCAATCCAGCTAGAAAAACTGGAACCTGAAGGTCAGCTTGCCTGTCGCCGCCGACCCAAGATGCGCTATCTTTCATAGTAGGAGCGTCTCGCGGCGTCTGGGCGTAGGATGACGAGCCCTGATTGTTTGCCAGCGGGCGGCGCGGCAGTTCAGTAGAGGAGGTGCTTGGTGGATGATCTAGTGATCGGGCTTATCGCAGGTTTTGCGGCTGCGGTGGTTTTGATGGCCCTCATCATGTTCCTTTCGGGACGCCGGGCTAAGGCCAGGCAGGCCGAGGAGATTCAGCGGTACGACGCCTCGATCGTCGACCTGCGGCAGGAACGGGCGGAAGATAAGGAAACGAACCGGCGGCTACGCCATGAGTTGGTTTCTCAGAGTCCCGATCGTCTCGTTGAGACGGCCAACGCCGCTGAACTCGAGCGAGACAGCGCGGTTAGCGAACGAGACCAGGCCCTCGAACAGCTGCAACTGGTTCAACAGGACCTCACCCAGGCTCACGGCCGCATCGCCGACCGTGAAGCGAAGCTTCGCCAGTATCGCGAAGCCCTTAAAGAGATCCGGGTTGCCCTCGAGGCGCAGGATCGCGGCGCCGCCGGCTCGATGCACGCAGCAAACGGTCTCATCGGTACCGACACCGGCGAATTGTTAACCGGTCCAGCCGACACGATGAATTCAGGCGACACGGTCAATCCAGCCGACACGATCAGTCCAGCCGACACTATGAACCCGGTTGAAGCGGTCGATTCGGTCGAAGCAGTGGATCCTCTCGAAGCGGTGGATTCAGTGACAAACGGTGCCGCAGCCTCTGTTGAGTCAGTGGTCGAATCCGCAGCTGACGGCGTCGATAGCGCCGACATCAGCGCAGTCGACTAACAGACAGAATCGGTCGCCCTGGCCGCAAACCCCGGATGGCTTACGCGATCGCTGGCCAATATTGGGCGCGTCTGAGCAACAGCTCTGGCAACATGTCATGGTGCCATCTGCCGTTGAGGTCAAACCATTCTCCCGCCCGCCGGACATCGATCTCGCGGTGCCTGGTTCTAAGAGTCACACCAATCGGGCCCTGATCTGCGCCGCCCTCGCTCCGGGGCGCTCTCGCCTCGAACGGGTGCTGTTCGCCGACGACACCGAAGCGATGCTGCAAGCGCTGCATGTATTGGGAGCAACGGTGACCCGTTCCGAAGACGAACGGCGAGTGGAGATCGAAGGTTGGGGCGACTCGATACGCAGTGCTGTTAGGAGTGAATCTGCTGTTAGGAGTGAACCTGGAGCTCATGGCTCGCCCCTAGCGGTGAACGTCCGCCAATCTGGCACGACCGGCCGGTTCCTACTACCGGTGTTGGCTGCGACGCCTGGTCGGTTTTTTCTCGACGGTGACCCCCAGCTACGGGCCCGGCCATTTGGCCCCCAGCTGACGGCGCTCCGTCAGCTCGGCGCCGAGGTCGACGGTGAGGCACTGCCGCTGTCGATCGCCGGCCGCACCTTGACCGGGGACCGAGTAACCGTTGAGTCTTCGATCTCAAGCCAGTTTCTGTCTGGGCTGTTGCTCAGCGCCCCGCTATTCTCGGGCCCGACCACGATCGAAATCGAAGGGCCGATGGTTTCCCAGCCATACGTCGACCTGACGATCGCCACCATGGGATCGTTCGGCGTCGAGGTGGCCGCCGTTGCCACCGACGACGGTCAGCGCTTCACCATCGACGGCGACTACAGTGCCGCCGACGTTGAACTAGAGCCCGATGCATCAGCCGCCTCCTACTTTTTTGCTGCAGCGGCGATCACCGGCGGCCGGGTACGAATCGAAGGTCTCGGCACTAACACCGTGCAGGGCGATCTTGGGTTTGTCGACACGCTGGCCAAGATGGGCGCCGACGTGCGGCGCGGTCCGGACTGGACCGAGGTTCGAGGGACCGGCTCGCTGCGGGGTATCACCGTCGACATGGCAGACATTTCCGATACCGCCCAGACCCTGGCGGTGGCCGCCACCTTTGCCGACTCGCCGACTGAGATCACCGGGATCGGCTTCATCCGGTTCAAAGAAACCGACCGGATCGGCGCGGTTGTCACCGAACTCGGTCGGCTGGGTATCGACGTCACCGAGACCAAGGACGGCATGATCATCCAGCCGGGCACGCCAAACCCCGGTCGAGTTAACACCTATGACGACCATCGCATGGCCATGAGCTTCGCCCTGCTCGGTCTGCGACACCCGGGTATCGAAATTGAAAACCCCGGGTGCGTTTCGAAGACGTTCCCCGACTTCTTCGAAGTTCTCGACAGCCTCAGGGCCTAAGCGCTTAGAGTCGCCACGCCATCGGCGTCGAGCTCGACTGCCCGCCCGATCGCTTCCGCTGCCAGCATCGCTGCCATATCGGCCTCGTTTGTGATGCGGCCCCAGGTCCGTTCCCCGGCCGGGGTACGAAGGGCACACAGGCCTTCCTCAGCGCCTTCGGCGTTATGCATCACCGTGTAGGCCTCGATGGTCGCCTGGCCGGTGTACTCCTCGTTCACCACGGTCTTGGGCACTCGGTCAACGGCGTCCTGCACATCGATGGCCTTGAACGGGCCGGACGGTGGCTCGGTGCTGTAGATACCGAGTGCATGCTTCGTCAGGTACCCGCCGTTGGCGGTGACAAGGCCGACCGAGCCAGCATCGTCGCGTAGCACCTGCATCATCGTGGCGATTGAGTGGGTCACGTAGTTGTTCAGCGGACCGCCGGCAAAGGTGAGCCCGCCGGTCTGGGTGAGCTGTCGATCCTGGCTGAGGCCGAGTTCGGTGGCGCTGACCTGTACTGCCGACGGGAAGCAGGAGTAGATGTCGATGTGGTCGACGTCGTCGGCTCCAACCCCGGCCAGTTCGAAGAGTGCGCTTCCGGCCTCGGCGATGGCGGGGGAGGAGTGCAGGTCACGGCGTTCGGAGACGGCGTAGGTGTCGTGGGCGTCGGTGCCGGCCCAGGGGAAGACCCAACGATCGCGGGGCACACCGGCCGCTTCGGCCTGAGCCACCGAGCAGATCATCACCGCGGCGGCCTGGTCGAGGTCCCAGTTGGAGTTCATGGCCTTGGTGTAAGGAAAGCCGACCATGCGGTTGTTGGCCGATGGGCTGCGAATCTCCTCCGCAGTCATGGGGGTGCGGGCCCAGGCATACTCGTTTTCTGATGCGACCTTGTTAAAGCCCTGCCACAGCTGCGAGATACGATCGCGATGATCGTCGAGGGTTTCACCGTTTGCCGAACGGACCGCCGACTCGAACACCGGGTAGTAATTGATCGGCATGTTCATGCCCCGAGCCAGCTCGAATTCGGTCGACATCGGAACGTCCTTGCCGAAGCGCTCATCCGGCTCGACACCCTCCTGGACCGTGGCCTGGGCCTTGATGCCAGCTCGCCGCTGGCGACGCCTGCTCCAGATGGTCTCTGCTCCGGTGATCACCGCCACGCCGAGCTCACCGGCCTGGATCCTGGTGGCGAGATGGTTGATATACGACTGGGGAGTCTGGCCGCCGAGGGCCGAGACCGAGGTCTTGGCGTTGCTGGCACCGACCGAGTCAGCGATGAGCCTTGCGGGGTCGCTGTATTTCCAGGCCCCTTCGACAACGCCGATGAGGTCGAGCTTTTCAAGCAGCCCTTCGGCTCCGGCATCGGCGGCAGCGCCCCGCACCGCATCGGTCATCAGGGCGACGGCTTCGACCGCGTCTGCGGGGTCATCGGGACGCTGCAATATCTGTGAAACGCCGATGATGACGGGGTTCCGGGGATCGATCTCGGCCCCACTCGCGTTCTGCATGTCTTGACTCGCTTTCGCTCTACGGTGGTTCGCTGCGCCTTATCTGGACACACGCCAGCTGCGGAAATCAGCGGGCTGACGCTCACCGAACAACGTAGAGCCAACCGCCCCGTTTGAGCCAAACAGAAGCGGGTTGGGTTAACCCTGGCGGCAGGGCTGGCCCCGCAGCACCCCACACAGGGGGCGATCGGTCGGTATTTCCAGGTCGGGGATCACCGGTAGCACGATCTTCGACGTCCGTTCGGGGCCGCTATGGATGGTGACATCGACTGCCTCCGCCGTAACGTCGAACCGCCATTCCGGGCGCGAGGCGCCGGGGGTATCGATGGTGACCCGAAGCTGCGACCCCTGGCGGAAGACGTGAGCAAAGGGCAGGACTTCGATACGGGCCAGCACCGGCTCGCCGTTGGGCTCAAGCGGAGCGACGTCGGCTTCGGTTCTGGATGCCACCGGTCGCAGTTCTGTGGCTTCGGGAGCCAATGCCCGCTGGGAAAGCTGAAGCCACCCGTTTTGCACGTAGATTTCCGAGCCGTCGGGATGGATTTCGCTGACCGTTACTTCAAGGTCGGCGTCGGTGGCCTCAGCGAGCGAAACCCAGACATCGACACTCATGTTGCCGACCAGGGTCAGGTCCTCTGCCAGCGGAGCGCTGGTGGCCACAGTCTTGTTTTCCGGGTCGGCGGCGGCCCATGACCAGCCGGGTTCGTTTGTCCAGATAGCGGCCGGGTTTCCGATGGTCACCTCAGCGCCTTCGGTCGGGTCTGTCGTGTAGCTCCACGTTGTTTCGCTGGTCGGCAGCTCGGCTGACAACGCCGGTTGGCCGTCGGCTCCTGTGGTCCAAAAAAGTTCGCTCGGTTCGGTTTCCGATGGCGGCCACTCTGCGAAGCGGGCCGTGAACCCTGGCACCGGCAGGTTTGGCGCTCCGTCGCCCTGCTCGAACAGGATTTCCACCTGTGGGTCGGCCTCGAACGCAGCTCGACCCTCGGCCACCGTCATGCCGTCGTAGCGCCCATCGGGCACCGGCAGGGTCGATCCAAAGATGACCGCCAGGCCGGTGCTGATCAGGATTCGAGTGATGGGGTCGATGGTCGGCGGCCGATCACCGACGTAGAGGTTGAGGAACTCGATGATTCTGACCAGCATTTCACCGGAGATGGCGTCTACGTGAAGGCCGTTGTACATGATCGCCCGCAGCGCTGAGGCGCTGTCTAGCTCGGCCAATATCGCCGGGAACCGCCCGCCGGTCTGCTCGTCCTGCCAGGCCCCAGCGATCATCGTCGGCACCTGGATCTGTGCGGCATAGGTTCTTGCCGACCGCTGTGCGCTTAGCTCCCCGACGAATGGCTCGGCTTTGATTCTGGCCACCAGATCCGGGTTGTGTTCTCGCAGCGCTTGATTGGCGGCGCAGGTCTTGTCGCTTCTGGCGATGCGATCGGCAGCCCAGGGCTGACCACCGGCTTCGGCCGCTCGACCCACCCGTCTGGTCCACTCTTCGCCGAAACCGTCGTTGTAGATGCCTCCGGGGTAGAGCACCGAATCGACCCCATCGGTTACCGACAGGGCGGCGATTGCCGCCAGCGACGGCGGCTGAGTAGAAGCGACGTGGAGTTGCATGATGCCCGGGTAGCTGACCCCGAACATGCCGACCTTGTCAGACCAGGGCTGGGCGGCCACGGTTTCGATGACGTCGTAGCCGTCCAGCGATTGGATACGTTCGAAAGCGTCAAACGAACCGCCGGAGCAGCCGGTGCCCCGGACATTGACCTGGACCAGGGCGTAACCGAGGGTCGGGATCAGAAGACGGTTCGGATCGCTGGCAGCGGTCGGATCGGACGGGGAGTATCCGGAGTACTCGACGATCGTCGGGTACGGGCCAGCGGTAGCAGACCCGGGGAGCGAGATAAACGCCGAGAGAGTTGTGCCGTCACGGGTCGGGATGTAGTTGTAGCCGGCGGTCAACTCGACCGCCTCGTAGATCGACTCGTCTTCGGGCTGCTCACCGGGAATGTTCAGCGGCTGGGCCTGATAGCGGCTGTCACCGTCGAGCACTTCGACATCGATCAGGCCCTCAGGGAGGTCGCGCAGTAGGATCGAGCCGCTTTCGCTGAAATTCGCTGCTGCGAGAATCGTGCCGTCCTCGCTCAACACCTCGACCGAAGCGTCGGCACTCAGTTCGCCAGGGCGGCTGTCGATCGTCAGCTGGAACGGCCCGGGGCGGGCCGCTAACTCGATCGATGGCAGGGCGACCGGTTCAGGCTCCGTAGCCACAGACTCGTCGGCTTCACCCGAGCCCTCGCCTGCGAGTTGGGCATCTTGGCTTGGCTCAGCATCGTTAGCGCTGTCGCTGCCGAGCTGACCGTCGGCGTCGGTGGTTTGGCTACAGGCCCCGGCCAGGGTGGCGACCGCTAGCAGCACGGCCAAGGTTCTCGATCGAAGGTAGTTCTTGGGCTGTCGTCTGGCCCTCTCGCGATGGCCCGCCGTGTCAATGTCGCACGTCATCGTCGCACGGTACTGCCGCATGTCGCTGATGCAGATCAATAGATGCTGGCGATCGCTAGAGGTGCTCACGGTGGGGTCGGGCTTCCGCTAGCCTTCATCGGGTAATCATCTGGAGAGCGATGCAGAATTCCCGGCAAACGATCTGGCGTTGTCTGGCTGCGCTTTCGATCTCGGTTGCGTTCATTTCGTTGGCTTGGTTGCCAGCGATGGCCGGAGCGCAACCCGTCGTCGGTGTCAGTGATGCGCCCTTTGCCGCCGTCGCTGATACTCCACCTGACTCGGCGGTTCCTGATATAGCGGGTCCTGATATAGCGGTTCCTGATATAGCGCTGATCGTTAGTGATCTCGACGATAGGGGCACGCCCATACTGCTCGACCGGTTGGGTTCGATCGATGGCGTGATGCGGGTGACCAGCGATGTGGTGAGCGCCGAAGAGGTGGTGTTTTACCTGGTCAGAAGCAATGTCGGTGGCGCTAGGTCGGTTGATGCCATCGTCGCTCAGGCCGATCGGATCGTGATGGTCGTGGCTCCCGACGCCTCGATTCTGGCCGGGGGGTCGGCTGTCGTAGACCAGGTCCTACTTGGCCGCTTTCGGGCCACTGCGAGGGCGCTTGTGTTCTTTGGGGCGCTTGTCGGCCTGGCCATGGCTCTGGCCTTCGGCTGGAGGCGAGGCCTGCTTAGCGCTGGTGCGCTAGCAATCACCGTGGCCTGTGGCGCCAGTATTGGATCGCAGGTCGGTGGAGACTTCGACGGCACGATCACTACAACAGCGGTGCCCGGCGCTCTCGCCGCGCTCGTAGTCGGAATTGTGATGAGCCTGCGGCTATCTCTGTGGTTTCGCAGGCCGGTCGGTGACGACGGGGCCGAGATGATTCGCAACGCCGCAGGCGACCTGCTGGTTGAGTTCGCTTTGGTGTTTTCCGGTCTGGTCTTCTCCGCAGTTCTGGTCGAGCTGTTGAGCCCCGGCCGGTCGCCGTTAACCGTTGTCGCCATAAGCGCCATCGTTGCCGCGGTGGTCGTAACCGCGATCATGGCCCCGGGGTTGGCGATACTGTCTGGCCACCGCAGCGCAGCACGATTCGATGTGCCGGTGTCGATCCCCGACGGCCGGGACTTGCCGTTGCTGATACTGGGAGCGGTGGCCGTCGGGCTCGCTATCGTGTCGGTCTTCGCCTTTCGCCAGCCGGGTGTCGCCCTTCTGGACGTCGACCGTCTCGACGCCGAGTCGGCGCCTGCTTTGGTGGCGGCGAAACTGGCAGTCGCCGGTGGTGACGCAACCACCGCGCTTATCGCAACCAAACCAGTCGACGTTTCTCAGGCCGACTTCGAAGCCTGGGCCCTCGGCGTCGTGGAACGCCCCGAGGTTGAGCGAGTCGATTTGGCCTCGGGCCGACTGCTTTCAACCGGCCCGGTTGAGGTGCCCGATTCGACCTTGTTAGTGCCGCCCGCAGCGCAGAGCGGCTCGCAGGACACAACCTCGGCTGACGCAGCCATCAGCTCTGCGGTCGTTGTGCTCAACGTTTCTCCACGTTCCGAGGCTGGACAGCAGGCGGTCGATCTTCTGGCTTCGCCATCGTTAACCGGTGGAGTGCAGCGCCTGGAGGGCTATGGCGTGCAGGCGTCGGCGCTCACCGGTTCGACCGCGGTTGTAGTCATCGCGGTTATAGCGTTGGCGGCCGCGGCGGCGTTGGCGATGCAGGTGTTGACCCAAAGCCGGTCCCGGTCGGCGGTTGTATTTGTGCTGCGGGTGATCGGTGGTGGCGCCTCCGTCGGTATCTATCGCCTCATGGCCCCCGGGGCCACGATGGCCGAGTCTCTGACCGTGCTCGCAGGATTGGCCCTCGCTGTCGGTCTGCTGCAGCTTGAGTTTGTTGGACAGCGAATCGCCGGCCCTCAATCAGGTTTACCGGCCGACCCAGTCTCTCCGGCCAATCCGGGGCAATTCGCCGGCTTTGCTATCGCCGCGCTTGGTCTCGCAGGCATCGTAGTGGCGCTGACCACCTGGTTCGGTGGCGGACCAGACATCGGTCGATTTGGGCTCGGACTGTTCGCCGCGGTGCTTATCGAACTGTTGGCTGGGGCGCTGTTGCTTACCCCGGCGCTGCTCGGCCAGCGAGCGGCGTTCCATACCGCGGTCCGTCCGGTTCGCATCGCACTGCACGCCACAGCCGATCGTGCGGACGACGAGCAGGCGGGCCCCGAAGACCCTGCCTGGCGACGAGTCGTCGGGGATCTGCTGCAGGCCGAATTTCGCCTGCAGGCCCATCCAGCCGAAGCCGATCTAGACATGGTCTTTGTGCCTGACACGCCGCTGTTTCGTCAGGCGGCAACCCACCACGCCAGCCTTGGGCAAGCCGACCTGCGGATCGTTGGACGCAGCCCGCGACTGCGCAGTCTCAAAACGATCAGCGGCCGTTCGTCGGTGTCGCTGGCCATCACCGTCGATCACCCGGAGCGTCACCTCGTCGACCGCTCCGGCTCGGTAGTTGGTGTGCGCAAGCCCGAACGGCGCTCAGGCGTACTGTGGCTGAGCGAGATGGCCGACGGATCGTTCCGGATCGCCGAGTCGGTCGAGCTCGGTTCTGTGCCGCTGCCGGAGGCCGAGAACAACGGACACGGCGACGATGATGTCGAATCGCCGGGCAGTGGCACCGAAACCCACCGCGAGATTCGCCTCGACGATGAGCCAGAAGTCACCGGCGAGTTGCGCCTGCCCCAGGAGCCGCTCGCACCCTAAGGCGCAGCCCGACTAGCCCAATCAGGTAGAGTTGCCAGCGCTGGGGAATAGTTGAGCGGCGCTTCCGCTTCCTCCTACTGCCCGGATATTGGTGCTAGCTGCAATCAAGCGTTGGCGCCGTTGCGCGGCAATGCAGCAACCCAATGCGCAAAACAAACAGTACGAATAGGGAAACGGTAGGGAATCAATGGAAATCGCTGACTCGGTACTCGACTTAATCGGGGAGACGCCGATGGTCCGTCTTCGTCAGGTGACGACCGGTCTTGATTGCCCCGTGGTAGCCAAGGTCGAGCTGACCAACCCCGGTGGTAGCGCCAAGGACCGCCCCGCTCTGACCATGATCGAAGCCGCCGAGCGCGACGGACTGCTCAAGCCAGGTGGCACCATCATCGAGCCGACGTCCGGCAACACCGGTGTTGGGCTGGCCATCGTCGCAGCCCAGCGTGGCTACAAGTGCATCTTTGTGCTGACCGACAAGGTCGCTCCGGAGAAGATCGACCTGCTAAAGGCCTACGGCGCCGAGGTTGTCGTGTGCCCAGTGGCAGTGCCTCCGGAGGACCCGAACTCCTACTACTCAACGGCCGAGCGCCTCGTCGAAGAGACGCCGAATTCGTTCCGGCCCAACCAGTACGCCAACCCGGCGAACCCTCAGGCTCACTTCGAGACCACCGGGCCAGAGATCTGGCGCCAAACCGACGGCAAGATCACTCACTTTGTCGCCGGTGCGGGAACCGGCGGCACGCTCAGCGGCGTTGGGCGTTACCTCAAATCGCAGAACCCCGACATTCAGATCATCGCCGCCGACCCCGAGGGTTCGGTCTACTCCGGCGGATCCGGCCGGCCGTATCTGGTCGAGGGCGTCGGCGAAGATTTCTGGCCGACAACTTACGACCCTTCCGTCGTCGACCGGGTGATCCCGATCTCCGATCGCGACTCGTTCATCACCGCTCGCAATGTCTCGCAGCGAGAAGGTCTGTTGATCGGCGGTTCATGTGGCACCGCGGTCGCCGCTTCGCTGCTGTTGGCCGACGAGCTCACCGCCGATGACCTGGTCGTCGTGCTGCTGCCGGACTCCGGCCGCGGCTATCTGAGCCGAGTGTTCAACGACGAGTGGATGGCTGGCTTCGGTTTCTTGACCTCTGACGGTCCCACCGTTTCCGATGTGCTCAGCGCCAAAAACCAGGATGTACCCCGGCTGGTCTACCTGCAGCCCGAGGACAGCGTTCGCAAAGCGGTCGACCTCATGCATGAGCACGATGTTTCCCAGCTGCCGGTGGCCAAGGGTGAGATGCCGCTCGCCGCGGCCGAGGTCATGGGTTCGCTGGACGAGTTGAGGATCATGGAGCTGGCCTTTGGCGACAGCACCGTTCTCGACCGCTCGGTCGAAGACGTGATGAGCCCAAAGATGCCTACCATCGGTATCGGCCAGCCGGTCGAGCTGGCGGTACAGCTACTCGACCTAGCGCCGGCGCTTCTGGTGCTCGACGGTGGCAGGCCACGAACCGTGGTTGCCAGAGCCGACCTTCTTTCGTTCCTCTCGGTCGACTCGAACGATCCAGCCGCACCAAGCCAGGGAACAATCTCCTCCAGTCAGGGAGCAAAGTAATGTCAAGTGAGAACAACGATCAGACCGCAGACCAGGGAGCCTGGGGTTTCTCGACCAAGGCGATCCACGCCGGTCAAGATCCCGAGCCGATCACCGGCGCGGTCACCGTCCCGGTGTTCCAGACCTCCACTTTCGCCCAGGAAGCGGTTGGCAAACACTCTGGCTACGAATACGCACGCACCGGAAACCCAACTCGCACCGCGCTGCAGAATGCGCTGGCAGCTCTCGAGGGAGCGGCCTTCGGTGTGTCGTTTGCCAGTGGCCTGGCTGCCGAGGATGCCATTCTGCGCCTGCTAGAACCCGGCGACCATGTCGTCATGGGCAACGACGCATACGGCGGCACCTTCCGGCTGATCTCCAAGGTGTTCGGCAAGGCCGGAATTACCTGGTCAGCTCACGACCTGACCGATCCCAGCGAGCTCGATCAGAACTGGCCGGAGAACACCAAGTTGGTGTGGGTCGAGACCCCAACCAACCCGCTGCTGACCGTGGTCGACATCGGAGCGGTTGCTTCGGTCGTCGCCAAGCGAGCCGACGCTCGGCTGGTGGTCGACAACACCTTCGCAACCCCGTATCTGCAGCAACCCTTGGCCCACGGCGCCGACATCGTGGTTCACTCCACCACAAAGTACATCGGCGGTCATTCCGATGTCGTCGGTGGTTTCGTTGCCACAAACGAGGCCGAAGTCCACGATCACCTGACGTTCATCCAGAATGCCGTCGGCGCGGTGCCCGGCCCCTGGGATTGCTACCTGACACTGCGCGGGGTCAAGACTCTCGGCGTGAGGATGGACCGCCACAACGAGAACGCCGCCGCGGTAGTTGAACTGCTATCGGCCAGCCCCAAGGTCACCACCGTGCTGTGGCCCGGCGTAGCGAGCCATCCCGGTCACGAAGCTGCCAAGAAGCAGATGCGGGGCTTCGGCGGCATGATCAGCTTCCAGGTCGGCAGCCGCGACGCGGCGCTGAAAGTCACCGAGGCAACCGAGCTGTTCACCCTGGCCGAGTCGCTCGGCGCGGTCGAGTCGCTCATCGAGCACCCGGGAGCAATGACTCATCTGTCAGCTGCCGGCTCACCTCTTGAAGTACCAGACGACCTGGTGCGACTCTCGGTCGGCATCGAAGACATCGCCGACATCCTGGCCGATCTCCGCCAGGCGCTGGACCAGCTGTAAGTTACGAGCGATGAGCGGCGAACTATGAGCGAAACTAAAAGCGTAAACGGGGAGACCGGCCCAAAGCTGGCGGTCGAACCAAAGTCCGGTCGTTACGAGTCACTTGAAGAAGCGGTTCGGTCCGGTGGCGGTCAGGTGGTTTCGATCGCCGAGGCCGAGGGGCTGGTATGGGCCGACCCACACCGGGCTCAGGAGTTGCCGACGGCCTTGGCCGCCGGTAGCGCCATTCGCTGGGTGGGCCTTCCCTATGCCGGTATCGAGCCGTACCTGCCGTACCTCGATGACCAACGGATCTGGACCTGCGCTCGAGGGGTCTACGCCCGGCCGGTGGCCGAACACGCGTTGATGCTCGGCTTGGCTGGTCTGCGAGGCCTATCTACGTTCGCCAGAGCACAGACATGGTCGGCGCCCGAGGGCACGAACCTCGTCGATGGCAAAGTCACCGTGCTTGGCGGCGGCGGGATCACCTCGGAACTGATCGGTCTGCTGCAGGGCTTCAACACCGAGGTGACCGTGGTTCGCCGCAAGGCAGACCCGTTCCCCGGGGCCACTCGAACGGTCACGTTTGAGCAACGGTTAGATGCGCTAGCCGATGCCGATCTGGTGGTACTCGCTCTGGCCCTAACCCCGGAGACCAGCGGGGTCATCGGTCCGGCCGAGTTGGCGGCTATGCAATCGCACGCCTGGCTGGTCAACGTCGCTCGGGGCGGTCACATCCAGGTCGATGCACTGCTTGAAGCACTGGATGCTGGTCGACTGGGTGGAGCCTGCCTCGATGTCACCGACCCAGACGAGCCGCTGCCAGACGGCCACCGTTTGTGGAGCCACCCACGGGTGATGATCACTCCCCATGTCGGCAACACCCCGGAGATGGGCGTGCCGCTGCTGGCCGCTCACATCCGACGTAACGTCGAGCTGTTCGGTGCTGGTCAGCAACTGGAAGGCGTCGTCGACGTCGCTGCCGGTTACTAGCTTCGGGGCTCGCAGCCGCGCTAGCGTTTGGCTATGAGTACAGCAACTGAGGTTTCAGCGATTCTGTCACCGGAGCAGCAGCGACATTATCGTGAGAACGGCTACCTGCAACTCGAGAGCTTCGTCGACCAGAAATGGCTTGCAGAACTGCGAGCGGCCTCGGATGAGTTTGTCGAGCTGAGCCGGGGGATTGAGGTCTCGAACAAGGTCCTCGATGTCGAGCCCGATCACAGCGCCGAACGTCCTCGGTTGCGACGGCTTGTTTCGCCTGTCGATCAGCACGAGACCTTCTACCGGTTCGCCATGGAAGGCCCGGCCGCTCAACTGGCGGTCGAGTTGCTAGGCGGCCCGGTGCGCTACCACCACTCGAAGCTGAACTACAAGTGGTCCGACGGTGGCGAGGAAGTGAAGTGGCATCAAGACATCCAGTTTTGGCCCCACACCGACTTCTCGCCACTGACCATCGGGGTCTATCTCGACGATGTTGATGATGAGATGGGTCCGATGGGAGTGCTGCCAGGCAGTCACACCGGTCGGCTCTACGACCTCTACGCCGCCGACGGCTCGTGGGCCGGAGCGATCGCCGACGATGAAGTGGCCAAGATCGATATGTCGAAGATGGCCTGGCTGCAGGGACCGGCCGGATCGGTCACGGTGCACAACTGCTGCATGGTTCACGGCTCGATGCCAAACAACTCGCCGAGAGCACGACCACTTCTGCTGCAAACCTATTCGGCGGTCAACTCGTACCCGGTTGCCGGGATCGGGGCCAATGGTGTCACCGGCCGTAGTAGCGGGGCGATCATCGGAGGCGAAGCACCACAGCTACTCACCGTCGATGGACGCGAAATGCACGGGGCTCCTGATTGGTCGAAGAAGGGCCCGCCAACGATCTTCGGCTCCCAGCAGAAGGACAGCTGAACCGAGGCTCTAGCCCAGGTGCTGGCCTTTTACCTGCCGAGTCCTGCCCCGGAAGTGGGCCACAACCTCGCCTGCATCGTCGGTGATCACCGCGTCGGTGATCGCGTTGCGGCCTCGCTGATACCGCTGAGTGGCCGCTGCGGTTAACACCGCCCCGAGACGCCCTGGATTGACCCAATCGACCTCGGCGTGGGTGGCGATGGCGTAGGTATTGAACGAGTTCGATGAGAAGGCCATGGCCGAATCGGCGAGCGTGAAGATGAAGCCGCCATGGCAGACATCGAGCCCGTTGACCATGTCCGGCCTGACGGTCATCGTCAACGTGGCGGTGCCGTACCCGACGTCGACGATTTCGATCCCCAGTGACCTCGATGCGGCATCGTTAGCGAACATTGCGTCGGCCACCGCTTTGGCGGGATAGCTGGATTCTGCTGCTCCGGCGGAGTCTTCGGCATCGCGGATCGTCATGCCAAACAATCTATTGGGGTAATCGGTGATGCATGAACTAGCGCAACTCCGGCGCAAAGTTGGGGACTGGTCCCAACCGTCGGGTACGATGCTGAACGATTCAAATACATCGCAGACTCCGTGCGGGTAAGTACGGAGTCGTAGCCAGGAGAACTAGATGACCATCACTACCCGTTTGCTCCGCACGCTCGACTCGGTTCGCCCAGCGCCCGTGGCGTCGGCTCACTGCGATGGCCCTTGCGGCGTCTACGACCCCGCCAGCGCCCGTATCGCCGGTGAGGCCGTACTCTCGATGACCAAGAAGCTGCTTGATCTCGACATGTCGGCCGACGGCGCCCACAACACCTACGCCCGCTTCGTTGCCATCAAGGAAGAAGAAGCCGAGAAGGTCAAGCGGGAACTGAACATCCTGTGGCACGACTTCTTCAAGCCGGAGCACCTCGCAGCCAACCCCGATCTGCACACCACATTCTGGAACGCGGCCAAGCAGGCTTCGGCATGCAAGACCTCGGTCAGCCTCGATGCGGCAAATGGCCTCATGGCTCAGATCGAAGCGATCCACAACATGTTCTGGGCCGTCAAAGGCCGCGACATTCCTTGGTACACCGCCAGCTGATCGATCCGCTGAGGCGATCGGAACACTGCGACCAGTGATCCGTGACCTCTTAGCCACTGTTCAGTTGACAAAAAGTTCTGTCTTGGTTGAGAGCACCTTTGGGTGCTCTCAACCTAGTTTTGGCCCATGATCTTTCTCGATCGGGCGAAGCTGCGGGCCATGGGCGAGTCGGCTGCTTGGTTGACCGGCCGACGTCAGCGGGTTCGCATCGTTGGCGATTCGATGTTGCCAACCCTGGCCGAGGGGCAGTTCGTGCTGCTCGACCGCAGGCAGGTTCCGGTCGCTGGGCAGCTGGCGGTCGCTGAACACCCCCATCAGCCGGATCTGCTGGTGGTGAAGCGAGTTGAATCGGTCACCGCTGACGGTCGGTTCGTGCTGTCGAGCGACAACCCGGATGCGGGCACCGATAGCCGAGCCTGGGGCCCGATCGCCGCAGAAGCCGTACACGGGACCGTAACCCTGCTGCTCGACAGCCCATCCACGGTGCTCTAGCCGCGCTCTGCAGCCCTGCGCCGCCAGCCGGGGAATCGTTCAGCTGTCACATGGGGACGGCTTTAGCGGACAGCACAGTCGATAGCCTGTTTTCGGTGCTAACCGTTTCTGGGTTGTCGAAGTCTCATGGTGCGCGAACCCTTTTTAGGGACGTGACCTTTCGGCTTTCGCCTGGCCGTCGTATCGCCCTGATCGGGGCCAACGGTGTCGGCAAGACCACGATCCTCGAGATCGTGATGGGTTTGCAGGACTCCGATACTGGCGATGTATCGAAGCCGAAGGACTATCGCATCGGCTACCTGCCTCAGGAACTGACCGAGGCGTGGACCGGATCTGTGCTGCATGAGGTGCTCCGAGGCGCAGACAACGTGTTCGAGCTTGAAGCCGAACTGCGTTCGCTTGAGCAGGCCATGATGGACACCACCGGTGCTGAACATGAGCAGGTGGTGACCCGCTACGGCGAGATCCAGAGCCGCTTTGAGACCCTCGGTGGCTACCAGATCGAAGCCGAAGCCCGGCGCATTCTCGGCGGTCTAGGGTTTACCACCATCGATATGGACCGCCCCCTCAAAGAGATGTCTGGCGGTTGGCAGATGCGAGCGGTGCTGGCTCGGTTGCTGCTGCAGAAGCCAGATGTGCTGGTGCTCGATGAGCCGACAAACCACCTCGACGTCGACTCGGTGGCCTGGTTGGAACAACAGCTAAGCACCTGGCCAGGGTCGGTGCTGTTCGTTTCCCATGATCGGGATTTCATCGACGCCGTCGCCGAGCGGGTAGTCGAGGTGGCCTTCGGCACCTCACAGGAGTACATCGGTGGCTTCGCCGAGTTTGTAGTGGCCAGAGAAGAGCGCATGGCATCGATAGAAGCCTCAGCTTCTCGCCAGGCCAAAGAAGTCGAGCGGGTTGAGCGGTTCATCGAGCGCTTCCGCTACAAGGCAACCAAGTCCCGCCAGGTGCAGTCACGAATCAAGACGCTGGAGAAGCTGGAGAAAATCCAGGTCCCCCAGGCCGCCGACCTCAAGGTGAAGTTCTCATTCCCAGAGCCGCCGCGGTCGTCACGATTGGTGATCGAGATCGACGACGCCACGATCGGCTATGAGAACACGCCGATCCTGGAGAAGGTCAACCTTGTTGTAGAGCGGGGTCAGAAGCTGGCCCTGGTCGGACCAAACGGCGCAGGCAAGTCAACCCTGCTCAAGGTCATCATGGGCGAGCTAGATCCGCTTGGTGGCAGCGCCAAACTCGGGGCCAACGTCGACATCGCCTACTTCGCCCAGCACCAGGTCGATGCTCTCGATCTCAACCGGACCGTCGAGCAGGAGTTCCGCCACGCGGTGGGGGAGCAGCCAAAGAACCGCAACATGCGAACCGTGCTCGGTTCGTTCGGATTCTCCGGGGATGCGGTCGACCGGCGGGTCCGCGACCTGTCCGGTGGCGAGCGCACCCGCTTGGCGCTGGCCGAGATCATGTGTAACCCGGTCAACCTGCTGATTCTCGACGAGCCGACCAACCACCTCGACCTACCCAGCCGTGATGTTCTGGAAGACGCGCTTAAGGTCTATCCGGGCACGGTGCTGCTGGTCAGCCACGATCGTTACCTGATTCGCAACACGGCCGAGGAGCTAGTCACCGTCCGCGACGGCAAAGTGGTTCACCATCATGAGATGGATGAGTCGCAACTGACCCCCGGTTCGGCAACCCTGGTTGGCAAGTCATCGGCATCATTGGAGTCCAACGGCAACGGCCGCGGGGCGAACCACGAGAACAACCAGGCGAAGAACAAGGCCAAGAAGGGCTCCAGTCGCAACGGCGGCTCGTCTGGCCAGAAAAAGGGTCAGGGCTCCGCTACGGGCGGAGCGCAGGGCAACGGTGCCGCGCCGCAGGCCAAGAAGGCCGGCGGATCGAACCGCAACACCCGCGACCTACGCAAGAACGTCAGCCGTCTTGAGAAGAAGGCCGGTACCGCCGAGACCCTGGTGAGCGATCTGGAACGCCAGTTGGCCGATCCCGAGGTCTACGGCGACAAAGAACTGATGAACGACCTGATCGACCGCCACGAGACGGCGAAGCGGCGCGCCGACCGGCTGCTGCTCGAGTGGGAAGAGGCTTCGACCGCCCTGGAGCGGGCCGAACAGGCAGGCTAGAACGTCGGCTTGGCCAACGGGCCGCTGCCGTCGAGCTCGACGGTCCACTGCCGACCGGAATCAGCGTGCACAACGGTGACCTGGCCGACATCGGAAGCCATGGACGATGTGGCGTCGTAACGAATCCACAGCTCGGCGCTGATCTCGTCTAGGGCCGCCTCAGTCGGGGTTGTACCGGTCACGCTCGTTGGGCTCAGGCCCGCATCATCGGAGCGGCGTCCGAAGAAGGGCGAACGGGGAGATTGGGTCACCGAGAACGGGGCCAGTGGGGGAATGACAACGACCATCTCAAGATGGCTATAGCCAAAGCCGCGAAACACGATCGCCTGTACCTTCGATCCACCCTCGGCAACGTCGACGAACCGCAGGACCGGTGTTTCCAGCCAGACCGCTCCGCCGAGGATCGTCGCCGCCTGCGTTTCTGCTTCAGCGCTGGTGTCGAGACCTGTACTCATACTGGCAGTCATGTCTGGCTGGCCCCCATAGTTGCTGCTCATTCAATACCCATCTATTAAGAGCTGTGGATCGGCGATCTAATACAAATTGGCCGATGGTTTCTAGGTCGGCATCGGGAATCCAAGATCGAGTGCCCGTCGGCTTCTGATGTTTCCAATTGCAGGTCCCAGGCTGGGAAATATCCTGTTGTGTCGGCGGCCCAACAGACCCACCGGAGGCGCAGTCCTAGGTTGAGTTGGGCGTAAGAGTCTTCGGAACAGCTCTCCTGATTCCGGTTTCTGCTCTTTCGACCGCTGAAGGGGAACCACGATGTTGACCACTAATCCGACTGGAAATCCCACTGGAAATCCCACTGGAAATCCCACTGGTTCCGGCATTGGCAGTCCCGCCGCTGCTGGCGCGGGGAGTCGAATCAGTAGTTCAACTGTGGCCCGGGCGGAGTGTCGGACCGTCGGTCAGCTGCTCAGCGCGGCGTCGGCCGGTGATCAACAGGCATGGAACTCCCTGTTCAAGGAGTTCAATCCGTTGATTCGTTCCGTGGTGTCCGGCTACCGACTCGACAGCGAGACCGCGGCCGACGTCGGTCAAACCGTCTGGATGCGGGTCTTCGAACACGCCGGTCGCATCCGTGAGCCCGAACGGCTAGGGGCGTGGATCGTCTCCACCGCCCGACATGAGTCGCTGCGATGCATCAAGCGCCTGCAGCGCAGCCGCCCGAGCGGCGTGCTGGAGGAGACCGTCGACCTCAACGCCCCATCGCCAGATGAGCGGGCCATAGACGACGAGACGCTGCGAGATGCTCTCAGCGCTTTTGAAATGCTGCCTGAAGACTCAAAGGTCCTGCTCCGGCTGCTGATCGCTTCGCCGCCGCTTCCATACGCCACCATCGCCGCTCAGGTCGGCCGCCCGGTCGGCAGCATAGGGCCAACCCGTAGCCGCTGTATCAGCGCACTCAAATCCCATATGGTCGACCCAGACCAGCTCCAGGCCGCCTGAATCTAGAGCCAGGCGAATCTAAAGACTGTGTTCGATCGACAGCGCGTTGCCGATCAGCCCGAGGTGGGAGTAGGCCTGGGGCACGTTGCCGAGCGAGCGATTGCCGTCGGGATCGTACTCTTCGGCCATCAGCCCGGTCTTGCCGACCAGCCCGCACAGGTCTTTGAACAGCGCACCGGCGTGCTCCTGGCGACCGACGAGGCAGAGGGCATCGATCAGCCATGACGTCATCAGGTTGAAGCCACCCTCCTTGCCTGGCAGTCCATCGTCTTCCAGATACCGGTAGACCGTCGGACCCGACCGGAGTTCCCGTTCGATCACCTCAACGGTTGACACGAACCGTGGATCGTCGGGGCTGACCAGCCCCCACAGCCCGACCGCTAGGGCCGAGGCGTCGAGGTCGTCGTCGCCGTACGCTGCGGTGAACGCACCGACCTCGGCGTTCCAACCCTTTTCCAATACTTCGGTGGCGATCTGGTCGCGGAGTTCGACCCACGCTTCTGGCTCCCGGTCGAGGAACTGGTCGGCGATCGAGATCGCCCGATCGACGGTGACCCAGCACATCACCTTGGAGTACACGTGGTGACGGGGTGGCTTGCGGATCTCCCAGATTCCATGATCCGGTTCGTGCCAGCGGCGCGACACCGCCAACACCATGGCCTCAACCAGTCGCCAATGCTCGGTCGACAGCGCTTCGCCTCTCTCGAGCAGGCAATGTACGAGGTCGACTACCGGGCCGAACACGTCCAGCTGAACCTGGCCGTCGGCTGCGTTTCCAACCCTCACCGGGCGGCTGCCGCCGTAACCCGGTAGGTCGGCGATCTCGGCCTCTGGCGGCAGGTGGCGGCCGGTGACGTTATACAGCGGGGCCAAGCGCTCCGGGTCGGACCGGGTCTGCAGTAGGTTGAGCACCCAGTCGAGGTAGGCCATACCTTCAGCGTGCGAGTTGAGCCTCGCCAGCGCAGTGGCGGTGAGAGCAGCATCTCGCAGCCAGCAGTAGCGGTAGTCCCAGTTGCGGATCCCGCCCAGGGTCTCCGGCAGGCTGGTCGTCGCTGCGGCCAAGATTGCGCCGGTCGGGCCGTGACAAAGGCTCTTCAGCACCAGGGCGCTGCGGGTGACCAGTTCCCGTTCGACGTGCGGCAGTTCAAGCTTGCCTGCCCAGTTAGACCAGAAGTGTTTCGTGTCGTTGAGGCGGTCTATCTCGGACCGGGCATCTGGTCGGACGGTGCCGGTACCGCTGCGCAGCTCAAGGGTGACGGGCGCTCCGGCCTCCAGGCTGACCCGTCCGTGAGCGGTCTGATGACTACCGTCCTGAACGACCTCCCAGTCGACCCCCGGTGCGCGGAGCACGATCAGGTCGGCGGTGCCCTGGACGATGATCCCGTCCTCTTTGATTTCCAGCCTTGTCGGCACTCGCCCGAAGTCGAGTCGCGGGGCGAATTCGATCTCCGCTTGGCCGGTGCCTTCGAGGACTCTGATCAGGTCAGATCGTCCGGCCAGGCGCCGTGTTCGGCCACTGGACGAATCGAGGAAATCGGTAAGGGTGAAGGTTGAGAACTCAGACTCCAGCACCATGCTGTTCGGCAGGTACCGCTGGCCCTTTGGGGTCGCTGAGCCGCCGGAGGCGTCGCGCACGGTGAAGTGGCCGGCAGAGGGGCCGCCGAGCAGTTGAGCGAAGACGGCGCCGGAGTCGATTCTCGGCACACACATCCAGGAGATCGACGCCTCGGGAGTGACGATTGCCGCGGTCCGCAGGTCGGAAAGGATCGAATGGTCTTCGATCGGCGTCAACCCCTCACCCCGCAGCCAACGACCCCGCAGTTCGGCCAGCAACGCCAGCAGTTGGGCCACGGTCTCGGTGTTGGAGACCCGGTACTGGGCCGCGGTCTTGGCATCGCCGACCTTCACGCCAACGTCTGGGCCGCTCAGGGTTCGGAACGCATCTTCGTCGGTTGTGTCGTCTCCGAAGAAGATGACCGCCGAAGCGCCGACCTGGTGGCGGATGGTGTCGAGGGCATCACCTTTGCTGGTGTCGATGACCGAGAACTCAAGAATGTCGTGGCCGTTACGCACGAACACCCCGTCGCGCGACGCCGGGCCGCGGACCAGCTCTTCGCGAGCCGCATCGCTGGCCGCCTCATCCATACCCCGGAAGTGGTAAGTCACACCGGCTGGCTTCTGCTCGACGATGGCTCCGTACTTGCGGCCGAGCTCAACGACGTCGTCGACTACCGCGGTTCGCAGCTGTGCCAGCTCGGGCTCGAGGTGAGAGGCGAAGCCAAGGTCGAACTCGCTGCCGTGGCTACCGACCAGCCGAATCTCTTCCGGAAGCCGGGAAAGGGTGGCCAGATCGCGCAAACTCCGACCGGAGATGACCGTGACGTGCGAGTTGGCCAGCTCAGCCAGCGATCGCATCGCCGCTACAGAATCACGGTTGGGTCTCGCCTCCATCGGGTCATCAACGAGGGGCGCAAGGGTGCCGTCATAATCACAGGCCACGAGGAGGTTCGGAACACGTGCTAGGTGTCTGATTCGCTCGGCCAGTTCGCCCAGATTGTCGGTGGTCATGGTTTCCCCTTGATCCGCACTTTTAAGCACTAATCAGCTGCCGGCCTGGTGCCTCTGCTGACCGAATGAAGCCTAAGGTTTGTCTGTCGGCTCGCGCCTCAACGATCTTATTGGCCGACGGCTGCCAGCGAGGCTCAATGGCCGACATTTCCCGCCCTGTTGTTGCAGAGGTTTTGAAGATGATTCCACAACAAACACCCCTGCTGCCCGAACCGGCCCCCGAGCCCCCCACTCGCCGTGGTGAAGGGCTGCTGGTAGCGGTGGCTGCTGCGGCCGGAGCGGCGGTCGTTCTGGCCGGTCTTATGGGGTTTCAGCAGTGGCGGACCGACAATACAAACTCCGAGCCGGTGGCCGCAGCGAGTGATAACGCCTCAGATCCGGTCGAAACTCCAACAACAAGTACTCCTAGTCAACCCTCGACTAGTCAACCCTCGACTGGCAATGCCGATCCCGGTTCGACGTTGGCTCCGACATTGCCCCCGCCCCAGTCTGATACCGAGTCTGATACTGGGTCTGATACTGGGTCTGGTACCGATCCAGACGAGTCCGCTTCGGACGAATCGCTCACCGTTGACGTTGTGCCATGTCCAGCTCAGTTCGATGCTGTGATCTGCGACGCGGCGGACTTTGTCCAGCAGGCCCGTGGCCGCCCGTTCAAACGATTCCCTAACGTCGAACTGCTCGATGATGTTGCCTTTGACGCCGCGGTCGTCGAAGACCTGGATGAGTCGAAGCCCGATTTCGCCGAGCAGGAAGTGCTATTGAAATCGCTCGGCCTCATCCCGCTCGATTTGGATCTGTTCGCCACCTTCGAGTCGCTGATCCAATCCGGCGTGGTCGGCTTCTACGATCCCGACACCGAACGGCTGGTGGTTCGGGGAGGCGACTTCGATCTCTACAGCCAGGCCATTCTGGTACACGAGCTGGTCCACGCGTTCGACGACCAGTGGTTCGATCTCAGTCGCGACGAGTTTGACGATGATGCCGGTTATGGCTACCTGGCGGTGATCGAAGGTAACGCCAGCCGAGTCGAAGACCTGTGGCGGGATCGGCTCACCGGCGCCGAGTCTCAGCAGCTACAGCAGCAGGAATTCTCCGCCCTGTCGCCGGACGATCTGAACTTTATGCTTTCGCTGCCCCAGGTGATCCTGACGCTGCAGATCTCGCCCTATCAAGATGGCGAGCGGTACGTTTCGCGATTGGCCGCTCAGCGTGGCGAGGCCGCGGTTGACGAGAAGCTGCTGGTGCCACCGGAGTCGAGCGAACAGGTTCTTAACCCGGAGCGTTCTGCCGAGGAGCTGCAGGTTGTCGACGTGGATGTGCCGCCGGCCACCGGGCTTTTGGTCGATGACGGCACTATTGGTCAACTGCTGCTCGAGAGCTGGCTCGGTATTCCCGCTGCTGCCGGTTGGGGTGGCGATCGTTACGTGATTTGGGAAGCAGGTCAGCAAACCTGTTTCGCGGTCGACGTGGCGGCCGACAGCGACAACGACCTGCTCGAGATCGCCGAGGCAGCCCGACAGTGGGCGTTCGGCAGATCGAGCCGACAGGTTGAGGCCATCGATTCTGACGGCCGAGCGATGGTACGAGTCAGCGGTTGTTACTAGCGGCCTTCCCAGCTCGGCTTGCGCTTTTCGGCCCAGGCTCGCCTGCCCTCTTTTGAGTCTTCTGTGGCGTTGGCCACCATGCGCATCGTTTCGCCGAATCGCACCGACTCGGTCCAGCCGAGCTCCTTGCTGCGCCACGCCACCTCTTTTGTCGCCCGTTGAGCGAGCGGCGCGGCTTCGGTCAACCTGGTGGCCCAGGCCCGGGCGTCGTCCATCAGCTTTTCCGCTTCGGTGATGCGCCAAACCAGTCCAACATCTTTGGCCCGCTCGGCGTCGATGGGGGCCCCGGTCAGCAACAGCTCCATGGCGTTAGCCCAGCCGATTCGCTCCGGTAGCCGGATGGCGCCAACGATGGTTGGCACGCCGATCGACACCTCGGGGTAGGCGAAGGTCGAGCGATCGGTGGCGATCACAAAGTCGCAGAACAGCACGCCGGTGAGCCCGTACCCGATGCAGGGGCCGTTTACCGCGGCGATGGTCGGCTTGAACAGTTCCAGTCCACTTTCGAACGAGTTGATGGTTGGCTTCTCCCAGAAGGTGCCGGGAAAGGTTCCTGCAGAACCCGCTCCGTCCTTGAGGTCAGCGCCGGCGCAGAACACGTCACCAGAGCCGGTGAGGATGGCTACCCAGGCGTCCTCGTCCTCAAGGAAGTTCTTCCAGGCCTCGTTTAACTCGATCCGCATCTGCCCGTTGATGGCATTGCGGGATTCGGGCCGGTTCAGCGTGATGGTTGCGATGTGGTCTGAGACTTCATAGAGAACAGTCGACATGGCATGACACTACCGGTCAGCCCTGCGGCCGTGCCAAAGGTTGGCCACAGTGATGCCGCCGCTCTCGCCGGTCTGGCCGCCGCTGGCACCGTCGACGATCAGCGCTCGACGGTCGGGGGCGATCGGTAGCTCGGCCGCCAACTGCTCGTGGCTGAGAAAAACAGCGTCGCTTGGAAGCTGGGCCAGAGCTGGCTCCAGGATCTTTGCCACCGCTTCCGGTGGTAGAAAAGCAAACACGATGTCGACGCCGTCAAGCGACATCTTGGCCGCGTCGCCATGTACGATCTCGACCCGATCTTCGACCTGGGCGTCCAGACTGTTCTGACGACCGCGTTTGACCAGGTCGGCGTCGATCTCGTAACCCCTGGCAGTGCACCCGAAGCGACTAGCGGCCTCGATCAGCACCCGACCGTCGCCACAGCCGATGTCGACGATGACGTCGCCCGGCTTAACGCCCGCGAATTCGAGAAGCGGCCCGATGAGGGCCCGCGGGGTACCAAGGTAGATGCCAAGATCATCTGCGATGTCGTTGGCCGCCTCTGCGCCGCTCGACCGGCTGGACCGAACGGTTTGTATTCGATCACCGACTCGGCGGGCCACCGTCGAAACGGTTTCGATCTGCGACGGGAACGCCGCTCGTCTGGGGGTTGAGTCGGGCCAGGTCAACCGCATCCGAGTGGTTGAAGCGTCGCGGCGGACAAAGTCGAGATGGGGGCCGCTTCCCTCCAGGCTCTCGCTACCGACCGGCAGGAACGACAGACCGGCCATCGCCGCCTTGACCTGTTCCAACGTCGAGTCGACCGGGCCGGCGATGGTGACCGAAGCGGTGGCGTGGGCCAGCCTGTTCGGCACCGGCGCCAGCCGGGCCGACACGCCGGCGTTGATTAGTTGGCCGATCACCTCGTCGGCTACAACACGGGTACCGTCGGCCAGGCCTCGCATAACGCGGTCGGTGTCTGCCACGAGTTGCTTGGCGTCGTCGCTTAAACCGGGCCGCTGTTCGACACGCCCGATGACCGATCCAAGCCGACCAAGCCGCAGCCCTGCGACCAGCAGACGCTCGACCTCGACTCGGCCCACCTGAGGAACCGAGGCGGTCAGCGAACCGGTGTGACCTGCGGCCGATGCCACGTCGCCGAGTGCGCCACGGATTGCATCAGCCACGTGCTGCACATGTGGCTCGTTCATCATCGACAGATGCTCGCCGGGGGCCGTGGTTATCGTCAGTTCACCGGCCGCTACCGATGACCAGCCCATGCGGCGTTCGACGTGTAGCTCGGCGAAGGGATGGTCGGCGGCCTTAATGACCAGCATCGCACCGGAGTACGGCTCGTAGCTGTAGTTCACCTGGGAGCTGATATTGGCTTCGATGAACCGTCGTATTTCGAGCTGATGGTCGGTCCGCATGTTGAGCCGCTGGCGAACCAGCAGCCCGGCTCGCTCGGCGGTGCGCTGGAGTTTCTGGCCCTGGCGGTCGGCCAGCTCCGTCCAGTACCGCTTCGGGGTCGTCACCGCCCGCCTAGCGGTGCTGGCTACCCGTTGCTCGAGGCTGGGAACAAGACCCTCTGCGGCTGGTCCGTATGCGTCGAACAGAGCCAGGAGCGCAACATCTCGGCCCTGATCGATGAGCTGCTGGGCCAACTCGTATGCCACGACGCCTCCAAGCGAGATGGCGGCCAAGCTGATCGGCCCGGTAGGGGCAACCGCGTTGATTTCGGTGGCATAGGCCGCGGCGACGTCGGCCACGTCGGTCGGTCCGGTGGTATCGAGCTGCCCTGTGGGCTGTCCAAGCCCGTACATCGGCTGATCGATTCCCAAGCGACCCGATAGTGGCCGGAAAAAGGCACAATCGACCCCTAGGACGTGCACCGCGAATATCGGCGGCCGCGAACCCTGCTTCTGAATGGGCACCAGGAAGCTCCTGGTCTGTTGTGTTACGCCTCGCTCTGCTCGGTCAGCGCTCAGCTTCGCGGCCAGCATCGCTGGCGTTGGGGCGTCGTAGAGAGCGGCGGCAGGCAGGCGTTGCTTGTGGAGGTCTTCTATTGAAAGCAGCAGTTCCATCGCCAGAAGCGAATGGCCACCTTCGTCGAAGAAACTATCGTCGGGGCCGAATGACGGCTTGCGGAGCGCGTCGGCCATCAACCGAGTGATGCTCTCGGTGAGCAGAGCGGTTTCCGAAGGGTCTTTGTCGGCCGCCAGGGCAGCCGGGATTTGTACGGTTGGGGGTGATTCGGTGTCGAGAACCGGTAGCCGGGCCGCCGCTTGACGGTCGAGCTTGCCGTTCGGGGTGGTTGGCAGCTGGTGGTGTACGCCGTAGTGCACCGGGCGGAGCAGCGGCGGGAGGCCAGTCGCTGCTAGTGCCCGCAGTGCCGCAACCTCGACCGTGGGAGGACCCTCGACATGGGCCACCAGCCGCACATCGGGTTTGCCGTGGGCTCGTAGTTCGATCAGCAGCTGCTGGTGCGGGTCTTCGGCTTTGGCCGCAGCGGCCATCGCCCGGCCAACCACATCGTTTGGCAGCGACTCAAGTAGTTGATCGCTTGACCGCATATCGGCGGCAACGACCACTGCACCGGTGATCGACTCGCTGCCGAGTAGGACCGCTTCGATCTCTTCCGGCTCGACCCTTGCGCCGCCGACGTTGAGCTGACCGTCGCCTCGGCCGAGGAACCGCAGCTCGCCGCCGACAACGACCGCCCGGTCGCCGGTTAGGAAGTAGCGGCCATCGCCAACGTTGGCGTGATCTCGTAACGCCGGTGGTTGAAGCCGTTGCGGGAGCTGGCGGAAACGTCTTGCCGTTTCCGACGGATCGTCGAGGTAACCATCGACAACGCCAAGGCCGCCGATGATCAGTTCGCCTTCGACACCGGCTGGCCTGATCGCTCCGGTCTGGTCGACCACGGCTAGCCAGCTGCCGGGAACCGGCGGGCCGATCGGAACTGGACTATCGGACGGACCACAGTGGTGAGCGGTTGCCCACACCGTTGCCTCGGTCGGGCCGTACTCGTTGGTCAAGTGGGATTCGGGGAACGCCGCGAAGTGAGCCGACAGCAGGGCAGGGGGGCACGTTTCTCCCGCCACGATGACGTGCTCGGCCCAACCTCCGGCCGCGCCGTTGGTAACCTCTCGGCCACCGGCCACCAGGCCGACGAGGCCCTGATATAGCGTCGGAACCATAAGGGTATGCGAGACACCGGTCCGTAGCAGTTTGACGATGGCGCCAAGGTCGTGGGCTTCGGCTTCGGTGGGGAGCACGACGGTGCCGCCGGCGGCCAAGGTCCAGAACAACCCGACGATGCTGCTGTCGAAGGCCACGCTCGACAGCATGAGGAAACGTTCGGGGGGCTGGCCGTAAACCTCAGCTCGGGCTCCGGTGCTCGCCGCCAGGTTGGCATGGCTGACCGCAACGCCACGAGGTTCCCCGGTCGAGCCGGAAGTAAAGATCAGATAGCAGGGATCTTGATGGGCTAGGTCGGCTGCAGGCTCAAGCGCTGTGGCCGGGCCGAATCCGGAGCCGTCGCCGACGGCCGACCAGAGTGTGCCGTCGAGGGTCTCTTCGTCCACCACGATTGGCTCCTCGACGAGCGCTTGGTGGGCCGCGCCGACCACCCCAACCGTGGCCCCGGCCTTGGCGGCGATAAGGCTTATGCGGCTTTCCGGGTAACTCGGGTCGATTGGAACGTACGCCGCCCCTGTCAGCTGTATGCCGAGGATCGCCGGGACCAGATTCACCGAACGCTCCAGGCAGAGCAGGACCCGGTCGCCCCGGCCAACGCCAGCCGAAGCCAGCGCCTGCGTTATCGCTGCGGCCCGTTCGGCGGTCTGGCTCCAGCTCAGCTGGTCGTTGCCGCAGACTACGGCCGGCGACTGGCCACCGGTTTTCAGATGGCGAGCGATGGTGGCGATCACCGGTTCGTTCTCTCGGCCCGAACCATATGAGGGTGATGCGATCATCAGGCTGGAACGGCGGTTGGTTGTCGGGTGATCAGCGGCTATTTCGCCCAGCGAGCGGGCGGGGCTGGTGATGGCCTGATTGAGCAGTGCGTCGAACGTGGCCAGCATCTCGTTGGCCACCGCCGACCCGATAACCGAGCCTCGGTACTCCAAGCTCAGCTCGACTCGGTTGTCTCGAATCTCAACGAAGAACGTGAGCGGCGCCACCGCGTCGCCATTTGACAGCACCCGTTGCTCGGTTATCGACCCCTCAAGGTCGATCGAGTCGAGTTCGTCGAAGGCCATGAAGACGTCGAGGTTCGGCAGCGGGCGGCCAGCGTCCTGGCGATCGGCGATGATCTTGGCCAGCGGGTAGCTTCGATGAGCGAGCGCTCCACCGATGGCCTGCGATGATTGGCGAGCGATAGCGGCGAAGCTCAACTGGTCGCTGCAGTCGATCTGCACCGGCACCGTATTGAGGAAGTAGCCGAACAGGTTCTCGGCTGCCTGGTGGCTGCGAGTGGACGTGATCAGGCCCAGTTCTACTGCCGGTCCGTCGCTGAAGCAGCGCACGGTGGCGGCGACCGCCCCTAGAGCAACCGACGCTGCGCTGGCGGTGGTGCCGGAGCGGAGCTGGTCGGCGGTGATCGAGGCGGTTGTGGTGAGGAAGCCATCGGGCTCCGACTCGTCTGGCTGATGTATCGACAGCCGCGCCGCTGGCGCTTCGCTCGATTGATCGAGCCAGTAGCGGCGATGATCGTCTCCCAGATGCTGAGACTGCCACTCGCTGAACTCGGCATAGCCGATCGGCAGCTCGGCGGGATCGGCGCCTGCGAGCTCGTCGTTGATCTGATTCCAAAGCCTGGTGAAGCTGCCGGCATCGCCCGAGGCGTGGTGGATGACCAGCATGATCGCCGTCGAACCGTCATCGATGGGCTGCATGACACAGCGCAGCAGTGGCCCGTCGGCCAGATCAAACGGGGCCCGGTGCAGCTCGGCGCAGCGCTGGTCGAGGTCTTCGCTGGCCACAGGAGACGATGAGATCTGGAACGAGACAGCCTGCTGCGAATCGAGCGGTCGGCGTGGACTGGCGTATGACCAACAGAGCGGCTGATGCCGACCGGCTGCGGTTCGCAACGCCTGTTCGAAACGGTCCGGTTCGACCGAGCCGGCGACGATGTAGAGCCGACCGACGTTGTACATAACTTCGTCTGGTCGATTGGCCTGTTCGAACAGGACCGCCAGTTCGCCCGGTGAGAGCGTAGGAGCTGCATCGTCGGGTTTGTTCGCTGCAGCGAATGCCAGTGGGTCGCCGAGATTTGTTGCCTGGTTCCGGTTGTCGCCTGGGTTCTCGTCGGTCTGTTTGGCGTCGAGCTGTTCGGTGTCGAGCAGTTCGATGGCCGCCACCAGTTGAGCTGGGGTGGTGTTGGTGAAGGCCAGGTCTTCGCCGAGGGCTCGGTCGCAGCGGTCGCCGAGAGCCACGATCATTTCCAAAGCAGCCAGAGAATCGCCGCCGAGGGCAAAGAAATCGTCGTCGAGCGTAATGGGTTCGGTTTGGAGAATCTGTTCCCACAGCTCGATGACCAGCAGCTGTAGCTCGCTCAGCGTGGCCCGTTCGGCCACTGCTTCGGCAGACAGCTGCAGCGTTGGCCCCGGCCGGTGTACCCGCTTCGGTGCCGGGAGAGCGGCATCGTCGAGCTTGCCGTTTGCGCTGAGCGGCAGGTCATCGACCTCGACGAAGGCCGCGGGGATGGCGTGCGCAGGCAATGACTCGGCCAGGAACGATCGTAGTTCGGCCGCGCTCGGCTGAGGGTGGGAACCGAGCTCTGTGTCGGAGCCCGCTTGCTCCTCTGAGCTTTTTGTTTGGATCCAGGCGGTCAGGATCTCCCGGGGGCGTGGTTGATAGCCGACCTCGGCCAGCATGGTTTCGACTTCGTCGAGGTCGAGCCGATCATCGAGTTCCTCGATCGCTTCCTGGCGGGTCTTGTGGCCCAGCCTGACATCCCAGGCATAGGGCACCGCATAGTTGTGGTAACCCTGCTCGGTCTGGTGGGTGTGAATCCCCGCCGCATTGATCAGGCAGTTCGTCGAGCGGCCGGTGTCGGAGGGCCGAACCCACGGGGCCCGTTCCTCCAGAAAGTTCAACATGGTGGCCAGCTCAACATCGAGGTAGCGGTAGATGTCGAGGTATTCGATGCGTTCGAACAGTTCGTCTTCGGCGAAGATCTTGTTGTCGAGCAGCCGGTTGGGGCCGTCATCGACGCGGTGGTATAGCTTGCGAGCTTCGATGACCGCACGATCGATAGCGTCCGGGTCGAACCGTTCGACCGAGAACTGCTGGGGGATGAGCCTGGTCTCGAACAGCTGCCCCCGGGACAGGCCGGTGACGATGAATGGAGCGCCGATCTCCGCCGCCCGATTGGTGGCCAGCGTGTAGATGGTCTTGTAGCAACCGTGACAGACGTTGGAGTAACGATCGAGCGAATCTCTGAAGATGGCGTTCATCGACTCGCTGGTGGCGAACTCGTGGTCGATGCCAAGGTCGGCCACCGAACGGCGGACGTTCTCTTTCGCTCCCTCGGAAATGAATCCGTTGTCGAGGGTCAGCGCGTATGGCCGGAAGCCAAGCTCGACCAGCTGGTAGAGCGCGTAGGTCGAGTCTTTGCCGCCGCTCAGCAAATGTACGCAGTCGTATTGGCCGGTGCTTACCGCCCGAGCCTTCGCCAGCTTCGCCTGTAGATCTTCGGGAGTCTTGAACCAGCTCTGGGCGATTGGCGCAACCCGGTCGAACGAGTCGCAGGTCTCGCAGATGCCAGAATCATCGAAGCCGACACCAGGGATGTTGTCCGGCAGGCCACAGCGCAGGCAGTGGTTGGCCGGGGTGGTGGTTTGGGGTGACCACAGGCGCACCGCTGATCGTTCGATGTTGGGGTGGGCGTTGAGGCGATCCTCGACCTCGATCGGCTCCAGCCTGATTCCACCCACCTTTATCTGGGCGTCTCTTCGACCGAGGTACACCAGTCGCTCGGAGTCCTGGAGCCGAACCAGGTCGCCCGATCGGTAGAACCGTTGACCGTCGATGATCACGAATGGGTCGGGCTCATCGCCTTTCGGGTGCAGATACCCGCTGGTGAGCCCGGGGTGAGCGATACACAGTTCGCCGGGAGACCCGATCGGCACCCGCTGCAGGTACTCGTCGACCACCATGAGGGTGACGCCGGGCGCCGGTCGCCCGATGGGCACGTCGGACTGATCATCGAGCAGCTCAGGCTCCAGCTCGTAGATCATGCAACCGACAACGGCCTCGGTCGGACCGTACTCGTTGAAGATCGTCAGCGTTGGGTTGAACGCCAGCAGCTGTGCTGCGAGGCGGGAGCCAAATGCTTCGCCGCCGACGACCAGGGTCGACAAACCGTGGTCGTCGCTCAGCAGGCGTACCAGGATCTCAAGGTGCGAGGGCGTTGCCTTGCACCAGTTGATCTCCGGCCGCTTGGCGATGATCGACAGGCCGGCTGGCCCGTCTGGCTCGATGACAACCAGTCGCCCGCCGGCCACGATTGGCATGAACAGCGAGGTGATCGTTAGATCGAATGTCAGCGGGCTGAACAGGGCCGCGGTGATCTGGCTACCGTCTATCGACTTCGCTGTCTTCGAACGCTCTAACCTCGAGTGTTCTGCCGACGAATGGCCATAGCTTGCCTCGGCGAAGCGGATGTAGTCGGCCAGCGCTCCCGAGGTGATCGGGACTCCCTTCGGCTCACCGGTGGAGCCGGAGGTGAACAGCAAATAGGCCTCGTCAGTGCTTGCTCGGTCGACGGGCTTGAAACCGGCGACTTGTTTTGCTGTGGGGGAGCGAAGGGCAGCGATTTCCGCCACCGATGACAGGACAGTGACGCAGCCTGCTCGCTCGGCCAGACGGTCGGTACGAGCCTTTGGCTGCGATGGGTCGAGGGGAACGAAGGAGGCTCCGGCCGCCATGACGCCGTAGATGGCAACCACGGCTTCGATCGAACGGGGGAGTAGTACCGCTACCCGGTCGCCGCGGCCGATGCCGTGCGACTGCAGGTGGTTGGCCACGCCGATCGTGTGCTGCCAAAGCTCAGCGCCGGTGACCACCCGATCGAAAGCGGCATCCGCATCATCAGCGCTGTCGGCCGGTTGGGTCAGCACCGTGGCGTCGTTGCCTGCCAACGCAGCCTCAAGCCGATCGAAAACGTCAACCGCCGCCGTGGCAGGGGCTGGCGTGGTCTCCCAACGACGTAGCAGGTCGATTTCGTCAGGCAGGCAAAGACTGGTGCCGCCGATCGCTGCGTCGGGGTCACTCACGATTTCCGACAGCAGCCCAACGATGTGGCCCGACGCTCGCAGACGCTGATCGGGTTGCGCCGCACCGTGGTTGATGTCGAGCGCAAACTCGGGGGCCGACTCGGTGGCCGACGGTTGCTGCGACTCGGCGGCCTGCTCAGCGCCGGTGGCGTAGGCGGTCATCTGAACCCGTAGCAGATGGCTGCCATCGATCGAACCTGAGTGCAGCCACTTTGTGGTCGCTGCCGTGGGCCCGAACCACCGCTGTGTGGCCCGAGGTATGACGTTGACCACCGCTTCAAAGTCCGGAGCGGGACTGGTGCCCGGCATGGCGTAGCGGAGCGTGTTCAGGATCGAGCGCCCGATCCGCTTATGTAGGGAGCGGAAGCTGTCGTCGGGATCGATCTCGATATCTACCGGGAAGACCTCCATGGTCGGCCCGATTAGCGACCGGGTTATCGGCTTGCTGCGATTGTGGACCGGCAAGCCAATGGCGAATCGTTGGGCGCCGGTGACCCGATGGAGGTACAGCGCAGTGGTTGTGGTCAACAGCGTTGACCAGGCGAGGTCTTCGGTGAGCATGCGGTAGTCGCTGCCGAGGCGCTCCTCGGTTACCCGTAGAAGCTCCGGCCCAACCGGTAGCGAAAGACGCTCGGCTGCAGTTGTGATTTGGTCAGCCGCCTCGTACAGCCTGCCGATTCGATTGGCCGGTGACCGCTGCTGCCAATAGTCGATCGCCCGGCTGGTCGAGGCGTCTGCTGGGTCATCGAGGTGGGCGGCCAGCGCCCGAGCCCAGCGATAGTAGGAAGTTGATTCGGCCCTGTCCGAACCGGTTGCCAGGCCTGTTGCCGCTGGCGGATCTGACGGCTCCTGCAGACCGGATGCGTCTGGCAGGCCAGACCGGGCGGAATAGGCCGAGGCGGTTGCGTCGAACACCAGGGCCGAGGAAGTTGCGTCGGTGATCACATGATGCAAGTTCAGGTACCACGACAGCGAACCATCCTCATGCACGGCGATGGCGCTGTCGTAGCCACAGACCGTCAGGTCGATGGTTTTGGCTCCTCGCGCCCGAGCCCAGGACTCAACGTCGGCGGAAGCAACGTCGACGATCTCAGACCTTGGCTGGGTGCCGAGCTTCAGCAGCTCCACCTGCCAACGCCCAGACCCCGTACCAGCGCGGGCGTTTGCTGCCGGGTTGTCGACCAGCCGGGTTCGCAAAACATCCGAATCGCAGACCACTGAATCGAAGGCCGTGGCCAGCCGTTCGGGATCAATAGGGCCATGAAGCTTCGACAGCAGCGGCATGTTCTGCACCGGCTGGTCGGGGTGATTCAACTGTGAGGCCCAGAGACTGCGCTGCATCGGCGAAAGAGCGCGCCCGGTCTGCAACGGCACGGATACCCCGGCATCGAACGGTTTACTATTCAATAGCCGACCGAATCGGTGAGTTGATCATTCGACTTGTTTCCCGCGCTTTCCAAGCTGCCGCCGAGCCGGAGTTTCTTCATCCCTGCTCCGAAATGTATTCGGTAGGCTTTGGCGACTAGATGCAGTGCCGAGTCGACCCGGTTATTTTACTTCCGGTTACTCTGCCTCGAATGCATCCACGGCCCCTCTTAAAGCGAACTATACCCTGTCCCTAGTGGGGGATCGTGTCTCTAGTGGCCGGTGGTGTCTCTGACGGTGGGTCGACTCTCCGGCAGGGGTAGATGTCTCTGAAGCAGCCTGAAAGCTGCTCTGAAAGAAGGTGGATGGTGAACGAGCTAAGAACGGACTTGCAGGGTCGTGGCGGTGGACGAATCGCAAATCCTTATAGCGTCCGGCGTTGGTTTGGTACCGGCAGGCGGCCGCTAGCGGTTGTGATGCTGGCGGTGTTCCTACTCTTGGCTCTGCCAGGCGTGGCCGACGCCCACACCGGAAACCAGTCTTACCTCTATCTTGACGTGACCGAGAAGTCCGTTAGTGGGCGAGCTGAACTGCCGATCGTCGACCTTCGAGTCGCTCTCGGCCTCGGCCTCGAAGGTAGCGATGAGCAGGTTCTGGCCGAGCTCGAGGCCAACTATGACCGACTGCGGGCCTACGCCGAAGAACACCTAGAGATTGGTCCGGTGGGCCAAAAATGGCCGATCGACTTTGGTGCAGTGGAGCTGTTCTACTCCGATGCGCCCGAGGTCGACGACAACTACATCATCTTGCCGTTTGATGTGGTGGTTGGGAATGACTCGGTTCCCCGCCAGTTCGACCTGCGATTCGACTTCTTCTTTGAAGCGGTCGATGGCCGCGATGCGCTGCTGCTTATCGGCAACGATTGGCAGGGTGGGGTCATCGAAAATGGCCGGGAAGACCTGGCGACGTTCGACGAACAGTCGCCCGTTCAGACCATCGACCTTGGAGATCCGAGTGTCTTCAAGAACTTCACCGCCAGTGGCAAGCTGGGAATGAATCACATCAAAACCGGTCCAGACCACATTCTGTTCGTACTGGTGCTGCTGTTGCCTTCAGTCCTGGTGTTTCGGGAAAAGTGGCAGCCGACCGATCGTTTCGCATCAGCACTGTGGCGGGTCCTGAAGGTGGTGACCATGTTCACCGTGGCGCATTCGATCACCTTTACCCTGGCCGGCATCGGCCTGCTGCCGCTGCCAT
This sequence comes from Acidimicrobiales bacterium, assembly GCA_050633745.1. Lineage (GTDB taxonomy): Bacteria > Actinomycetota > Acidimicrobiia > Acidimicrobiales > SZUA-35 > JAHELU01. The sequence goes on from JBOEHD010000008.1 coordinate 35,470, forward strand.
CGCCTCGCATTGTCGAGTCGATCATCGCGCTGTCGATCGCCGCTGCGGCGCTCCATAACATCCGGCCGATCGCCGCCAACCGAGAGTGGATGATCTCGTTTGCCTTTGGCCTGTTCCACGGGATGGGATTCGCTTCGCTGGTCTCGGGCCTCGATGTCTCCAGGGGAACCCAGCTGGTATCGCTGTTCGGCCGCAATGTCGGCATCGAGATCGGGCAGGCCATCGTGGTGCTGCTGCTGTTCCCGGCGCTGTTCCTGCTTCGCCGAACCAGGGTCTACCGGCCGTTCTTCGTTGGCGTCTCGCTGCTGCTGACCTTCGTGGCATTGATCTGGATGATCGAGCGGCTGTTTGAGACCGATCTCGGCATCAACACATTTGTTGACCCGGTCTTCGTATGGCCCCGCGTCGTGTTCTACATCGCAGCCCTCACCGCAGCATCGGCCGCGTTCTTTGTCTACGAACGGTCGGCGGGGCGCCTGCTTGAGACCGCCGAGCGGCACGTGCCGGAAAGTCTTGAACTGGAGAAAGTCGCAACGCCATGACCCAAACAGTTGAATCGATTACCGAGCGCCTGTTGGCCTTCATAAACAGCGAGATCGCGGTAAGCCCCGACCCGATCGCATCCGAGACCGATCTGCTGATTACCGGTGCGGTTGACTCGCTTGGCGTGGTACGGGTGACTCAATGGCTGGAAGATGAACTCGGATTCGAAGTCGATCCGGTCGAGGTCACGCTGGAGAACTTTCAAACCGTTTCGAAGATGGTGGCGTACGCCAACTCGAAGTTGAGCTGAGTCCCAGCCCTGGTTTCCTCGGCTTCTTTGTTTACCGCCCTCGTCGGCCGAGCTTTCTTCTAGTCGTTGAAGCGTTCGAGCATCGCGGAGCGGGCCGACTCGAGATGTTCGACGAGTGCAGCGGCCGCTAGTTCGGCATCTCCGCTTGAGAGATGGTCGACGATCGCCCGATGGGCTCCGGCTGGCCCCTGGATCTCGGGGTTAACCGCAGGCAGGTCAGTCATCAGCAGCAGCGTCTGATCGGCGAGCCGCTCCCAGGCGTCGAGCAGCCGGCCGTGGCCTGCGGCTATGACCACCGCACGATGCAGCGCCATGTCGGCATTGCCGATGGCGGCTCGGTCCTGGCCGGCATTTGCCGTTTCCAGATTGTCGAGTAGCGGTTGTAGCGCCGAACGTTCGACACCGACGGTCGCCGCTTGGCGGATGGCTAACGATTCGAGAGCGATTCGCAGGGTGTAGACCTCGTCGACGTCGCTGGCGGTGAGGCGGCGAACGAAGCTTCCCTTCCTGGCCCGCAGTTCGACCAGACCACTTCTCTCCAGTTCGGCCAGTGCATCGCGAACCGGGCCGCGGCTGACCCCGAAACGCTCTGCCAGTTCGGTCTCCACCAGCCGAGAGCCTGCGGCGAGTTCGCCCGAGACGATGGTCGAGCGCAGCGACGCGGTGACGGCGGTGCCCAGATCGGTATGTTCTACGGTCGAGCTCACCAGGCTCAGGGTAGTCAAGCCGCGAGCAGCTGCACTTCGGCTTGATGGGTCGAGGCAAATGTTGTTGACTGTTAACAACAGCAACGACCGGCGGGAGCTGAAACGCCCACTCCAATTCGGATGAAGCAGTCCGCTGATCGCGGAAGAACGGGCGAAATTCCGATTTGGAAGCTAAATCGGTGGTATTTCTTGCCACAGATAGTGACAAACATGTGATTGCAGGGGATTCTGCAAGGTAGCGAACTCACATATTGCAATCGAAAACGAAGACCGGAGTAAATCAGCGTGTCGGTAGAACGAACCCAGAGCAATGGATTGGCCATTGGCCACGACCTTTATCAGATGATCACCGAGGAGCTGCTGCCCGGCCTTGCGGTGGATGAAGATCAGTTCTTCGCCGGTCTGGCGGCCCTGGTGGCCGAGATGGGTCCACGTAACGAGGAACTCTTGGAGGTTCGTCAGCAGATGCAGGTGGCCATCGACGGCTGGCATCGCGAGCGCTCGGGTCGGCTCCACGATGCTGCGGCCTACCGAGCGTTCATCGAAGAGCTCGGATACCTGGTGCCAGAGGGCCCAGCATTCACCATCGAAACCGAGAACGTCGATGACGAGATCACCTCGATACCCGGCCCGCAGCTCGTGGTTCCGGTAACAAACGCCCGCTATGCGCTCAATGCGGCGAACGCCCGCTGGGGTTCTCTCTACGACGCCCTCTACGGCACCGATGCTCTTGGCGACCTGCCGGAACCCGGCCCGTACAGCACCGTGCGCGGCGCTCGGGTGGTGGCCTGGGCTCGCAACTTCCTCGATGAGGCCGTTCCGCTCAGCGGCGGTTCCCACGTCGACGCTGTGGCCTACCGTGTCGTCGACGGAAATCTGTCGGTCGAGCTGTCTGCACAGAACTCAGAAAACAACACCGTCGGTCTGGCCGACCCGGCCAACCTCTGCGGTTACACCGGCGCGGCCGATTCGCCGTCGAGTGTGCTGCTCGATCACAACGGTCTGGGAATCGAGATCCTCATCGACCCAACCCACTCGGTTGGGGCAGACGACCTGGCCGGCGTCAGCGACGTGCTGCTCGAATCGGCCCTGACCTCGATCATCGATTGCGAGGACTCGGTCGCCGCGGTCGACAGCGAAGACAAAGCCCTGGCCTACCGAAACTGGCTCGGCCTTATGAAGGGCGACCTCACCGAGCAGGTCACAAAGGGTGACGAGAGCTTTACCAGAAGCCTCAACCCGGACAAGGCGTTCACCGCCCCCGACGGCTCAAGCGCCGTGCGACCCGGCCGATCGCTACTGCTCAGCCGCAACGTCGGCCACCTCATGAGGACCCCCGCGGTGCTCGACGCCGACGGCAACCAGATCTTCGAGGGCCTACTCGACGCGCTGGTGACCGTGGCCTGCGCCATGCACGACCTGGCCAAGAGCGACGGGGCCCGCAACTCACGGACCGGCTCGGTGTATGTGGTTAAGCCCAAGATGCACGGCCCAGCCGAAGTGGCGTTCACAAACGACATCTTCACCAAGGTCGAGCAGATCCTTGGCCTGGCGGCCAACACGGTCAAGATCGGCATCATGGACGAGGAACGGCGAACCACTCTCAACCTCGCCGAATGCATCAGGGCGGCAAAGGCCCGGGTCTGCTTCATCAACAC
>JBOEHD010000009.1:0-46889 GCA_050633745.1 Acidimicrobiales bacterium
ACATCGTTGACACGCTGGTCAACATGGCAGAGGATGCCGATGCCGAGGTCAGGGCCTATGCCCTCATGGGCCTAACCTACGACCTGGGTCTTACTGATCAGATAAGACCGCTGCTAGAGGCCCACCTAATCGACCCAGATGAGAAGATTCGTGAACACGCTCGCAACGTTCTGGATGGAACCTGGACCTGATCGACCACCCGATATCGGCACGACTTGCGTGCGTAGAAATCTCGCTCGTTCGACTACCTGTGGTTGGCCTCACGGTCCGTAGCCGAACGTGAGCGTTTCCGGTCACCGGAGGGGGCACGCAACACGCCGGGACCGTTGCAGCGATCCGAAGGCTGTCAGGTCTCACGGGTCTAGGGGGAGTTGGACAGAAGCGCGACCTGCTCGCCGTCAGTTGACGATAGGATTCATATTTGCAATAGTAAACCTATCGCCAACCTGAAGGATGCCGAGCGGTGACAAGGAAGTATTCGAGCCCGGCACGTGAAGCTCAGGCGTCGGCAACCCGGGAGAGGATTCTGGCCGCAACTGTGGCGGTGATCGGCGAAGGCATCGCAGCATTGTCGATCCCGGCCGTTGCCCGACAGGCCGAGGTGTCGGTGCCGACCGTGTACCGGTACTTCCCGGACAAGGAAGCGCTGCTCGACGCGGCAGCCACCCACGTGAGGGACAAGCTAGGGGTCTCACCCGACGCGCCGAGTCCCGTTGACGTCGATGACTACCTCTCAACGCACCGAACGATCTTCAGACAGTTTGACCGTGCTGACGCCGAAACGATCGGTGCCGTGATTGCCACGTTCGATCGCGGTCCTGGAGCGCTGAGCCTCGAACAGCGTCGCCAGTGGCTGGCCCCGGCGTTCGCCGGCCAGTTCCACGACTGGCCGGAGTCGGATCGCCGGAACCTGCTCAGCATCGCCTCGATCCTCAGTAGTTCGGTGGGGGCGACGGCGTTGGCGCAGTTCGAGCTCCGAGGCGACGAAGCCGCAGACCTGCTGGCCTGGACCATTGGACGCCTGCTTGCGCGAGACGAGAGCCTGGCTGCTTCCGCCCCACAAGCCCTCGATGAGAAGAGTGAACCAACATGACCACGACGAAGCGTGAGCCACTCCGGCAAGAGATCTCATGGAATCCGCCTGGACCAGGGACCTGGGAATTCGATGCTGCCCACCAACAACGGCCCTATCCGGTGTCGATGTTCGACTGGGCCCGAGACGCCATCGAGGATGGATTTCGGGCCGGGTTCGAACTGGTCGGCATACCGCTCGACACCATGGCTGTGCGCTCAGTCAACGGATGGGCCTACATGCATCCTGTGTCCCTTGGGGGCAAGGATGGTGGCGGCGGGATGCCACCCAAGTTCGTCTTATCACTGTTGTTCGGTGTGATACCGGCAATGCGTCGCCGCCACGCAACGGCCAAATCAGTGTTCAGCGACCGCCCGTGGAATGACCTCGTGACTGAGTGGCAAGCAACGGGTCGTCCTGAGGCCCTTGCACGACATGCAGAACTCGCCGCCACCGATCTGCAGGCCTGCGACGACGCTGCACTCGCCGCCCATGTCGTGGCCGTTCACGCCGCCGCCGCCGATGCATTCCGAACCCACTTCACCCACGCCGTGCCGGCCGCTGCCGTAACCGGCCGGTTCGCGTTGCGCACGAGCCAGCTCACCAGCCAATCAGTCGACTCGGCCTTTGAGATGCTGGCGGGCTATTCAACAGCCACCACCGAGCCTTTCGACATGCTCGATGCGGTAGTGGCCGAGCTACCGACGGCGCTGGACCTCCGCGACGAACCCGAGACAGTACTTGCCGCCATCGACAGCTACGGCGGCTCGGCCAAGTCCGCACTCACCGCCTATCTCGACCGATACGGCGACACCATCGTCGCCGACGAGAGCCCACTCAATCCCACTCTACGGGAGCTGCCGAACGTCATCGTCGCGTCGTTGCGAGCCCGACGAAACCGCACCAACACACAACCTCTCGATCGAGCCGACAAGCTCGCGCGAGAGACCCGAGCGCTCGTGCCGGCCAGCGATCGACTTGATTGGAACCAACTGCTCGCCGACGCCAGGCGCGTAACGGCGCTGCGGGATGACGACGCAGGCGTCGCCCTCCGTCTCGTTGGGCTGTCCCGGCTTGCAATCCTCGAAGTCGGCCGGCGGCTCCACTCCCGGGGCACCATCAGACACGCCGAGTCAGCCTTCGACACAACCACCACCGAGATCGTCGCCCTCCTCGACGGTCAATCGATCACGACCGACCCCGACGACCAACGCCGAGCACGCCTCCTCGCAGCCGCCGAAACACCTCCACCGATCCTCGGCCCCCCAGAAGACCCGCCGGACTTCAGCCCGTTCCCCACCGCTATCCGAGAGGTAACCGAAGCCGCATTCGCGTACATCGGCCGCCTCGACGGTCCAGGCCACACTGACGATCTGGCTGGCGTCGGCATCGGCACCAGCAAGGTCACTGGCACGGCCCGCATCGTCAACGACATCTCTGACCTTGACAAGGTCCAACCCGGCGACATTCTGGTCACGCCGATGACCACACCAGCCTACAACGCAACCATCGCCAGCTCAGCGGCCCTTGTCTGTGACCACGGCGGCACGGCCAGCCACGCCGCGATCATGGCCCGGGAGTTCGGCATCCCAGCGATCGTCGGAACCCACACCGCAACCACCTCACTGACCGACGGCGAAACCATCACCATCGACCCCAAGGTAGGCCTCGTCACCCCGAAACGGTAGAACGACACGACCACGCACAACGGCACCGATGCAGTGCCGAGAAATGTTCTCGGCTCACTGGTAGATCGCTAGCCAACGTGTTGACGGACTCGGCGCATCACTTCGTGATAGTCGTCGCTGCCCTTGCCGTATCGGGGCTTGTTAGCGGCGAGTCTTGTCCTCGTCCCTCTGGCGTTCACTCAGCCGTGGTGGGGCCGCTGACCACGAGTGCAGGGCGGGCGTATGAAAAGTTGCACTTCCAACCGTTCTGGCTGAGCGGCTGGCCCTCCAGGTTTTCTGCAAGAGCCTGATAGAGCACTTGAAAAGCCGCGTCGATACCCGGGTCATCGTCCAGTTGCACGCCGAACAGCACGACTCCATCGGCCCCGCAGATCGGCGCAGAATAGGTTGCGGTGCCACGCTCATTCACCAATCCGAGCTGCCGTTCAGCGGCCGTCCAATCGACGAAGAACGGCTCGTCGAATGTGCGGGCCTCGTCGGTACAAGAAATGGTGACCAGGTAGTCGGGTGACTGGACCTCATCAGCTTCGATGAGGTCAGCTAGATCACATGGAACCAAAGCTGAGTATGGCTGATATCCAAGGTCGCCTTCTTCGGGACATCCCGTCAGGACAAGAGCCGATAAGGCGACGAAGATCAGCGGTGTCAGGCGCAAATGGTGGATGGATGGTGGATTTCCGGCCGCTCTGCGGCGGGCCTTCATTCTCATCAACTGCGTTTCCCCAATGATGATGTAGCACCCCCGACAGGGCTCGAACCTGCGACCTAGTCATTAGAAGTGACTTGCTCTAATCCAGCTGAGCTACGGGGGCGCAGTTAGTTTATCGGTCCGAGACCGTTGGAAGTCCAAATATCGAGCGTGGCAAGCGACCGCCGGTTCAGCGAAGTAAAACCGCTGGGAGTGGCCGCTGGTGAACGATGGTCAACAGGTCGGTCGACCGGGTTAGAGCGACGTACAACAGGCTCAGCCCGTTTGGCTCATCGAGGAAACGGGCCGGTTCGACAACGACGACCGAGTCGAATTCGAGACCCTTGGCTCGCCATGGCGAGAGCGTGCGCACCGGCAACCCGTCTGGCAGATCGAAGCCGATCACCACCGGGGGTCGGGTCTCGCCCTCGGCGCTGCTTTCTTCACCCCTCGCCTCGGCCCCAGCCGAACCATTCGAACCGACCTGGTTGGCCAGCAACCCGGGGAGTTCAGCGGCGATCGATGCCACTTCGACGACCTGCGGCTCGTGGCCCGACTGACGCACCGCCCGTGAGGCAGGCAAACCGGGAGCTAGCTCGGCAAGCACTGCAGCAGCCAGATCGTTGATTTCGGCGGGCGAGCGGTAGTTGGTCGTCAGGTTCTGCTGTTCGAACAGCGAAAACTCCGGCGGGAGGTGGTCGTCCCAGGTGCCCGGCTCACCGACCGAACGCTGGGCCAGGTCGCCGAGCATGGTCACCGATCCCCTGGTCGAACGACGGACCACCATGCGCCACTGCATCGGCGTGAGATCCTGAGCCTCGTCGATGATCACATGACCGAAGCGCCACACCTGCTCGTCGACTGCGAGCTGGCGCACCGTTGCGCTCCGCTGGGCCAGGTCGTCAGAACGTTCGGCGTCGAGCTCCTGAAACGGCAGGCCCTCGGCGTCGAGTAGAGGCTCATTGTTGTCTGGGGCGCGGACGGTGCGATCGACTCGGTCGCGGTCGAGGCCGCCACCGCTGCCATCGCCGCCGCCGGGCATTGCCTCGCCTGGAAGGTCAACTGGATCGATCAGACGATCGGAAGAAGCGTCGGTCATTTGGCCCTCACTCCTGGCTCTCGAATCGTTGATCGAGCACCGAAGTGTCGAACAGTTCGGAGTCCACGTCCTCGATGCCGATCCCGTCGCCGAACAGAGCGGTGGCTAGCGCGGCGTCATCCAGCTCGGCGTCGCCATCGGCACCGTCTTCGCCCGCTTCGGAATCGGCGGCCTCGGCAAGCTCGAACTCGTCGAGTTCGTCTCGCTCTTGGAACCGCTCGTCATCATCTCGACCGTCGAGCGAGATGCCGAGCAACGCCAGCAACTCGTCGAGCAGTGGGATGTCGGCATTCGACCAGTGGATGTTGCTAACCCCGAGAAACGGTGTTCTCGGTCGATGAAGCGCAGCCAGCTCCTCCAGCTCGTACTTGGTCGAGCGGGCCGCCGAGCGCAACAGGCCGGGCGAGCCGAACAGGTCGTTCAACGCCTGCTCAGGGGTCAGCGGAGGCCAATGCCCGAGCAGGAACTCGGTGACCGCTTCGGATTGACGAAAGTGATCCCTGGCCTCTTCGCGGTTGTGGAATGAGGGATCGAACACGTCGGAGGTCAACGCTTCGATAATTTCGAAGCGGAAGAAGTCGGCCGACTCGTTATGGGTCGAGTACTGGCCAGCTCGCTCGAACAGGCTCGTCAGAAGATCGAGAGGCAGGGTCACCCGGCGAGCCCCGTACCAAACGTTCAGCGGCTCCTTCGGTCGACGTTGACGGTCGGCAACCGCATCGGCCAGAAGGGCCGCCATGTCTAGACGACCCTTCAGCTCTGCAACCTCGTCGGACTCTGGTCTGCCCCGACGCACGCCGGGATACAGCTCGGGCGCGGTGACCGAAAGCACACCGGTCTCCCCCAGCGAAGGCAGGACCCCAGCGATGTAAGAGAGGAACTCCGATGTGGGACCGACGATCAGAACGCCGGTGTCCGACAGAGCTTCGCGCTGGGCGTACAGCAGGTAGGCGGCCCGGTGGAGCGCCACGACGGTCTTGCCGGTTCCAGGTCCGCCCTGAACCACCAGCGGCTCATCGCCTGCGGCCCGAATGATGGCGTCCTGTTCGGCCTGGATCGTGGCAACCACCGAGCGCATCTGATCTCGGGTAGGGGCGGTGACCGAGGCCAGCAGCGCCGCTTCACCCCGCAGACCGATTTCCTCGGCTGCAGCGTCGACATCGAACAGCTCATCGGAGAAGCTGACCAACTCGTCGGTCGCCCCCGTCGACCCATCGCCGTACAGGAAATTGCGACGCCGGTCGACGCCCATGCGCTTGAGCGGGGTGGCTTGATAGAACGGCACCGCGGCCGGAGCCCGCCAGTCGACCAACAGAACGTCGTCGTCATCGAACACGGTCAACCGGCCGATGTACTGGCGAACACCGCCAAGATCGGAGGTGTGACCGAAAGCCAGCGCTCGCCCGGCGGCCCGGAGCTCGTTGACCCGGCGTACCGCGTGCATAGCGCGATCGGATGTTTGGCGCACCAACGCTGCGGCAACCGCGGCATCGGCCTCGGCGTCTTCATCGAAGATGTCCCGAATGCCCTCCTCGGTCATTTCCGCCGCTTCATCGGCCAGCACGGTGGCCATGGCGACTGCACGATCGATATGTGCGGCCTGGGCGCGTCGAATCCGGTCAAGAGCCTGGCGCTCGGCCTCAAGTTCGGGATCAGGTCCCGAAACAGGCGCCGCCGGCGGGTTGGCGTCAATTTCGATGACTCCAGGATCGCAGCTGGAAACCGGAATGCGACAGATCGTAGGAGCAATCGCACCGGCAATCCGAAGCAATCAAGCTGAGCTGCGAAACCGGCCATGCGGCCGTGAAGCTTGACCGCTGCGAAACCTGAGAATTCGAACGTTGTCTGGCCCAGTATGGGATAGCATTGTCTCGTCTTGGTGGCCGTAGCTCAGTTGGTTAGAGCGCCAGGTTGTGATCCTGGATGTCGGGGGTTCGAATCCCCTCGGTCACCCCATGTCGTTTGAACTCTTTGGTTGGCACTGCCTTCCGATAGAGTTTGACGGCGGCGGCAAATCCGCCAAAATATGCACCTCTAGCTCAATTGGCAGAGCAACTGACTCTTAATCAGCAGGTTCCGGGTTCAAGTCCCGGGGGGTGTACAACTAGAGGCCGCTAATCCGTTGATTTCCTTGAGATCTCGATAGATTGGCGGCCTTTGTCATTCGGCTCAGACGCTCAGGCGATCGCCTAGCGGTGAAGGAAGTGGTGCACAATGACCTATGCAGCCGTGGAAGCTGGCGGAACGAAGTTCCGAGCGGCAATCGTGGACGAAGCCATGAACGTGGTCGAACAGGTGTGGATCCCCACCACCACGCCAGACGAGACGCTGACCGCCGTCGAGTCTTTCTTCGCTGGTCAACCACAGACGCAAGCTCTTGGGATCGCATCGTTTGGTCCGCTGATCGTTGATCCCGAGTCGCCGATCTACGGTTCGGTGGCCCCCACTCCGAAGCCAGACTGGACCGGCGCTCCCCTGCTGAGCCGGCTGGCGGAATCGCTAGGCGTCCCGGCAGAAATCCAGACCGACGTCGAGGCCGCAGCAGTCGCCGAGTACGAAATGGGCGCTGGCCGAGGCCAACACAGCGTCGGCTATGTCACGGTCGGTACCGGCATTGGCGCTGCAGTGGCTATCGATGGGGTGCCGTTTCGGGGTCGGGATCACACCGAACTTGGCCATATCCCCGTCCGCCGAGTCGAGGGCGACACGTTCGCCGGCCGCTGCCCGTTTCATACCGACTGCCTCGAGGGCATGGCGTCTGGCCCTGCGATCTCCGACCGTTGGCAAGCCGATCCAGCGACGCTTGGCGACCGCGACGATGTGTGGGACCTTGAAGCGCAGTATCTAGCGCAGCTTGTTCGCCTCTATTCGCTTTCGTTCGCCCCCGACATCATCCTGTTCGGTGGTGGGGTCGGCACACGGCCCGATATGGCAGCCCGCATCCAGCAGGCAGCGCTGGTCGACATCGCCGGGTACTCGGTGAGCCACTCGAACAACGGCCAGCTCGTCGCCACCGCCGGCCTCGGAGCCGAAGCAGGACTGATCGGTGCTGGGTTGCTGGCTCGTTCCCTGACCTGACCGCCGCTCAGACGGTGGCGACCTCAACACCATTTCGCCGAATCGCTTCAATCATCTCCGGGTCGACTGCATCGCCGGTGATAAGCAAATCGATGTCAGACCAGTTGCTGAATCGCACTAGGTGGTCGTGGCCGAACTTGGACGGGTCCACAAGCGCAACCACGTGCCGAGCCGCCGAGATCATCGCCTCCTTAAGCGTTGCCTCGAAGGTGTAGGGCGTTGAGAGGCCGACTTCGGTCGCCCCATCTGTGCTGATAAACAGCACATCCACATTGAGTCGTTTCACTGCCGCAACAGCCTGCGCATCAACGACGGAGAGGGTCTCGGCTCGAAGCTGGCCGCCGAGCACTGTCACCGTCGGGCCACTGGTAGCCGCTAGGGCCTTCGCTGTCGGAAGCGAGTTGGTGACGACGTGGAGGTTCTGCCCTGGAGGGATGGCCTCTGCGAATCGAAAGAGCGTGCTGCCTGCATCGATCATGATGCTGCCAGGGTCCGGCAGCTCTCTAACGGCCCGGGCAGCTATCCGGCGCTTGTCCTCATCGAAGGACTCGGTCCGTTTGGAGACCAACGGTTCGAACGGCGACCAGTGCACCGCCCCGCCATGCACCCGCTGAATCAGGTGATTGGCTTGAAGCTCCGAAAGGTCGCGCCGAATAGTCTCGGTAGTGACCCTGAACCTCTGCGCGAGGTCAGCGACCTCGACGGCCCCGTACATATCGACGAGCGCCAGGATTTCCCGATGCCGTTCAGATTGAAACAGTGATCCACGCTCACCTGTCTTGACCGCTGACTGCTGTGCCACCCAACCCCCCAGTTGCGTTGCCTACAGCCGACCGTATCCCGCCCGAGCGTATTAATTCCAATGCTGTAACAAAAGCGTCGGCAAGGCGGGGGTCGCTTTGCAACTGCTCATCAAACACCGGGGCAAACGAAAGGAAGGCGGTCGGGTCCTGAAGTGATGCCTCAGCTGCTTCACACGCATCGTCGAGAAGAGGGTCCATGGCGAGGTCGATCATCTCGCCTGCATCGGTCGAGCCGAGCAGGTACTGGCACCACGAGGCGAGGAGCAGAGCGCCGAGGTCGACAGGTCCGCCGTTTGCAAGGTGGGTACGAACCGTCGGCAGCAGGAACTTCGGGAGTTTCCCAGAGCCGTCCTGGCAGAGCCGGGCGACCTGGTCGCGGATCTGGGGGTTGGAGAACCTCTCGATCAGCATCTCGATGTAGGCGTCGACGTCGAGGCCGGGCACCGCAGCAAGCGACGTCTTTGCCTCATGGTCGAGAAAGGAACGCACGAAGAGTCTCACGTCTGGGTCGGCCATCGCATCATGGACGAATTCGATGCCGAGAAGTGCAGCGGCGTAAGCGAGGCACGAGTGTCCGGCATTGAGGAGCTGCAGCTTCATGTGTTCGTACGGCCGAACGTCGTCGGTGATGATGATGTCGAGCGTTTCCAACGGCGGGCGGGCACCAGCAAAGTTGTCCTCGATGACCCACTGACGGAACGGTTCACAGGCCACTGGCCAATTGTCGATCAGCCCGTAGTTGTCGGAGAGCCAGCTGCGGTCGGCATCGGTGGTGGCAGGAGTGATGCGATCCACCATGCTGTTGGGGAACGTCACGTTTTCTTCGACCCAGGTGACGAGCTCCGGTCCGATCGATGCTGCCAGGCCGAGTGTTGCCCTACTGGTGACTTCGCCGTTGGACATGATGTTGTCGCAACTCATGATCGTGAGCGGAGCGCCGCCAGCCTGCATGCGGCTTGCCAGACCAGCGGCGATGATGGCAAAGGCCGAGGCAGGACCTGCGTTCGGGGACTCGGCGTCGAAGGCGCCGGTGGCGTCGTCGATTGGGTAACCGCCTTCGGTAACGGTGAGCGAGACGATTTGTGTGGTCGGCGCGGCGATGGCGGCGACTAGCTCTGTCGGATCGGGATGGGCGTGGATGTAGCGCACCATCGAACCAACGACGGTTGCCGAGGAGGCTGTAGGGCCCCGTTCGATCACGGTGAACAAGGTGTCCTGGGGATCAAGCGCGTCGCGCATTGCGGCGTCGCCCGCCATAACTCCGCTTCCCACAATCGCCCAATCGGTGTTCCCACCACGGCACAGCTCATCGACATACGTCGCCAGGTGGGCCCTGTGGAAACCACCAACGCCGAGATGAACGATCGATGGGGTAAGGCCTGCCCTGTCGTATGCCGGCGGTTTCAACGCCCCATCAATGTTGGAGAGTGTGCGTTGGGTTAGGGTTTTCGGCGCTGTCGGGTCCATGAAGCGAAAGCGTAGAACAACACGAACACAGGCCGTCGTTCAATGAATACCAATTTGTAAGAACAAGGGTCTGCCATCTTCCTCTGGGCCTGAACCCCCAAACCAACATAAACACAGATATACACACACATTGTGGGTTGGGGCGTTCGCTCCAGCGCGCCGAAACCAACTGAAGGGTAGTTCACGTGAAAAATAAGCCTCGCAAAGAGCGCCGCTCTCTGCATCTAGTACTAATCAGCATGATGGCGGTCTTCGCCCTCATCGCTGCTGCCTGCGGCAGCGATGCCGAAGACGCGATCGATGGCGCAACCGACGCCGTCGAAAACGCCACAGATGAAGCCGTTGACGCTGTTGACGGCGATGACGACGCCATGGAAGAAGATGGCGGCGCTATGGAAGAAGACGGCGACGCTATGGCCGAAGGCGGCGAAATCACCGTCGCTATCGTCGACAACGGCGCAACCGGGAACATCCAGGAGCTCGCTCCGATGTTCACCGCTGAAACCGGTATCACCGTCAACTTCGTCACGCTCGAGGAGCAGACGCTCCGCGAGCAGGTCACTCGTGCCGCTGGTACCGGTGGCGGCCAGTACGACGCCATGATGATCGGCCCATACGAAGCACCGCAGTTCGGTCAGAACGAGTGGCTCGTTGACCTTGCCGGATTCGCGGACGCCGACGCCGACTACGACGTAGACGACCTCATGCCCCCAATCCGGGGCGCACTGTCGCTCGGCGATCAAATGTTCGCCGTGCCGTTCTACGCTGAGTCCTCCTTCGTTATGTACAACAAGGAAATCATGGACGCCGCAGGCGTAACCGTTCCCAACGCCCCGACCTGGGACGAAATCGCTGAGATCGCTCGCACCGTGCACTCCGACGATGTTGCAGGCATCTGCCTCCGTGGCCTCCCCGGCTGGGGCGACCTCGGCGCATCCCTCACCACCGTTGTGAACACCTTCGGTGGCACCTGGTGGGAAGCAAACGCTGACGGCACCCCCGGTGAAGCTCAGATCAACCAGGCAGACAGCGGTTTCCGCGAGGCAACCGAGTTCTACGTCAACCTGCTCAACGACGCTGGCCAGGAAGACGCAGCCAACTCAAGCTTCCCGCAGTGCCTCCAGCTCATGCAGGATGAAAAGGCCGCCATGTGGTACGACGCAACCGTCGCCGCAGGCATCCTCGAAGGCGCCGACAGCCCAATCGCCGGCAAGCTCGACTACGCACTTGCTCCGACCAAGCTGACCGAAGCATCTGGTTGGCTCTGGACCTGGGCACTCGCAATCCCCCAGGGTTCTGACAACGTCGACCACGCCTGGGACTTCATCAGCTGGGCAACCTCCAAGGAATTCATCCAGCTCGCTGGAACCGAACTCGACGGTGGCTGGGCCGCAATTCCTCCGGGCTCACGTATCTCGACCTACGAGATCCCTGAGTACCAGGAAGCTGCTGCTTCGTTCGCAGAGCGCACCCTCGCCGCAATGGAGGCCGCTCCTATCGACAACCCAGGAACCACACCTCGCCCAGGACTCCCTGGCGTGCAATACGTGAACATTCCTGAGTTCCAGGACGTCGGNNCGTCGGCACCCGTTGCACCGAGGAAATCTCGGCCGCAATCGCTGGCAACCAGTCGGTTGACGACGCACTCGATGCCTGTCAGGCCATCGCCTCTGAAGTAAGCCAGTAACGGCACCAGCCGTACACTGACAACGCATAAGAAGTAGGGCACGCCGTGACCACTGAAACCCCAGATCTCCTTTCCGACGAAGCGCGAGCGCGCACCGTTGCGAAAGCCGAGCGTCGGGATCGGTGGTCACGGCGACTGCCAATGTTGCCGGCCCTGCTGTTCACGATTGTCGTGACGCAGGTGCCGTTTGTAATCGCACTGTGGTACTCCCTCAACAACTGGGAGTTTCTGAAGCCCGGCTCATTCGAGTTCGTCGGCCTCAGCAACTTCACACAGCTCTGGAGTAACGAGTTCTTCCGCGAGGCCGCCTGGAACACCGCGGTCATGACGCTCGGCACCGTGATCATCTCAACGGTCCTCGCCCTCATTCTGGCCGTCTTGCTGGATCGTAAGTTCTTTGGCCAAGGGTTCGTGAGAACGCTCCTGATTACGCCGTTTCTCATCATGCCGGTTGCCGCCTCACTCGTCTGGCGCAACGGCTTCCTCGACGCCACCTACGGCATCTTCAACTATTTCCTCGATGTCCTGGGGTTCGACAGCATCGGCTTCACCTCGAAGTACCCCCTCTTCAGCGTCATCCTCGTATTGGTCTGGCAATGGACGCCATTCCTGATGCTGATCCTGCTAGCCGGCCTGCAGAGCCAGGACACATCGATCCTGGAAGCGGCAAAGGTAGACGGCGCGAGCGCCCGAGCAACCTTCTTCCAGATCACCCTCCCCCACCTTCGCAGCTACATCGAGCTTGGAGCGCTGCTCAGCTCGATCTACCTCTTGCAGACCTTCGACACCGTCGACCAGCTCGTCGGCGGTGCTTCCGGTGCTCGCAACATCCCGTACTTCGTCTACCAGCGATCGATTGGCGGCGGCTGGCGGTTCGGCGAAGCTTCGGCCTACGGAATCATCGTCGTAATCGCATCGATCATTCTCGCCAACATCGCCCTCCGGGTGATCTCGAACCTACTTGAAGGGGAGGACGTCACATGAGCGGTGAGGCAACCTCAGAAGTCGTCGGCTACTCCAACCCTTGGGTCTCCCGGGCCTCCGGCCTGATCGCATGGCTCTTCGCCCTAGTGTTCGTCTTCCCGGTCTTCTGGATGGTGTTGACCTCGTTCAAGACCGAGGACGACGCCCAGAGCGAGAAGCCAAACTTCGTATTCGACGCCAGTTTCGATCGTTATCGTGAAGTAACCGAGGAGCTGCCTGGAACACTCACGTTCTTCACGGCGCTCGGAAACTCGTTGTGGATTGTCCTGCTGTCGACAGCCATCGTCCTGGTTCTTGCCATCCCAGCCGCCTACTCGCTGGCGATCAGACCGGTTGAGAAATGGCGCGATGTCCTGTTCTTCTTCATCTCCACAAAGTTCCTCCCGATCGCCGCCGCAGTACTCCCCCTCTACTACTTCGCTGACTTCTTTGGGCTGATCGACACCCGCACCGTGCTGGTCATCCTGTACACGGCGATGAACTTGCCGCTGGCCGTGTGGATGATGCGCTCGTTTTTTAGCGAAGTGCCACGGGAGCTCATTGAAGCCTCACAGATCGACGGTGCGAGCCTGTTCGGTCAACTCCGCTCCGTGGTGCTGCCGATCGTCTCTCCCGGAATCGCCGCGACGGCCCTGTTGTGCTTCATCTTCGCCTGGAACGAGTACTTTCTGGCGGTGAACATGACCGTCTTCGATTCGCAGACCATGCCCATCTGGGTCACGACTAACGTCAACAACCGCGGACTCTTCTTCGCCAAGTTGTCCGCCGCCTCGACGCTCGCCTGTATCCCGGTAGTGGCCGCAGGTTGGATGGCACAAAAGAAGCTCGTCCGTGGCCTGGCGATGGGAGCAATCAAGTGAGCCCGAAGACCTCGCCCCACACAATTGTTTTGAACACACTGGAGAACACCCGTGGCTGAAGTCCGCTATGAAGGCGCGAGCCGCATCTACTCAGCTGGTTCGTCCAACGAGGTTCGAGCGGTCAACGAACTCGACCTCGATGTCGTCGACGGCGAACTTCTTGTGCTCGTCGGGCCATCCGGTTCTGGCAAGTCGACCGCGCTGCGGATGCTGGCCGGACTTGAACCGGTCAACGAAGGGCGCATCCTGATCGACAACAAAGATGTGTCGCTCAGCCCGCCCCAGGACCGCGACATCGCCATGGTCTTTCAAAACTATGCGCTCTACCCGCAGATGACTGTTGGCGAGAACATGGGCTTCGCGCTCAAGCAGCAGAAGGTGCCGAAGGACGAGCGCCGCAAACGGGTCGAGGAAGCAGCAGGCATTCTCGACCTCTTGCCGTACCTCGACCGCAAGCCAAAGGCGCTCTCCGGCGGCCAGCGGCAACGTGTCGCCATGGGCCGGGCGATCGTGCGGGAGCCGAAGGTCTTCCTCATGGATGAGCCGCTCTCTAACCTCGACGCAAAGCTCCGGGTGCAGACCCGCACCGAACTCGTCGATCTCCAGGCCCGCCTAGGAGTCACAACCGTCTACGTCACCCACGATCAGGTCGAAGCCATGACCATGGGACACCGGGTAGCGGTGCTCGATCACGGCGTCTTGCAGCAGGTCGATACGCCGCGTCGTCTCTACAGCACCCCAGCGAACCTCTTCGTGGCAGGCTTCATCGGCTCACCGGCCATGAACCTCGTCGAGGTCGAGCGCGATGGCGACCAGCTCACACTCGGATCACAGATCGTTCCACTCCCCGATGACGTGGCCGCTGACCTTCGGGCTTCATCCTCAAAACGTTTCGTGGTCGGTGTTCGGCCAGAACACTTGGCGGTCGATCCGGACGGCTCCCCCTGTTCGGTCACCGTCGTCGAAGAACTCGGTTCAGAAGCATTCCTCCACCTCGCTATGGCCCATCAGGGCGGCGACTCCACGGTGGTCATCCGAGTAGCCGGCGAAACGTCGACCGTGCGGGGCGACAAGCTCGCCATCGCCGTTGCCGGGCCGGTGCATGTGTTTGACGCCGAGGATGGCTCACGACTCGGCACAGCGATCCAAAGCTAGGATCCCGGTGGCCCTGTAGCTCGCCGTAACCAACGGAACCATCGAGTCGGTCACCCAGCAGCGGGCCCCGGGTGAGGGTCATCGAGTCGTCCCCCGGCCCAAAATTCACCGCCAGCCGGCCGAGCCAAAGCTGCGGTCCAGTATGTCAGCGTCGTCCTGACGCTCGAACGAAGCTGTCGTCTCCCCCGCCGAGTCCGTAGGACACCACAGCGCTCGCTAACCGCTCGATGCGGTATCCGACCGCTAGGTGGCCACCAGCGGGTGATCACCTAGCGGTCGATTCGTGACTAGTCCTCGCCGACGGCCGCCTCGACCATGATCTCGACCTTGATCTTTGGGTTGGCCATCGGGGCTTCGACCGTAGCCCTCGCCGGCGCTGACCCGGCGACGACCCACTCGGTCCACACCTCGTTCATCTCGGCCCAAGTGCTGATGTCGCTCAGCCAGATGTTGGCCTTGAGGATTCTGGTCTTGTCGCTGCCAGCGGCGGCTAGGACGTCGTCGATCTTCGACAGGATGGAGGCGGTTTGACCTTTGACGTCGGCGTCGAGATCCTTGGCGACCAGGCCAGATAGGTAGGCGACGCCTCGGTGGACGACCGCTTGACTCATCAGCGGACCTGGTTCGATTCGTTCAATACTCATAGAAGCCTCTCGTGATCTGAAAGCCCGGCCAGCGCGGTGACGCAACTGCCGGATGGATGACGGCAACAACCTGGTGGGTGCTGTGCCCAAGGGTAATCGGATTGCTGACCTGCTCGTCGGCCGTCATACCACCGCCGCCGTCCGGAACGATTCGGCGACGGTGGATCAGACGGGTTCATGCTCAGTCGGCCCAGATGTAGTGGCCGTTGATTACGCAAAGTTCGCCGTAGGCGGTGTTGTAGTAGGTCCCACCTGCCCAGTCACAGATTTGGTTCCACTCGGTCTTCGGCAGGGCATTCGACGGGGTGGCGACCCCGGCGGTCAGTGCAAGACCACCAAACACGATCGATGCGATCGCAACGGCCCGCTTCTGCTTCATCTTCATTCCCATTTTCTTATCTCCTGTTTGTTTGGGCCCCGTGTTGGGCCTCAAAAACAATCCTGAACCGAAGCCGAGGTCCAGCCATGAAGGCGCCCGGTAGAAACCGTGGAGAAGTCGTGGACGCGAGTTAGGTAGCCGAGGACAAGGAGGCGGGCTACAACAGTTGGGCGCCTGTTACGGACGGTTTCTGGGCTGCCGGAGCGTCGACGTGCTGTTTGAGAAGCCGCCCTCTAGCCTGCCCGCTATGTCGACATCGCCTGACACAGTAATAATCGCCGGTGGTGGCATCGCCGGGTTGACCATGGCGCTGACCTGCCACCAAATCGGAGTACCGGTCAAGGTTTACGAGTCGGTTCGAGAACTGCAGCCGCTGGGCGTCGGGATCAACCTGCAACCCAACGCGGTGCGCGAACTGTTCGACCTCGGGCTTGCTGATGAGCTTCCAAAGATTGGCATCGCCGCCACCGAATGGGCTCTGGTCGGCAAGAACGGCAATGACATCTGGACCGAGCCACGAGGATTGTTAGCGGGCTACAAGTGGCCGCAGTTCTCGGTCCACCGCGGCCAGCTTCAAATGATGCTGTACCAGGCGGTCATAGACCGGCTGGGCGCAGACGCTGTCGAGACCGGATGCCGAGTGCTCGGCTACGAGAACCGCCACGACCGGGTAACGGTCGAGATCGAGCGACGAGGCGTCGGACACGAGGAGATCGAGGGCAGCGTCCTGCTGGCCGGTGACGGCCTGCATTCCGCGGTGCGGCAACAGATGCACCCCGATCAGCCAGACCCGCAGTGGGGTGGAGCGATTCTGTGGCGAGGCACGGCGCTTGGGCCGCCGATCCGAAGCGGTGCCGCGTTTACCGTGGTTGGAAGCTTAAACCAGCGGTTCATCCACTATCCGATCAGCCACCCCGATCCCGAAACCGGTCTACATCTGCAGAACTGGATCGCCGAGCTGACATTCGACCCCCGACCGGAGCTGAACGAGAGCAGCTGGAACAAAGAGGTCGACGCCGAGGTATTCCTCCCGGCTTTTGAAGACTGGAACTTCGACTGGCTCGACATCCCGGCCATGGTCCGCAGCGCCGAGAGAATCTGGGAGTTTCCCATGGTCGACCGCGATCCGGTCGAGCACTGGGTAGAAGGTCAGGTCGCTCTCATGGGCGACGCGGCCCACGTGATGTATCCAGTTGGCTCAAACGGCGCCTCGCAGGCCATCGTCGACAGCCGAGTGCTCGGCGCCAAGATGCTGAGCCACGGTGTGAACGCCAACGCTCTGCTGGCCTATGAGGCCGACCTCATCGAGGCGATGTCTGCGCTGGTACTGCGAAACCGGGGAGCCGGTCCGCTGGCCATTCTCGGCGTGGTCGATGAGCGTTGTGGTGGGGTGTTCGACGATATCGACGATGTGATCCCACGCTCTGAGGTCGAGGAGTTCATGGCCAACTACAAGTCGGCAGCCGGGTTCGCCGTCGAGACGCTTAACAGCGCTCCTCCCACCATCTCGGCATCGATCTAGTCCTTAGATCGAATCTTCAGACAATCTGCAGAATTCCGCCAAGTCTGCCGACGCCGTGGAGCGGGCTATTCCAACTCAACACCGGCAGCGACGATGACACCGTCACCGCCCAGGGCCAGATGGACCGGGTTCGTATGGTGATGGGCGCTGGTGACGACACCGTGACCGTCGACCAACTGGCCGCCGAGGGACAGGGCTCGACGATCCAGGGAGACCGAGGAACCGACACCCTCATACATCGCGGCTCGATCGCCAACGCACGAGTTCGCACCTTTGAGGAGATAACTCAAGCTCCTTAGTACAGCGCCTCGGTCCTCGCCGACGGTGGCAAGTCCCGGAGTTAGGAATCGTGAACCGCATTCGAAACTGCGGCTACTCTATGGCGGTATGAGGTGGCGGTGCGAGGCGGACCTGTGAGGCGCGGTGTAATGCAAAGTCGTAGAGGTGCTGGGTTTCGGTTGCCGACGGCCCTGTTTCTCCTGGTGACCGTGCTAGCCACCGGCTGCAGCGGGACGCTGGAGTTCGGGGGCTTCGGCAACTCGTCCGACGATGCCTTTCGACTCGCCGGTGAAGAGCTGATCGAGGGCGAGCTGGCCGACCAGATCGGCCTCGGTCCGCTCGAAGCCGAATGCACGGGCAGCGACCTTTCGGCGGGAGACACCTTCGATTGCACCGCTGCTCCCGGGGGTCTCGATCCGATCCAGTTCATCGCCACGATCAACGGCGAAGAAGACGGCTTGAACATAGTCAGCACAAACCTGCTGCTGGCCTCCCAGGTCGACGAAGTGGAAGCGTTTGCCGCTTCGCTGATCGAGAACCGCACCTCGACTGCCATCGGCGCCGAGAACTTCGACTGCGCCGACTCCAGCCTGGTGATCTCGCCAGGCGAGGTCATCGAGTGTCGGGTCACCGACCCGGCCGACGGCGTTGTCTACGAAGCTCCGGTGACCATCGACGACCTGGCCGACCTATCGGTCACCGTCAGCGTCGGCGACCCGATCGGTTAGCACGGTCTCTAAGAAATGCGTTCACAGGTCGGCTAGACAGCCCGTTTGATAGCCCCATTTGCTCAGACCCTTCGCCATCCCCTCGGTCAGGTATGTGCGTGCGGCGGCGCAGCCGTGTCACACTCATCAGGTGGAAATCCCGAGGATTCGCCTGCCTCTCAACACTTCAGCGATGACCGTGCCCGCCGATAACGTTGTCGAAACGCTGCGAGCAGCCCTGGACGAAGTCGGTTGCTGTGTGGTCGAGAACGCCGCGCCGGCGACGACGATGGATTCGATCGCCGCCGAGCTCGACGAGTTCGCCGATCGTGGATCGGTTGGGGCCAGCACATTCGAAGGCTTCTCGACCCGGAGGACCGGAGCACCGCTCCCCCGCTCAGCGAGCTTTCGGTCTATCGCCATGCACCCGTTGATCATGGCCGCCGGTGACCACGTGTTGGCCAGCTCGACCAGTTGGCGGTTCTCAGCCTCCGAGTACATCGAGATCGCTCCTGGCGAGGTAGCTCAGCAGATCCACCGAGATCAGTGGAAGTACGACATGGTCGACTTCGATCGGGAAGTCGAGCTGAACGGCATGTGGGCCATCACCGATTTCACCGAAGAGAACGGCGCCACCAGAGTTGTGCCCGGTAGCCATCGGTTGGGCAATCGCCAGAAACTCAGCCAGGCCGACACCGTGCCCGCCGAGATGCCAAAGGGTTCACTGTTCTTCTATACCGGGACGGTCTATCACGGCGGCGGAGCAAACCGATCCGATACGTGGCGGTCCGGGCTCTCGCTGCAACACGCGGTTGGCTGGCTAACCCAGTCGACAAACCAGTTCCTGGAATGTGCGCCGGCCGATGTGGTCGATTGGCCCGATGAGTTACTGCGGTTCATCGGGTACGCCAAGACCGGAAACGGCCTCGGTTATTGGCGCGACAGCGAGGACCCTCTGTCTGCGGTCCATCCCGATCGTGAGTTCGCCAGAGGCTGGGCCACGGTGCGGCCCGAATAGCAGCATCGACTTCGGCGACGGCAAGTATCGTTGGCTCTATGAGTGACCCGGCGAGCAAGTCAGCCCCTGCCGAAACCGTGATCCAGCGCTGTTCGTGGCCGCTCGGCCACGACGACTACCTCGATTATCACGACAATGAGTGGGGTCGCCCGACCACCGACCCACACCGGCTGTTCGAAAAGATTTGCCTTGAGGGCTTCCAGTCCGGGCTCAGCTGGTTGACCATCCTCCGCAAGCGCGACGAGTTCCGCAATGTGTTCGCCGACTTCGACTACGAGAAGGTGGCAGGTTTCAGGGAAAAGGATGTGGTCCGGCTTTTGGGCAACGCTGGCATCATCCGTCATCGGGGCAAGATCGAGGCCACCATCAACAACGCAAAACGCGCCTGCGAGATGGCAGATGAGGGCGAGTCGCTGGTCGACTGGATCTGGTCGTGGGCGGTTCTTACCCCCGACCGTGATGACGGGCCAGACGGCCCAGCTATCCCAGCCAGCACCGAACGCTCGAAGACGCTGGCCAAGGAGCTGAAGAAGATGGGTTGGAAGTTCTTCGGCCCAACCACCGCATACGCATTCATGCAGTCCGAAGGACTAACCAACGATCACGACGAGACCTGCTTCGCTCACCAGCCATGCGAGGCCGAGCGGGCCAAGTTCCTCACCGGTCGAGAACTGCGACAACTCTGATGCGCACCATCGGCCTGCTCGGAGGCATGAGCTGGGAGTCGTCGATCGAGTACGAACGAGAGATCAACGTCGAGGTTCGCAAACGCCTCGGCGGCGCCAACTCAGCCGACCTTATCATTCGCTCATACAACTTCGCCGACATCGAACGAGGGCAGATGGCAGGCGACTGGGAAGCTCTCGGCAAGCTCCTAGCCGACGATGCAGCCAGGCTCGAAGCGGCGGGAGCCGAGGTCATCGTGCTCTGCACCAACACCATGCACAAGGTGGCCGACCACATCGAAAAGGCCATTGGGGTCCAGTTCATACACCTCGGCGACACGACCGCCGACGCGGTCAAGGCGGCCGGGGTCTCCAGTGTCGGCCTGCTCGGAACTCGCTACACGATGGAGCAGGATTTCTACCGCGACCGGCTCACCGGCCATGATCTGACGGTGATCGTTCCCGACGAACCCGACCGCACCGTGGTTCACGATGTGATCTTCGACGAGCTGGTACAGGGCGTGGTGACCGATGCCTCTCGGTCGGCGTACCTCGGTGTTGTCGATCGACTGATCGAACGAGGTGCCGAGGGCATCATCGCCGGGTGTACCGAAATCGAGCTGCTGTTGTCTGAAGGTGATGTGGCGGTCCCCTATTTCCGCACCGCTCACCTGCACGCCATCGCTGCGGTTGACGCCGCGCTCAGCCCGGTCTAACGAACCGAATCCCGACAGGCCAACTCCTGATGAAGAGGACTCAATGACAGTTTCACAAACCGATGTGGTGATCGTCGGCTCTGGTAGCGCTGCGCTGTGCGCGGCGATCGCCGCCCGCCAGGCTGGTGTCGGGGTATTGGTAGTCGAAAAAGCTGACCGATCCATGGCCGGCGGCAACAGCAAATACACCGCCGGCGCTATGCGGTTCGCCTACGACGGCGCCGCAGATCTGATGCCGCTTTTGGCCGACCCTGACGACCCTCGCATTCCGGCAACCGATTTCGGTTCGTACACCACCGAAAAGTTTGGCGCCGATCTGCTGGGCTTCAACGACGGTCGGGAACTTTCGATCGAACAGCAAACGTTGATCAACGAGTCGTTGCCGACCATGCGTTGGCTTTCGGAAAACGGCGTCAAGTTCGAACCGATCTATGAACGCCAGTCGTTTGAGAAAGACGGCCGCCATGTGTTCTGGGGTGGCCTCACCCTTGCCGCCGCAGGTGAAGGAGCAGGTCTGGTCGACGCTGAACGCCAAGTGTTCGAACAGATGGGCGGCACGATCCGCTACGAGTCGGCGGTCACCGGCCTGATCAGCGATGAAGACCGAGTGGTTGGGGTCGAGATCGAGACCGCCAATGGCCAAACCGACATTGTCCTAGCCGGCTCGGTGGTGTTGGCCAGCGGAGGTTTCGAGGCCAACGAAGAGCTTCGGGTCAAACACCTCGGGCCGGAGTGGGCTGCAGCCAAGATACGGGGAACACCGCACAACACCGGCATCGGAATCGACCTGGCTGTGGCTGCCGGCGCCGAACCGTACGGCTTTTTCCAGGGCTGCCACGCCACCCCCATGGACCTCCACATGCCGAACTACGGCAACCTCGAGATCCCTCACCTGGAACGGAAGAACTACCGGAAGATCTGCTACTTCCTCGGCATCATGGTCAACGCCGAGGGGAAACGGTTTGTCGACGAGGGTCGAGACTTTCGCAACTACACCTATGCCCAGTTCGGCGGCGAGGTGCTGCGCCAACCGGGGCAGTTCGCCTGGCAAATCTTCGATGCCAAGGTCGAGGATCTTCTCTACGGCGAATACCGCTTCCACGACGCCCACTTCGTCCAGGCCGACACTATCGATGAGCTGCTGCCACTGTTGGAAGGAGCGGATGCTGCGGCCACCCGGGAGACGATCGACGCCTTCAACAACGCAGTCGACAGCGAAACGCCGTTCGACCCAACGATCAAGGACGGCAAAGCGACGGCGGGTCTTGCTCTGGCCAAGTCGAATTGGGCTCAGACGATCGACACCCCGCCGTTCAAGGCCTTCCCGGTCACCGGTGGCATCACCTTCACCTACGGCGGACTCAAAGTAGACGAGAACGGCGCTGTGCTACGGCCAGACGGCACCACGATCTCCGGGCTGTTTGCCTGCGGTGAACTGGTCGGCGGGGTGTTCTTCGCCGGCTATCCCGGCGGTTCGGGGCTTACTTCAGGAGCGGTCTTCGGTCGACGGGCCGGTACCGGCGCGGCCGCCGCTTTGACCGGCACCTAGCCAGCGCCGACAATTAGCACCAGTACCGACGCCTACAGGAGCCAGCAAACGATGCAGTCGATCTATGACGAGACCCACGAGCTTTTCCGAGAGAGCTTTCGGTCGTTTGTGCAGGCTGAGATGGCACCGCGCCGCGAAGAATTCGAGAAGGCCGGAATCATGGACCGGGAGGTCTACGCCGCGGCAGGCAAACATGGTTTCACCGGCATGGCCGTGCCTGAGGAGTACGGGGGCGGCGGCGTTAAGGACTTCCGCTTCAATGCGGTGATAAACGAAGAACTAGCGGCCGAGGCAATGGGTGGCGGCGGCAACGGCATTTCGCTTCACAACGACATCACCACGCCGTATTTCATCGAATACTGCAATGAGGAGCAGGCAAAGCGGTGGCTGCCGGGCATCGCGTCGGGCGAACTGATTACCGCCATCGCCATGACCGAGCCGGGCACCGGTTCAGACCTGGCGTCGATCGCCACCACCGCAGTGAAAGACGGCGACGAGTACGTGGTCAACGGCGCCAAGACGTTCATCACGAACGGCATCAACTCCGACCTGGTCATCGTTGTGGCCAAGACCGACCCCGAGGGCGGTCACAAAGGTATGACCCTGCTGGTGGTCGAGCGAGGCATGGAAGGCTTCGAACGGGGCCGAAACCTCGACAAGATCGGCCAGCATTCGGCCGACACCGCCGAGCTGTTCTTTTCCGACGTTCGGGTGCCAGCCAGCAATCGGCTCGGCGATGAGGGTCGAGCCTTCGAGTACCTGTCGTTCAACCTGGCCCAGGAGCGACTGTCGATCGGGGTTATGGGATTAGCGGTTGCCAGCGCCGCCCTCGGCTGGACCGTGGACTACGTGAAGGAGCGCACCGCGTTTGGCCAGCCCATCGCGGCGTTCCAGAACACCAAGTTCAAGCTGGCGGAGATCGCAACCGAAGTCGAGGTCACCCAGCCGTTTATGGATGCCTGCATCACCGAACTGAACGCGGGCGAGCTGACCCCGGCCAAGGCGGCGATGGCCAAGCTGTGGGGCAGCGAGCTGCAGAACCGCATCACCGACGAGTGTTTGCAGCTGTTCGGCGGCTACGGCTTCATGACCGAGTACCCNNATCTACGGCGGCACCTCGGAGATCATGAAGACCATCATCTCGAAAGACGTTCTGGCCTAGCGCGGTCGCTGGCGGGCCGAAGATCCGCCGGATACCGGCCACGAGAAACCGAGTCGATACGGATTGATCGAGGGTCGTTGACCTGAGCGCGCCGGCGGTGCACTATGTGCTGGACTCCGGGGCTGTGACTGGGTCGCGCAGGCACATACGACGGCGGCAAGAGAACTCCGGAGTACCCATGTCGAAGACCGTCATCGTTAGCAGCGCGCTGTTGATTTTGCTGTGCACAGCGGCTGCCGTTAGCCCGGCTAGCGCGGGAGAGGCGGAGATCTATTGCACGGTCAAAGACCGTAGCGTGCCGGCCACCATCGTTGGATCCGGCTTGATCAAGGGCACACCGGGCGACGATGTGATTGTTGGAAGCGCAAAACGAGACAGGATCTACGGGTATGGGGGCGACGACATGATCTGCGGCATGGCAGGCAACGATCTACTGGTGGGCGGCGCAGGTAACGACACGCTGGTCGGTGATGACGGCCCGCCAGCGCTTGGCACAAACGGCGACAACAACGACACACTCCGCGGCAACATGGGTGACGACGAACTGTACGGCATGGCTGGCGACGACATCATGGCTGGAGGCAACGGGAACGACCGCATCGCAGGTATGGGCGGCGATGACACCATCCGCGGCGGCCCCGGCGACGACATGCTCTACGGCGGCCCAGGAAACGATCGGGTTCACGGCCAGGCTGGAGACGACACCCTCTACGGCAACTTCGACGACGACCGGCTCTTCGGAGGTCCGGGCGACGATTGGCACCACGGAGGCAACCCGAGCGTGATCCAGGCCCCGCCGGAAGATGTCGACCTGTGCCAGGACAATAAGGGCACGAACACCTACACCGCCTGCGATTGACCGGGCGTAGTTCAGGCTTAGCCAGTCCATCTGGCTGGGCCTGGACTCCTGCTCTATTCTCGGCCTCCATGCAGAGCGCCCCCTCTAAGAGTCTGACGGCCAAGGCCTGGTCACGATGACCAAGCTGGAATTTGGTCTGATGTCGCTTGGCGACCTGTTGCCCCATCCAACCAGCGGCGAGATCGCCACTGAGGCCCAGCGGCATCGCTCGCTGGTCGACCAGGCGGTGCAGGCCGAACGCATCGGTTTCACGTCGGTCCATCTCGGCGAACACCACTTCTCCGACTACATGCTGTCGTCTCCCCCGGTGGTGCTGGCGGCTATCGGGGAACGAACAAGCGACCTCAAGCTCAGCACCTCGGTGACCCTGGCAGGCAACCTCGATCCGGTGCGGGTGGCCGAGGACTACGCCACCGTCGACGTGCTCAGCGGTGGACGGGTCGAAATCGTGGCCGGACGGGGAAGCCTCTTCGTCAAGACCTACGACGGCTTCGGTCAGCCGGTAGAAACCGCACGTGAACGCTACGACGAATCGGTCGCCCTGCTGGCTCGACTCCTCAGAGAAGAAGCGGTCCACTGGAGTGGCGAGTTCCGGACCCCGCTAACCGGCCACACCACCAGGCCACGGCCGGTTGGCGACATGCCGATCTGGATCGGCGCCGCCTCCCGGGAGTCGGCCACGCTGGCCGCCGATATCGGTGGCTGGCTCATGCTGCCAACGGTGTTCGGCACACCGGAAATGTTCCGTCCGGTGGTCGAGATCTACCGAGAGCGCTGGGCCGAGCTCGGCAAGCCGGAAGCTGAAGCAAAGATCGGCGCCTGCTCACACACCTACGTAGCCGACAACAAAACAGGCAGGCACAACACGGTCAATGACTGGGTGAAGTACTACGAGGCCTACTGGAACTTTGTCGGCACGATGGTGCCAAGCGAGTTCTGGCCGCCGTTCGACTTTGAGAAGCTGCAGGTTGGACCGGCCATCTGCGGTAGCCCGGAAGCGGTGATCGACCGCATCGGCCAATGGCAGGAGATCCTGTCGATGGACCGTCACCTGTTCATGTTCGACCTCGGCGGCATGCCCGCCGAAGAGGTCACAGAAACCATCGAGTTGTTCGGCACATCGGTCGTACCCGCCTTCGGCTAGCAAGCCCGCTACGTCAGTTCGCTCAGGTCGATCGTTCTGGTGAGCCGCACGTTCTCGAGCAGTCGACGGTCGTGGGTGATCAAGATCACCGTGCCGTCAAAGCTTTCAAGCGCCGACTCCAATTGCTCGATGGCCGCCAAATCGAGGTGGTTTGTCGGCTCATCGAGCACCAGCAGATTCACACCTCGGGCTTGAAAGAGCGCCAATTGTGCTCTGGTCCGCTGCCCTGGCGACAGTGATCCGGCGGGGCGGGAAACCGCCTCGGCGTCCAACCCGAACTTTGCCAGCACCGATCGTGCCTCATCGATGGCCAGCCCGCTGCGATCCTGAAAAGCTCTGACCATCGGCCGCGGACGACCCTCGGGGTCGATCCCGTCGAACGAATGGCGAGCCTGGTCGAGTTCTCCAACGACAACGCCCGGGCCTAATTGCACCTGGCCGGAGGCCGGTTGCAGCCGACCGAGCATCGCCCCGATCAAGGTCGACTTGCCACTTCCGTTTGGGCCGACGACGGCGACCCGGTCGGCCCAGCGAACCTCAAGGTCGATGGGTCCTAGCTCGAACTGGCCGCGACGCAAGGTTGCCTGGTCAAAGACTGCAACAACGTCGGCGCTGCGTTCTGCTCGATCGATGGTGAAACGCAGGTCCCACGGCTCCCATGGTTTGTCGACGGCCTCAAGCCGCTCCATTGCCCGCTTGGTTGCCTTGGCCTTACCCACCAGCTTTTCTGTCTGAGCCAGTTGATGGGCACGTCGAAACTTGTCGCCGTCGGCGGGAGACTTGTTGGCCCGGCTGGCCCCTTTCGTTGCCCACTCCCTCTGCTGCTGGGCTCGTTCGGCAAGGCGGTCCCGCTGGCCGACATACTCGCCATACCGTTCCTGAGCTAGCGCCGCCGCCCGCTCCCGTTCAGCCAGGAATGCCTCCCAGCCGCCGTTGAACTGGCTGGCCGTGTGCTCATGATGATCGATCTCGATGACCGTCGACACGGTGCGTTCGAGGAACGCTCTGTCGTGGGAAACCAGAACCAGGCCACCGCCATGCCCGGCCACCCAGCGCTCCAGCATGGCCAGTCCGTCTAGGTCGAGATTGTTGGTCGGCTCATCGAGCAACGTGAGATCGAAGCGACTGAGCATCACTATCGCCAGGCCAACCCGTTCAGCTTCACCACCGGACAGCGTGTCGGGAGATGCGTCGAGCAGTGTCGCCGAAAGGCCGAGCTCATCGAGCACCTGGTCGAGCCGAGCCTCCAGGTCTGCCGCGCCAAGTGCTAGGTACCGCTGGAGCGCCACCTCGTAGCGGTCGGCCGCCGCGGTGGCGGCGCCAGGCTCATCGTGGTCGGCGGCCAACGACGCTGACGCTTCGGTTAGCTCGGCTTCGGCATCGGCAACGCCGAGACGTTCAGCCACCAGATCCTCCACCGTCGACGCTGTGCCTCCGTCGAGCTCTTGATCGAGTAGACCGACGGTCAGCGTGGGTGGGGCGGCGGCGAGCGAACCGGAGTCGGGTTTGAGGCGACCGGCGATCACCCGCAGCAGGGTCGACTTGCCGACTCCGTTTGGTCCGACCAACGCCACTCGCGACCGCTCGGTGAGCGTGGCCGAAACATCGACCAACACCGGCCGGTCAGCCCTTGCAACCGAAACGTTGCTCAGGGTCAACGAGAACGGCTCGGCCCGCGAATCTGGAGAGCGAGACGAATTCGAAGATCGTGATGAGGAAGAAGATGGGGATGAGGATGGGGGTGAAGCAGACATGCGGGAACCTTCCGAGGTGCCGGTCGATTCCGCCCCACGGGCGAACCAACCAAACGGACGAGGACATCGCAGTTACTTCACATCGAGCACAATACCAGATCGTCAGCTGACCGCTGGCGGAATTAGTACCAGCTTGCCGACGTACCGCTTGGCCAGGAACTCCTCCTGAGCGGCGGCGATCTCAGCTAGTGGATAGGTTCCCGCCACCAGTGGCCTAATCTCTCCGGCTTCGACATAGCTGACCAAGTTCTCGAAGATCTCGTCCGGCTGGAAGGTGGATCCGAACAGGGTCAGATCTTTCAGATAAAGCGTGCGCACATCGAGATCGACGATAGGCCCGGCGATAGCGCCGGAGGTCACGTAGCGGCCGCCTGGCCGAAGCGTCTCGAGTAGATCGGCGAAGACCGGCCCGGCGACCAGATCCAGCACAACATCGATGCAGTTGGTTGCGACCTGGTCGAGAAGGCCGTCCTCACGGGCGATGACCTCGTCGGCCCCTAGGGCACAAACGGCGTCGAGCTTGGACCGCCCGGCGATCGCAGTAACAGAGGCACCACGTCGCTTGGCCAGCTGAATCGCTGCCGAACCGACTCCGCCAGAAGCTCCGGTTATCAGCACCCGCTCCGCGGCAACCGAGGCTCGATGCAGCATGCCTTCCGCTGTGGAGTAGGCACAGGGCAGCGAGGCCAACTCGATGTCGGTCCAGGTGCTTTCGACGGCTAACGCGTGACACGATCCGGTCACCAGGAACTGGGCGAAGGCTCCGTTGTACTCCGAGCCCATCGTGACCAAGGCCAGCGATGGGTGATCGCCGCTTGGCTCGATCGCCTGCATCGACCGAACCAGTACTCGCTCGCCGACTCGTCCCGGGTCGACATCGGCTCCGACGGCGACGATCCTGCCGCAACAATCGGCTCCCTGGATTCGGGGAAACACGATCGGGCTCCCGTTCCACGACCCATCAGCATCGTCGGCCACGTCGATATCGGCGCTGGCGGTGGCCTCGCTTACCGTTTTGGAGTACCAGCCGATTCTGGTGTTGATATCTGTGTTGTTCACCCCGGCCGCACCGACCTGGATCAGCACTTCACCCGGGCCGGGAGCGGGGGTTGGAACATCGACGTTGAACTCAAGCTTGTCGTAGCCACCATGGCCGGTTAGCTGTACTGCGGCCATGGTGGCTGGGATCGATGAAGCGGAGGTGTGCATGAAGGCCGATCATAGGGCCAGCATCGAGGCAGCCGGTTTAGCGCGGTTGCGACTAGGCCCGTTTGGACCGCATGGCTTTCAACTGGGTCAACGACGAGTCGCCAGCGTGAACTTGGTACTCCTCGGTTTCCATACCGAAGATGGCGGCCCGACCGTCGGCGTCGAACAGCACTCCCCAACCGTGGGTCTTGGTCAGCGGCGATGCCCTGAGGCAGGGCTGCCCCTTTGCGAAGAACTGCCTGCGAAGCTCAGCGACTTCATCTTCGGCTAAACCCTCGGCCACCGATCCAGCTGCGGTTTGCCTGGCGAGCCACACCTCGAACAGAACATCCTCCTGGGTGTGGCCGAAGGGATGCTCATGGAGCATGTCGAATTGCATCATGGCAACGGTTCTTGACTTGCCACGCGGCTGGGGAATCTTGGCCTCGTTGACCGGGCAGTCCTCGGCGACGCTAATGAACGTGTCGAAGTAGTTGTGATCGCTCATGCGACCTGGCGGCCGGCCCACCCTGCCAACTGAAGCAACAGCGGGGCATCCGGGCCGGGGTCGACGACCGTGCCGAAGGGAACCTCTGGGTTGTCTCGACCTTCTGCTGGAATGAACTTCACCGCCATCAGCGCTCCTCCTAGGAATTCATCGTCGACCGAGAACGGCTGCCCGGTCGCGGTCGCCAGGTCCCAGCCGTGAACGGCCAGTTCGCCGGTGTACGTCAACATCAGTGGTGCGCCGGGCATCTCGCCCCATGGCACCTCGAAAGTTTGGCCCAGTTTGGCCGGATCGGTCCAAGCCTCCATGGCATCGTGGGCCGCGGAGCGGAACGCCTTTGTCCAGCCTGAGCCGAGCTCGTCCTGTTCGATTTCCGACCAGTGTCGACCGCTGCCGATTACGACAACCCGCCGCATGACCATGACAACGTGGTCGAGCAGGTCGGAAACGGCGTACTCGCTGCACGGGGTTTCGGCGGTCAGGATCGAAGGTTCGATGGCCTCGGTGGCCTCCATTAGCTGGCCGAGCTGTTCGGTGACCTTGGCGAAGCCGTAGCGGGGATCGTCGGCTGCTGGGGTGTTTGCTGTGGGATTCGGGTTGTTCATATCGGTAGTCTGCGGCCTAAACTGGCCAGGGAGTGGCCAGTTTATTTGAAATACTGAATTCATGAGAGCCGACCGGTTGATTGCACTGCTTTTGCTTCTCCAGCGGCGGGGGCGAATCACCGCGGCCGAAGCGGCCGAAGAGCTCGAAGTATCAGCCAGAACCGCCAGGCGAGACCTGGAGGCCCTGGCTATGAGCGGGGTTCCGGTTTACTCAACGCACGGCAGAGGCGGCGGCTGGGAGCTCATCGGCGGCGCATCGACCGACCTGACCGGCCTCTCCGGCGATGAAGCCAGAGCGTTGTTCCTAGCGGCCGGTCCGGCGGTCACCGCAACACCGGAGTTGAAGTCGGCTCTACAGAAACTGACCTCGGCCTTACCGACCCCGTTTCAGGCCGAGGCTCAGGCGGCAACCACCGCGTTCAAGATCGACGCAAGCGGCTGGGGGCAGGTTGGCCAACCCAGCCGGCCCCGCTTCTTCGAGTCCCTTACCGACGCCGTGGTCCAGGGGCGTCAGGCAAAGATCGACTACCAGGGCCGATCCTCCGACCGCCGCTGGCGAACCGTACATCCGCTTGGTCTGGTGACGAAGCGCAACGTCTGGTACCTGGTTGCCGGGGTCCAGGATGAAACGAAACAGGTCGAGATTCGTACCTATCGCCTCAGCAGGGTTCAAGGGGTGGAGGTACTCGATCTCGATGTCGTGAAGCCTGCGTCGTTCAGTCTCGATGAGGCATGGGACAACATCGTGACCGAGGTTGAGCGACAACGAGCCACGACTCGAATCACCGCCCTCGTGGAACCAAGCTTGCTGGGGCCATTGCGATGGGTGTTCGGCCAACACCAACGCGTGGTGCAATCCACCGAACCGACATCGCCCGACGACCTTCGTGTCCGGGTCACAATCGATGCCCACACTCCGAGGTCATTTGCCGGCCAGATCGCAGGTTTTGCAGACGGTGTCGAACTGCTCGATGCCCCGGATGAGGTGCTAGCGGAGCTAGCCGAGCTGGCCGACAAGTTACACGCGGCATATGGCAGCCGGCCCTAGAACGGGCCCTCACCGTCACCGCTTGGCGTGCGCCAACCAAACGTCGCCGAGATCTACGTCGTCGGGACGTGGATAACTTCCATCACGTGGCCGTCTGGGTCGGTGAAGGCCAGAAGATCCGAGCCCTGGAAGTCCTGGACATCGCCGCTTGACGCTCCGAGATCGATCAGATTCTGTCGGACCGTTGCAAACGCCTCCGCGCCGTCGATCCGAACGGTGAAATGATCAAGACGAAGATTCTGCTGCAAGAGAATGGCCGGTGCGTCGGCCAGCGCGGGACTTATTGTTCCTGACTCTACAACCTGGATCTGCACCCCGGAAAGGTCATAGAACGCTATGCGGCCAACCGGTGTTTCCATCGGGAAACCGGGGAGCGGATCGAGTTCAAAGGCTGCTCGGTAGAACTCGACGAACCGATCGAGGTCGTTCGTGGCGGTTGCGATGTGATGGACAGCAGCTACAAGGGCCATGGTAATCCTCTTCCAGGAACGAAATCGTGAACCGAAGCATACGACCAGACTTGTGTCCTCAGCGCCAGACCTAGACGAGGTCTTCGTCGTCCCAATCCATTAGCTCGGCCAACGAGCGGTACGTGGTCGGAGCGGTTGCACCGGTGACCGCCACCGTCGTCGGCAATACCGGCATTACTTCAGTCGGTTCGGGAATTGCTCCCACGGTTGAGCGTCGAGGTCGGGTGCTCGAGCGCCTAATTTCGCCCAGTAACCGCCAGGTGAAACGGAACATGGAGCGGATCGAACGGATCGGGTGGCGGAGAAAACGGAGCGGGTTGCCCATGCCCCGCAACGGATGCCATAGCTGCGCCGCCATGCCGTCGGGAATATGTTCGGTTACCCCGTAGATCTGCGGGCGGCGGTGTTTGGGCATGAAGTAGGTGCCGAAGATCTGATCCCATGCTGGCAGGAAGATCGAGTAGTTGGAGTTGATAGCCTCCGGCTCGTTGGCGTGGTGCCAATGATGAAACTCCGGGGTGACCACCAGTCGGTGCAGTGGACGCAGCCGCCAGCGCACGTTTGCGTGGAGGAAGATGCCCAACACGAACTGGATCACCGCTAGGGCGCCGCTGAACTCGGCGCTGAACCCTGCCGCCAAGAGGAAGAAGAACGCCGGAGCGATCAAGGTGCCGTCGAACGGGTGGTTGCGAAAGCCGCTGATCCAGTCCATATGTTTTGGCGAGTGATGGATGGAGTGGAAGCGCCACAGCACGGGGACCTCGTGATACCAACGGTGGGTCCAGTAGATGGCAAGGTCGAATAGAGCGAGCCCAACGAATGGCGTGGCGACCGGTGGAATCAGATTGACCAGCGGGCGTAGCGCCAGGCCGGGTAGCCACACCATGCTTACAACCCCAACCACTACCGCGGCGGTTATCCCGATGGCGTTGAGTAGCGGGCCAGCAAGCGCATAACCGATATCGGTGCCGAGTTGTGGTCTGCGGATGCGCTGCCGATGGCGGGGGAACAACTTCTCAAATGGCACAACCAGCAGAAACAACACCGGCACAACCACCGGTCCGCTGCGATCGATAGCCAGACCTCCGGCGATCATGGCCAGCGCCATCGCGGTTAGCAGTAGCCGCCTGACCCGTCTCGACATCGGTCGTTCCGTTGGCGGTTGCGGGAGCGATGGAACCGTCGGAGCAGGCGACCCGGTCGGCGGCCCACTCGGCGGAGGGTAAGAGAGCTGCGGGTTCGGGGGTGCTGGGAACGGCGGAGCCCAGTCCGAATGAGTCAGATCCGAATGTGCCAGATCCGAAGTTGTTGGAATAACGCTCATATCCCTCTGTCGAGCGCTGGGCCCGTAGTGGTTCACGGTGAGCTAGGTTTTTGGCCGTGGGGGGCTGGCAGCAAAGAAACTTCGGTGTGGATGAACCGTTTTGGCGGCCTGACACGACAGAGAGTTGATGTTCCCTCCGCCACAAAGCCCGACGGACGGTCCCACCTCGGGCGCCGACTCCGGCGACGGTGAGGATCGGGCGCTCATCGCCAGGATCGCCCGAGGCGATCGAGGCGCACTCGAACAGCTCTACCGCAGGCACGCTCCCTGGTTGATCCCCCGGTTGGAGAGTCGCTGTGGCGACCCCGACCTGGCCGACCTGGCTTTGCAGGACACCTTCGTTTCGGTGTGGCAATCGGCGAAGCGTTACCGGGGAGACGGCCAGGTCGGCGCGTGGCTGTGGGGTATCGCGGTGCGTCGCCTGATCGACCAGCTCCGCAAACGGCGTCCGACCCCGATGTCTCCGGAAACGATGCAGCGCTACGACCGGGCCATGAGCTTTGAGGACACCCTGGTCGACAACGGCTCGCACGGCCGTATGGGTGTCGCTCTGCGAACGCTCGAACCCGATCTGCAAACCGTGTTGATCGCCACCGCCATCGACGGACTGACAACCAAAGAAGCAGCCCGTGCCCTCGGCATCCCTCAGGGCACGGTCAAGACCCGCTTGATGCGGGCCCGCAAACACCTCCAGGAGATACTGGCATGACCGCCTCAAACAACTACCAGTGGCCGCTCGATCAGGCCCGAATTGATCGCAACTGGCGGGCGATCACCATTGAGCTCGACGCTCCTCGGCCCGGCCGAATGGAACGTATGCTGCGGTTCTTCGGTTTGCCCGCCCACGTCACCCGACTGGTGGTAGCCACACCGGCGCTGCGCCGAGCCTGGTTCTTGGCCACCGGCCTAGCCATCGTGATCGGGCTGTCGGCCGCCAACGGCGATCGACCGGTGGAAAACCTCTTTGTTCTCCTGTTCATCGCCCCGCTCGTTCCGGTTCTTGGCGTGGCGATGGCTTACGGCACCGAAGCCGACCCGGCCCATGAAATGAGTATCGCCACCCCGCTGCGGGGCCTGCGACTCATACTGACCAGAGCTGCGGTGGTGCTGGCCTTCTCGACCTTCTGGTTGGCGATCGCTGCGGTGCTGGCCCCCGGCACCTCGGCCCTGGCTTTCGCCTGGTTATTGCCTTCGATCGGCCTGACGTTGGCCACCGTTGCCCTGATGACGGTGGTTCGCCCCCGCCGGGCCGCGACCATCGCCGGGTTTGCTTGGGTTCTTGGGGTTCTCATCGTTCGAGGGGCTGCCACCAGCCCGGTAGCGGCGTTCAGCGCTCCCGGACAATTAGTGATGGTCCTGATCGGGGCCGTGGCGCTGGCGGTCGTGGTGCAACGGCGCGACCGATTTGATCTGCTGGAGCTGCGATGAGTCCAGCGAACGTGCTCAGCTTCGGCCTGGAGAAGCGTTTCGGCACCATCGAAGCCCTGCAGGGGGTGGATCTTTTGCTCGAGGGAGGTCTGATTACCTTGTTGGGGCCGAACGGCTCAGGGAAGACCACGCTGCTGCGTTGTCTGGCCACCGTCTCTAGCCCCGACAGCGGGTCGATCCTGATCGATGGACTCGACCCTCGCCACGAGTCGGACCGCATCGAAATCCGCAGGCGGCTTGGCTACCTGCCACAGACGCCGGGCATGACCCGGTCGGCCCGGGTCTTCGACGTCATCGACTACGTGGCGGTGTTGAAGGGACACGACGATGAGCGGACCAGACGGCACATGGTCTACGACGTACTCGACCGAGTCGGGCTGGCAGCCCGGGCCCACGACAAACTGGCTGAGCTGTCTGGAGGCATGATCCAACGTCTCGGTTTAGCCCAGGCCATTCTGGGAAGACCGAGCCTGCTGTTGCTCGATGAGCCGGCAGCGGGACTCGACCCCGATGAACGATTCCGGTTGCGGGAGATCATCGCTCAGCGACGCCATGTGTCGACGGTGATCGTCTCGACTCATCTCACCGACGAAGCGGCGGTCGGCGACACGGTTCTGGTACTACTCGATGGGCGCCTCCGGTACGTTGGCCCGCCGCAGCGACTGGCCGAGACCGCGGCCGGCCGGGCGTGGATCCAGCCGATGCCCCCGATCGGCGGTCGAGCATCGTGGCGCATGGCCGACGGCCGGTACCGATGTCTGGGGCTGCCGCCGCCGGGCGCGGAGTTGGTGCAGCCAACCCTTGAGGACGGCTATCTGCTGCTGACCCCTAGCCTGGTTAGCTAGCTGACTAGATCCAGCTGGTTAGGTGTCTAGCTGACTAGGAATCGGGGACCTCGGCTCGCACCTCGGCCAGCCGTTCTTCGGTCGGCGTCAGATCCATGATCACCGCATCGTCGAATCCAAGCTCCGCCAGGTGGCCGAGCCGCTCAACTGCCTGCGCCGTATTCTCGCCGACCTGCACATTGGTAACGATGGCCCGGGTTCCGCCAGCCTGGCGGTAGCGGTCGATGCCATCGGCCAGCGTGGCGTCGTCGGCATGCATGCCCGATGCAATCCATCCGGCCGATTCCCTGGCCGCCCGCTCGACCCAGGGGCCTCGCCACCCGGCCAGCAGGATCGGTGGACCGCCGGCGGCCGCGGGCCACGGCGCCAGCGAGCGTCCGCCGTAGGAACCGGTGGCCAGCCATTCGGTAAGTTCAGCTCGCTGCTCTTCAAAGCGGGCGAAGCGGGTTTTGTAGTCGGCGCCAAAGGTGAGGAAGTCGGCCTCGGTCGAGCCTGGGCCGATACCGAACAGCACCCGGGGGCCGGCGATGACCTGCAGGGTGAATGCCCGGTGCGCAACTTCGGCAACGTTGCGGATCGGCAGCTGGATGATGCCCGACCCCAGTTCAACGTTCTCTGTGACAGTGGCAGCCACAGTCAGCGCCATAAACGGATCGGGTAGAACGAAGCCCCGGCCGACCGCATCGAAGACCCAAATCGAGCGGTAGCCAAGCCGCTCGAGCAGCGCCGCCGTCTCGGCCAGGTCGCCAGGACCCAGCGGGGTTCCCCCGAGGGCGGTCAGCGGCAGAGCGGAACCGAGTCTCATGACTTGGACTCGACGATTCGGTCGAGCACCGGGATGAGGTACTCGAAGAATGCATCTGGATTCTCCGACATAGGAAAGTGCCCCATCCCCTTCATCTCGCTGAAGGTCGATCCGGCAATGGTCTCATGTGCGGCCCGGCCGAGGGCCGGCGTGCCGCTTGTGTCGTACTCGCCGGAAAGGATATGCACGCCAACCGTGTCGGTGTCGATCTCTGCTGCGGTGTCGCGCAGGT
The DNA here is from genome assembly GCA_050633745.1 of Acidimicrobiales bacterium. Taxonomy (GTDB): domain Bacteria; phylum Actinomycetota; class Acidimicrobiia; order Acidimicrobiales; family SZUA-35; genus JAHELU01. Next base: position 35,433 of record JBOEHD010000009.1, read on the forward strand.
CGTAGTCGACGAGGTAGTAGAACAGATCGCCGATGAATACCGGCGGCCAGCCCGAAGCGTAGGTCTGGATCGTCTCCTTGCGGTACGCATCGGGCGAGGTCGGCGAGGTGAGGGCCTGCATCATGCGGGCCTTGGTCTCGTTGCTAACCTGCGGATGCCAGAAACCGGTGAGCCGCTCAGGGTCGCCGCCGATGTGCAGCGCACCCTCCAGCGAGATCACATGGCTGAAGCGATCGGCGTGGCGGGCCGCCAGGTCGAGCGCCAGCAAACCGCCGACCGAGCACCCCATGAACACCGGCCGGTCGAGGTCGAGGGCCTCGCTAAGGCCGAGCGGGATCGACCGTAAGAAGTCGCCGCCCAGTGCATATTCTCGCGACCACCATTGCTCCCCTACCGGCGGCACCGACTTGCCGTGATAGGGCAGGTCGTAGGCGATGAGTCGGAATCGATCAGTGATGGCCCGATTCTCGAACAGGTGACGCCACTGAGTGCCGTGAGACCCGGCGGTGTGTTGCAGCAGCAGAGGAATGCCAGACCCCGCCTCTTCGTAGTAGATCCGGTGGTCGACGCCGCCCAGGTCGAGGTGGATGTACCGGCCGACCGGCGAGTCGGTCCTCGGTAGAGGGCCAGCGTCGGAGGCCGAGACTTTGCCTGCCTCCCGAGGTTCGGCCAGCAGCTCGACGGCCCGTTGGATCGCCGGAGCGTACTGCCACCACAGCAGCTCATCGCTTCGTCTAGACACTCCTCGGCCCAGTGCTGCGGTCACGTCATGGAGGAACGGAACGGGCACCGGTTGAGTCATCGCCTCCCAGATCTCAGCGGTAGCGGTCAGCGAGATAACACCGGGAGCTGGGCGCTCGGGGCTGTCGGCGTTAGGCACGCCAGCCCGGGGAACGCCGTCGACGATCTCAAAGCCGCTCAATGCTGGCTCTGTCGATTGACTACTGGCCGATTCACTGCTGGCCGGTTCGCCATCCGCACCGTCGGAGGTCACGAGTCGCAGACCGCCGGTCCAGTGGCGGGCGGCCATCATGAACTCGCCGTCCGCCAGGCACTTCTCGACTAGAGCGGCGGATTCAATCACGACGGGATCTCGTTCCACGGCACCGACTTGTCGACTCGCACATCACCCGGCAGGCCGAGCACTCGCTCGCCCAGGATGTTGCGCATGATGTCGGAGGTTCCACCCTCGATGGTGTTGGCCTGGGAACGCAAGAAGCTCTTTGAAATCGAGAGCGACGACGCACCCTTGGCTCGATCGAGCGGGTAACCCGGCTCGTGGACCAGACCGTCGGCGCCCAGCAGATCCATGGTAGTGTTCCAGATTCGCTGGTTAAGTTCGGCTGAGGCCAGCTTGCCGACCGAACCTTCGGGCCCGGGGTTGCCGAGCGTCGAGTTGACTCTGGCCCGGATGGTGGTCAATCGCAGAATCTCGCTTTCGATCCACAGCTGGCTGACCCGATCTCGCATGATGCGACGCTGCAGCTCGGGAAGCTCGGGGCCACGCTTTTTCCACTGCGAAACCAGCGGAGCGATAGTGCCGCTCCCCTTTGGAGCTGAACTACCGCCAAGGGCCACCCGTTCGTTCATGAGGGTGGTTGTGGCCACCCGCCAGCCGTCGCCNNGAAGACCTCGTTGAACTCGGCGTCCCCTGTGATCTGGTAGAGCGGTCGGATCTCGATGCCCGGGCTCTTCATGTCGACGATGAAGTACGAAAGGCCTTTGTGCTTCGGCACCTCGGGGTTGGTGCGAACCACCAGCATCCCGTATGACGAATGGTGGGCCAGGCTGGTCCAGACCTTCTGACCGTTGACGATCCACTCGTCGCCGTCGCGCTCGGCCCGACTGGCCAAACCGGCAACGTCTGAGCCATGGCTCGGCTCCGAGAACATCTGGCACCAGATGTCTTCGCCGGTGAAAATGCGTTTGAGGTGCTTGTCGTGAATCTCATCGGATCCATAGGTCAGCACGGTCGGCAGGCCCATGCCGATACCGATCGGATTGATAGCCATCGAGTCAAAACGAACACCGGCCGACAGAAGCTCTTCTTGCACCACGGCCTGCATTTTGGGTGGCGCCTCGAGCCCACCTTTTCCTTTGGGGTACTGGACCATGGCCAAACCGGCGTCCCACTGGGCCGATCGGAATTCGGTCTGACCAGCGTCGGCGCCAACATCGGCGACGAGCGCCTTCGTCAGGTTTCGAATCTCTTGCTCGGTGTAGGTACTCAAAGAATCTCCCAAGTTCTGTCTCCCAAGAACGATCTCACGGCGTCTCTCAGGAAAATATGACTAGCTATAGTATGACATCATACGAACTGAGGCAGCCAAACTCGTCTGCCAAGTCTGCTTAGATCTGGGATCGGCCTCGTTCGATGATCGCCTGGCGGCGAGCCTCTACCTCCGCAGGCTCAAAATCGACCTCGGCCCGGAACGACACCGACGCCTCTCCCTCAAGTCGCCACCCGTCGGCCAGCCTGGCTTCTTGCTGCTCGGCATAGGTAGCCAGCATCCGCCGGACCCCGGCTTGATCATTGCCTGCGATGTCGGCCGCCAAGCGGTACACCGTCGGCATCAGCTCATCGTGGGGAACCGTACGGTTGACCAGGGCCCAATCAACCGCCTCTTGTGCGGTCACAAAGTTGCCGGTCAACGAAATCTCCCTGGCCCGGCCGGCCCCAACCGCATCGACCAGAAGTGTGGTGAGGCCCCAACCGGGCATGACCCCGACCCGGGCGTGCGTGTCGGCGAAGACCGCCCGCTCGGAGGCGATGAGGAAGTCGCAGTTGAGGGCCAGTTCAAACCCACCGGTGATCGCGGCGCCGTTAATGGCACCGATGATGGGCTTTGTCGTTGCGGGAAACGGTCTGCTGCTGCCGCTGGTTTGTGAGCCGATGACCTCCGGGTTCCCCTTACCGACCTCCCTCAAGTCAAGGCCGGCGCAAAACGCCGGGTCGGTGCCGGTGAGCACGATGACCGAGACCGCAGGGTCCGCCTCGGCCGCTTTGAATGACTGGCGCATGGCCTGCCGCAGCGGACCGTTGATGGCATTTCGCGATTCAGGTCGGTTCAAAGTGATGGTCGCTACCCCATCGACCACGCTCATCAGGACCACCGGATCAATGTGATCCTGGGCCTCCCCAACGCTGCTGTCGCCACTACCGCTCTCGCTCACAATTTCCCCTAAGGTGTTGCCGAAACGACCGACGATCGAACCCCGGGGGTTCAACAATGACTAGCTCACTCGCTAAAGAGCCATCATGACAAAGGTGTTCGTGCACGGCAATCCGGAGACTGCGGACGTCTGGACTCCCCTGGTCACCTCGTTGGCCCAACACGGGGTCACCGACACGGTGCTGCTGTCCCCTCCCGGATTCGGAGCCCCCTTGCCAGCAGGCTGGCAGGCGACCCCGGCTAACTACGTCGCCTGGCTCACCGAGCAGCTGCAGGCCATCGGCGGCACGATCGATCTCATCGGCCATGACTGGGGGGCGGGACACGTATTCGGGTTTGTCGCTGAGCAGACCGGCCTCATCCGATCATGGGCCGCCGACTGCGCAGGGTTGTTACATCCCGACTACGTATGGCACGACATGGCCCAGGTTTGGCAAACCGAGGGCGCTGGTGAGGAAGCCATTGCCGAAATGGTGGCGATTAGTCTCGCAGACCGGTCAGAGGCGTACGTAGGGCTCGGGCTACCAGCCGACGTGGCAACGGCGATGGCTGCAGGCTGCAACGAAGATATGGGTCGATGCATCCTTGAGCTCTATCGGGCCGCGGCCCAGCCGGCGCTTGAGGAGCTTGGACAACGGGTCATCGCTGCAGCAAAGTCGGCCGGGAGTCCCGCTGGTCTGGTTATCGACGCGACCGGCGACCCCTATGTAGAGACCGAGCTCGGTGTGGCGGTCAAAGACCTGCTCGGGGCTCAGCATCTTGTTCTCGAAGGCCAAGGCCATTGGTGGATGGGTAAAGACCCTGACTTGGCGGCGGCCGGACTAGCAAACTTTTGGAAAGGGCTGGAATGAAACTGATACCGCTTGAACTTGGCAAGATCGAGGCCGCCCTGCGGGTGGTCACCGGTGAGGATGGCACGGTCACGCTGCCAATAGCCGGTTGGTTGATCGAACACCCCAATGGCCTGGCCCTGTTCGACAACGGCATGCACCAGGGGCTGCAAACCGACATAACCAGGCTGGGGCGCACCGCCAAGGCCTTCCGGCCCGACTACCACCCTGGCGACGAGGTCTCGGCCCAGCTAGCGGCAAGGGGAATCAGGCCATCGGACATCGATGTGATGATTTTCAGCCACCTGCATTTCGACCATGCGGGCGGCACCGGCGAACTACCCGATGCCCGGATCGTGGTGCAACAAGCCGAGTGGGAGGCAGGCCACGATGCCAAGTTGATCGAAGAGGGCGTCTATGACCCGATCGACTACGACCACGGACACGATGTGCAAGCCGTCAAGGGGGAGCACGATGTGTTTGGCGACGGCACCGTTACCTGCATCCCAACGCCCGGCCATACCCCCGGCCATCAGGCCCTGCGGATCGAGCTGGAGTCAGGTCCGGTAGTCCTGACAGGTGACTGCGTGTATTTCGAACGCATGATGGACGACATGCTGGTGCCAAAGTTCGGTCACGACACCGACCAGCAGCGGCAGTCGATGCAGCATCTGGCATCGTTGCGAGACGAGGGCTGCAAACTGATTTACGGACACGATGAAGCGCAGTTCCGCTCACTCCCCAGCGAGGGCTTGCAATAGGAGCTTGCAATAAGAGCCCGCAATGAGAGTCTGTAGCAAGAACCCGCTAGAACAGAGGGTTTGTGAAGAGAATCTTAAGATCTGTTAACGATCTGACCTAAAACCACCCCTGTAGAGGTGGTATGAAAGTCCTGTTGATGGATCCCGTTGAAGAGGTTTACCGCAGCCAGCACGACCGGCTTTGGAAGTCCCTCCTAGCTTTCACCGGCGACCCCGACCTCGCGGCCGAGGCTGAAGCCGAAACCTTCAGCCAGGCCTTCGCCCGAGGCGACGAGCTACGCAACCCCGAAGGCTGGGTGTGGCGGACCGCTTTTAAGGTCGCAGCGGGGATCATGGCCGAACGGCGCAGCCGCTCAAATGAAACCGACCTCGTCGATGCGGTGGACCTCGAGTCGATTAGCACCGAGAGCGCTGAGATCGACTCTTCGCTTGCCGACTTCCTCGACCTGTTGGGCTCCCTGTCCGAACAGCAACGAACCGTCGTGATTTTACGATACGCCGGTGGCTTCAAGCCGACAGAAATAGCGGCGTTGTTAGAAACAACACCGGGAACCGTCCGAGTCCAATTGCATCGGGCCCATGAACACCTGCGGGAAAGGATCGAACAACCATGACGTTCGACGAAGAGATGGATACTTACGATCCGCTGATTGCGGAGCGGTTTGAGCTCCTCGACAGAGTCACCCCCACCGATATGGGTCATCCCGGGAACCAGGTCCGCCATCAGACGGCGGCGCCGACGATGCTCGCCCCACGGGTCGAGTCTCGGGTCGAGCTAGCTTCCCGACAGCTGTACCTTCTCGCCGCTGCCGCGGCCATGGTGACGGTGGCTGGAGCCTCGGTCTTCGCCCTGAACAGGACAGGCAACGAGCCCGACCTTCAGGCCAGCGACGGCGGCGACGTTCAGGTCCAGGTCGACGATGACAACAACGCCTCAATGGTCGACGATGATGCCGACAGCGAGAGCCTGACCGTTGAACTGCCTGTCACCACCGTCGGCCAGGCCAGCACCGATGCTGCTGCCGAGTCCGCTGGACAGGCCGACCCGGCTGACGGCGATGCCGAGCAAGCGGCGGCCGAAGGTGCTGACACCGGAAGCTCTGCTGGAACGAGCGACTCGGTCAGCGAAGCCGGCTCCCAGGGGACGATCGGCGGTAGCCAGGAGACGACCGACACAACCCAGCCTGCATCGACAGAGTCAACAACGACAACGGTCGTGGCCACCGAAACCTCTCCCCCCGAGACGCCACCGACCACCGCCACCGAGAGCACCGAAGTCACCGCCGCTCCGACCACCGAGTTGACGCCCGATTCGAGCTGGCTAAATCCTCCGACCGCAGAGAAGATGATCACCATCCGTGGCAAGGTCACCGAAGTCTTCACCGATTGCCAGTCGAGGATGATCCTCAACGATCAGGGTGAGGTCGAAAGTGTTGGTCCGATCAGCTGCGACGGCGGCTCGTACATCATCGTCGGCGGCAAGCGTATTCAAACCGCTTCCGGCTATCTGATGAGCGAGAGCGACATGTACGGCAAGCACATCGCATCGCTTCTACCAGGCAGGATGGTCTCGGTGACCGCAGTACCCACGGCAAGCGCAGGCGGCCTGCTAACGCTCGACTGCGCGCTCTGCAAGATCAAGCTCGAAGGCTAGAAAGCCGAATTCACCAGCGGCGGGTAGAAAGAGGAGTCCGCTGCCTCCTCTGCCCTAAAAGGTACTGAGCCGGGCCTTGCGGCCCGGCTCAGTGCTTTTTCTATTGGCTCGGCCAGTTGGTTGGCCGCTAGTTACCTAGCTTTCACAAGAAACCAGGGTGTTCGCTCCGGCCCCGCCGACGCAGCGGTCATTGTCCGCACCGCCATCGAGGTCGTCGTTGCCTGCGCCACCGCTCAGGTTGTCTGCGCCGGTGCCGCCGGACAACATATCGTTGCCGTTGGCACCGGTAACGATGTCACGACCCTGTCCACCAGCGGCAACGTCGTCGCCACCCTGACCATGGACTTGGTCGGAACCTCGGCCGCCAGACATCGTGTCGCCGTCAACGCCACCGTACATCCGGTCGTTGCCACGGTTACCGGACATGTTGTCGGCCCCCGCTTCACCGAACATGCGGTCGCCGCCGAGTCGGCCGTTCATGACATCGGCATCATCGCCGCCACGCATGACATCGTTGCCCTTACCGCCCGACATGGTGTCGATTCCATCTCCTCCAGTCATGTCGTCGGCTTCGCTGCCACCAAGCATGGTGTCGTTTCCGGCGCCACCGTTCATCCGGTCTCGGCCGGAGCCACCGAACATGATGTCGTTGCCTCCCCTGCCGAAGAGTCGGTCGTTGCCGCCAAGGCCGCAGATCACATCGTCACCCTCGGTGCCGTTAAGGGTCTCAGCCCGATTGGTTCCGATGATCGTGCATGCCGCGGTGTCGACCGACGCACTAACCGAGTTTCCGTTGGCGTCGGTCACCGTCACTTCGACGGTGTAGACGCCAGGCTCGGCATAGGTGTAGTCGGCGTCGACTAGGTTCGGCATGTCGTCTTCCATCGGATCGACGAAGCACGTGCCGTCATCGGGGCAGGTTGAGCCGTCACCCCAGTTGATTTCGACGCTGAACGGTGCGACTCCCCCGTCGAACTGGCCATAGACATCGACCTGCTCGCCGGGATAGGCCACGCCATCGAGTTCGATGGTCAGATTGCTCGGACCTTCGACGACCGGCCCACCGAGACCGGTGCTCAAACCGAAGGCCGTGCGGCCTGCGGTGTCTTCGATGCCGACGAAGCCTTCGAATGGATGAAATTCGTCCTCGATAAAGTCAGGATCGTTGTCATCAGCGGTTCCGAAGATGCCGTCGGGGCCAACACCGGCGATTGCCGGGAAGTCACCGCCAGCATCCATGATCGCTATGACCTCGTTGAAGGTGTCCTGGTGCCAGTTGCCGATCAGGTGACCGATCTCATGGCCCGTGATGTGGCCGACCACAAAGCCGACGAACTCCGACTTCGTGACCCCATCGGCCAGGCCGTAGGTGTTGATGCTGACCTCGGAGCCTACGGGTCCGCTCATTTCATCAAGCAAGACCACCGCGGTCTCTTCGGACTCGGTGTTGCCAGGGTCGATGGACTGGGCGATACCCAATGTCGGTATCTGCAGCTCGTTGATGGTGCCGCCGACGACCACTCTGGTCACGTTTGGCTCGCCCCAACGATCGCCGTGATCCCGGCTGTTGAGCACCTCAACATCGAATTCACCAGGCGTGCCCGATGCATCTCGGTCGCCGTTTCGGCCATCGAGTACCCGGAGATCGGTATCGAGAGTCTCGACCACCGCATCGATGGTGCTGTCGATGACCGCGTCCTCATCGGCTGGGGTCAATCCCCAGTTGGCCAGGAAGGCCGACAGTGGCGACAGCGTTGCATCGACCCCGGTTCCGAAGACGTCGCCGGAAACCTCGGCGCCGTCAAAGTCGAGGAAGATGATCTGCTGATCGTCGGTTTCGGTCGTCCCGAGGCCACTACGTACTACTCGTAGCTCGCCCTCGTAGGCGCCAACACCCTCGCCGACGAACACTGCGTGGACACCGTCGACGGTGGCCACATGGTCGAAGCCGTTCCGTCGAGGATGAGCCAGCGGTGATGCCGGCGGGTATATGAAGCTCGGGTTGAACTGCGAGCCGGACCGTTGCACGCCGCCCGGATCGAGGATGCCGGTGATCCGGGAAGCGTCGAAGCCACCGGCGATGGCATCGCCCTTGCGGAGCTCCACCAGGAAGAAGTCGATGTCGACGACTGGCTCCTGCTCGGCCGCGCTCACCGAAGTGCGGGCATCAGCCAGTTTGGCAAACAGTGCAGCCTGTGGGCTCTCGCCCCGGCTGAATCGTTCGGCCTCAGCTTGCACGGCCGCACCTTGGACCGAGAGTCCCCACTGGGCAGCGTCGCCCTCTAGGAACTCTTCGGTGGTATCTACGACGAAGGTGAAGTAACCGCTGGTTATGTCGGTGTTGGTTCCGGTCGTCGGGTCGGTGGCGTCGGTGGGCAGAGACCCGCCGAACGAAATGTAGTGGGACCCCTCGGCCGGAATGAGCACCGAGAAGAAGTTGGAAGCGGGGCCAGACTCTGAGGGGTCATCCTGACCGGAGCCGATCAGATCGCCTGCCTCGTTGTAAACCCCGATGGTCAGATCGCCCGCATCGGGGGTTTCCAAGAACGGATCGAAGAGATCGACGATCAATAGACGATCGGCGGGCAGAACCCTGGTGCGGAAGAAGTCAACGTCGCCGTTGAGTTCGGCCTGGGGACCATCACCGACGAAACCGTCACAGGTCGTTTCGAACAGATCCTCGTCCCCGAACACGTTAGACGCATCGTTGGCATCGCCGATGGAACCGTCCTCTTCCCGTGACTGGCAGGGCGGAGCCTGAGCGGCCACGAAGACCGCGTAGTTGCCCGCCTCTTCCGAAGCGGACCCACTCGCCGGGTCGGTCGGGTCGGTTGGTAGCTCACAGCAACCGGCGACAGCGACGAAGTAGTCGTCCTCAACTTCGACCGGCACCACCAGGAACTCATCGATCTCCGGGTCGCCGGAGTCCTCGGCGGAAGCGATCAGCTCACCGCTGGAGTTGTAGACCCCGACGACGGTGCGTACGGGCTCTTCGAAGACCACCACGTCGGCGACGATTTCGCTACCGGCACCGATAGTTCCGAGTGCGTAGAAGTCGCCGTCGGCCGCTCCGTGAGGACCATCGCCGATAACGCCTTCGCAGAAGTCGCCGCCCAGAGCAGCATTGGTTTCGTTGGCCAGCCCGAGGCTGCCATCATCCTCAGCAGAGGTACATGGCGGTTCGAACGCCCCGACGAAGATTTCGTACAGCCCGCCCTGATCGGAGGGCGTACCGCTGGCCGGGTCGGTGGGGTCGCTCGGCAACTCGCAACAGCCTGCGACGGCTACGAAGTACTCACCGGGAGACTCGGTGATGAACTCGACGAACTCACCTTCTTCCGGGTTACCGGAGTCTTCGCCGGAGGCCAACAGGTTGCCCTCGGCATCGTAGATGCCGAGCACAGAACGGAACAGTTCGCCCTCGAAAATCACTACGTCGGCAACGATCTGCTGGTCGGCTTCGACGAAGCCAAGAGCGTAGAAGTCGCCGTCGGCCGCTTCATGCGGGCCGTCGCCCATCACGCCAGTACAGAAATCGCCACCCTGCTCGGCGACGTTTGTCGAGTTGGCTAGGGCCAAGCTGCCGTCATCCTCTTCGGAACCGCAAGGTGGGGGAAAGGCAACAACGAACACCTCATAGGTGCCGGTTTCATCGGCGCCAGCGCCGCTGGAAGACTCGAACGGGTCGCCCTGCAGCTCACAGCAGCCGACGACGGCGCCGTAGTAGACACCTGCGGATGGGGCGATGACCTCAAGGAAGGTATCGCCCTCTCCCTCACCGCTATCTTCGATCGAACCGAGCAGTGTGCCGTCGGCGTCGTAGATGCCGATCACCGAGCTCACCGGATCGAGCGAGCCCGAAACGTTGGCCACATCGAGGATCAGGAGCGTGCCCTCGGCTACCTCGCCGTAACTGTAGAAGTCGGTGTCACCCGAGGTCTCACCAAAGGGACCATCGCCGATCTCACCAACACACAGCGCAACCTGGAACTCTGCCGCCGGGGTGAAGTTGGCCAGATCGATCGAACCGTCATCTTCGGCCGACTCGCAGTCGCCTTCGATGGGCGGCCGAACCTCTGCGCCCGACAGGTTGCCGGTGATCGTGACCATTGACTCCTCGCCTTCGCCGGTGCCGAAGCCTTCGATCACGTCACCGGTGTCTGCCGTGTCGTTGCCGCCGGTCTCATCCGGGGCTTCAGACTCGGCGAACGTCAGGTCGGATGCGATCATGTCCGCCGCTACTTGATCAGCGGAGACAAGATCACGGGCCGGAAGCTGAGCGGCGATGGCCCGCCACGCCCTGAGTGCCTTTTGACTTCTCTGTCCTGTGAGCGATGTCCAGGGCATCGGGCCAAGGCCGTCGATGTCTCGAATCTCGGCCAGGCTCAAATCTTGTTCGCTGGCCTCCAACTGGGCCATGACACTTTCAGCGGCCCGGTCCTGCTCCAGGACCGTCACCCCCTCTACTTGTCCCGGCGCCTGGGTGGGTAGCGCGACCGAAGCCAACAAGGCTAAGACCGCGACGAATACGGACCTTCTGCGGAGTCTCATGCTCCTCCTCCATGTCTGAACTGCCCTCGCCATTAACACAACTGGCAGCTTTGACAATAGATCGAATGCGTGAATTATTTATGTCACATCGGGGAAATATCTGACACTTTCGAGTTGCTGCAATTTGTATGACCTCTGACAAACTGATGCAATACGGTATTGGTAGGGCGCAGCTGTAGAATGGGTCCATGAAGCCGGACCATGAACTCGATGCCCCGCCTTGGTTGCGGGTCGAGAGCACAATCATGGCTGCGGCGCGGCAGATCCGGTGCCTCTACGATCTGCGATTCGCCGACCTTGGCTTGAACCTCTCCCAGGCCAGCCTGCTGGCCTACGTGAACGAGTTCGGCGCCAACACCCAAACCTCGCTGGCAGAGCGGCTGGGGTTGGGCAGAGCGGCCACCGGCACGGTGATCGATCAGCTGGAAGAGCGCAATCTATTGGAGCGCCAGCCCGACCCGGCAGATCGTCGGGTCTGGCTCATCGCC
>JBOEHD010000010.1:0-26369 GCA_050633745.1 Acidimicrobiales bacterium
CGCTACGTCGAGTCGCTGTCGGCATATGCCCGGCAGTTCCTGGGCCAGATGGACAAGCCAGACGTCGATTTCATCGAAGGTCTTTCGCCTGCCATTTCCATCGACCAGAAGTCGGCCAGCCGTAACCCGCGCTCGACCGTCGGCACCGTCACCGAGGTGTACGACTATCTGCGCCTGCTGTTCGCCCGCGTCGGCACCCCGCACGATCCCGAGACCGGCGAGCCGTTGGTTCGCCAAACGCCACAGCAGATCGTCGACCGCATCCTCAAGCTGGAAGACGGCACCCGATTCCAGGTGTTGGCTCCGGTCGTACGAGGCCGCAAGGGCACATACGAGACAATGCTCACCGACCTGGCCAAGGAAGGCTTCGTCCGAGCGATCGTCGATGATGAGCTGATCGAACTCGGCGGCGAGCTGCCCGATCTAGCCCGCTACGAAACTCACGACATCCGCATTGTTGTCGATCGCCTGGTTCGCCGCGACGGTATCGAGCGCAGGCTGACCGATTCGATCGAGACCGCCCTCGGTCTGGCCGAGGGTGTAGCCGAGATCGAGATCATTCCACCAAAGGGCTCCGACGCCGAGAGCGAAATGTTGGTGTTCAGCCAGCACCTTTCGAGGCCGAGCGATGGCAAGAGCTTTGAAGAACTGGCGCCTCGGAACTTCTCGTTCAATTCGCCCTATGGGGCCTGTGATGCCTGCGATGGCCTCGGTACAACCTACGAGGTCGACCCCCACCTCGTGGTTCCCAACCCTGAGCTGTCGGTTGCTGAGGGGGCGATTCACCCCTGGTCCTCCCGCAAGAGCCAGTACTTCGAGCGCCTGGTCCAGGGTGTCTGCGAGCAGTTCAGCATCGACATCGACAAGCCGTGGGAAAAGCTCACAGACAAGCAGCAGAAACTGCTGCTCAATGGTCGCACCGGCAAAGCGAAAGCTGCGGCCATCAAGGTCACGGTCAAGTACAAGAACCGCTTCGGTCGGGTTCGTACCTACAACGCCAACTTCGAAGGCGCGGTGCCCTATCTCCGGCGCCGCCACAGCGAGTCGGAGTCCGACAGTGCCCGGGAACAAATCGAGGGTTACATGCGGGAGGTGCACTGCCCGGTATGTGAGGGTGCCCGTCTCAACCCGCTGTCATTGGCCAGCCTGATCGATGGTCGGAATATCAGCGAGATCTGTTCGATGTCGATCGGTGAGGCGGCGAAGGCGCTCGACGGGCTTGAGCTGACCGACCGCGAACACATGATCGCCGACCTGGTTATCAAGGAGATCAACGCCAGGCTGAGTTTCCTGCTCGATGTTGGGCTCGACTATCTGTCGATGAGTCGCTCGGCATCGACGTTGTCAGGCGGTGAGGCCCAGCGGATCCGCCTCGCCAGCCAGATCGGGTCGGGCCTGGTCGGGGTGCTGTACGTGCTCGACGAACCGTCGATCGGTTTGCACCAGCGAGACAATGCCAAGCTGATCCAAACCCTTCGCAGGTTGCGAGATATCGGCAACACGGTGATCGTCGTCGAGCACGACGAGGAAACCATCCGAGTGGCCGACCATGTCGTCGACATCGGCCCCGGCGCCGGTGAGCATGGAGGCGAGGTCATCTACAGCGGCCCGGTGAAAGGCCTGCTCAAGCGGCGAGGTTCGATCACCGGCCAGTATTTGTCCGGCAAGAAGTCGGTGCCGATTCCGGCTAAGCGTCGCCAGCCGACCGAGGCAAAGCTGCGGATCACCGGTGCCAGGGAGAACAACCTCAAGAACATCGATGTCGATTTCCCGCTCGGCTGTTTTGTTGCGGTCACCGGGGTTTCCGGTTCCGGCAAGTCCACGCTTGTCAACGGCATCCTGCTGCGGTCGCTGATGCAGCGCATCTACGGCTCGAAGATGCCGCCGGGCTTGCATCGGTCGATCGAAGGCCTGGAGAACCTCGACAAGGTCATCGACATCGATCAGTCGCCGATCGGTCGCACCCCACGCTCAAACCCCGCCACCTACACCGGCGTGTTCGATGGCATACGCAAACTGTTCGCCCTGACAAACGAGGCCAAGGTCCGCGGTTATCAGCCGGGACGGTTCAGCTTCAACGTGTCTGGCGGTCGCTGCGAAACCTGCGCCGGCGACGGCACGATCAAGATCGAAATGCACTTCCTGCCGGATGTGTATGTGCCGTGCGAGGTCTGTAAGGGCGCCCGCTACAACCGTGACACCCTCGAGATCATGTTCAAGGGTAAGTCGATCGCCGATGTGCTCGACATGCCGATCGAGGAAGCGCTGGAGTTCTTCTCCAACCAACCGCCCATCGCCCGCCACCTGCAAACCTTGGTCGACGTCGGCCTCGGCTATGTACGGCTGGGTCAGCCTGCGCCAACGCTTAGCGGTGGTGAGGCTCAGCGGGTGAAGCTGGCCTCCGAGCTGGCGAAACGTTCGACCGGCCACACCATCTACCTGTTGGACGAGCCGACCACCGGCCTGCACTTCGAAGACATTCGCCGGTTGCTGACCGTGCTGGGGCGCCTCGTCGATCAGGGCAACACGGTCCTGGTGATCGAGCACAACCTCGACGTGATCAAGACCGCAGACTGGATCGTCGACCTCGGACCTGACGGTGGCGATGGTGGTGGCACGATCGTGGCCACCGGCTCACCGGAAGAGCTAGCGGTCCACCCAAAGAGCCACACCGGGCGATTCCTAGCCCAGGTTCTGCCAAAGCCTTGACCTCAGCCGACAGGCTGCAAAACAACGATATGTGAGTTGGAGAACTGCGGGGCGACCTTGAGCAGCGCCCGTTCGGCTTTGGCGATCATCGGTAGGCGATTGCGGAGCCGTACGGTGGCCAGGGGCACATAGTCGAACGTCGACTGCAGGATTCTGAAGCCGGCGAGGCGACAGAAGTTCTCGAAGGTCGCTCGGTCCCAGATGAAGTAGTGGCCCGCATTGGCCTTTGGCCTGCGGCCCAGAGCGCCGGCGAGCAGTAGTGGCTGCAACGAGTTCGGCACCGCGATTACCAGCTTGCCGTCATCGGCCAGCATCTCCCGCCAGCGGCCGAGCGCGCCGACCGGGTCGGCGATGTGTTCCAGCGAGTGGGAGGACATGATCACGTCGAACGACTCATCCCAGACGTCATCGGACGCCGGGCACTCGATGTCGTCCTGCACCAGAGCGGCCTCAGGGCAACGCTGTTTCGCCAACCGTAGACACTCGGTGTCACCGTCGACGCCGAGGATCGCCAGATCGGATCGTAAGTTCCGGAGGCTGGCGATGACCTGGCCTGGACCGCAGCCCAGATCGGCGACCCGGCCACCGAAAGGCGCCAAATCGGCCGTCGTTTGAGCCACGATCTGGTGGTACCGGAGCACTGGCTCGTCGTAGTTGAGATGTTTGATGGTCACCGGGTCTCCGAAAGCTGCAGGGGCGAGTGGCCGAATACTGAAGCAATCGGCCCCGGGACCAGAACGCTTAACCCTTTGCTCGGGCTTATCGACGGCACGCATGTGCCGACTGGAACCAGATGTTGTGTTCTGGCGGGGTTCAGTAGCGGTGAGGTTGTTTGCCCGCCCGCTGTACAACGTCGTCGCGGCCGTCATTACCTTCGGCGCCGGTATAACCCACGCCGTCTACATGGCGCCGGTGAAGTACCCGTTCTGGGGTTCCTCACATAGCGCCTGGTGGGCGGTATTCGCCGCCGTGCAACTGTTCATGGGCTACGCCATCGGCCTGCCGGAACAGGCAACGTCACGAGCCGGGGCCGCCCTGCGAGGCCTGCTCTCCGCGTCGCTGGCCTTTGCCGTCATATCGGTCTTCCAGGGCCTGCTAGCCACCCCACTGCTGCCCCGATCGTCGCTGATACTAATCGGGCTGGTGCTGCCGATCTGGACGGTGGTCGCTTGGAACCTGTCGAGCGATGCCACAAACTGGGCTGCAACCAGAGCCCGGATCTTTGTGGTCGTTGAGCGGGCCGAAGACTTCCGCAGCCTTGAGTCTGACCTAGCTAGCGGAGGTGAAGCGCCAGCGACGGTGGTCGGCATGGCCACCCTCGATGAAGTCCGCAACGCCGGGACAGCGGCGCTGGTACGAGATGCTGCGTTAGCCACCGGGGCGAACATCCTGGTGATCGACGCCGCTGGTCAGGCCTATCCGCCGCTGGTCGAGCAGGCCGCCGAACTCCACCGGCTTGGCCTTCGAGTACGAACCCTTTCGCTGTTCTACGAGGAGTGGATCGGCAAGTTGCCCCACTCCGAACTGGCCAGAGTCTCCCTGCTGTTCGACGTCGGCGAACTCCACAGAGCCCGATACGTCCGGGCCAAACGGCTTGCCGATTTCACCTCGGCGATCGTCGGAGCGCTGGCCCTACTGCCGGTTGTGGCCGTGGTGGCGGTGCTGAATCCGCTGTGGAACCGGGGGCCGCTCATCTTCCGCCAGCCCCGAGTTGGGCGCGATGGAACCGAGTTCATCATCTACAAGTTGAGAACCATGAGACCGGACTCTGGTTCTGCCCTCGAGGTGGAGTCCGAGTCCGGCTCCCAGGCGATCGGGTCCGAGCTGGATCTGGAGATCGGGTCGGGGCATGGCCAGTGGACCGCCGAAGATGATGACCGCGTCACCCCGCTCGGTCGTCTCCTTCGACGAACCCATCTCGATGAGCTGCCGCAGGTAATCAACATCCTCCGAGGCGACCTTTCGCTCGTCGGCCCCCGGCCCGAACAGCCGCAGTACGTCGCCGAACTGTCGGACAAGATCGCCTTCTACGACGTTCGCCACATCGTCAGGCCCGGTCTGACCGGCTGGGCCCAGGTGAAGCAGGGTTACGCCGCCGACCACGACGACGCCTTCGAGAAGCTGCAGTACGACTTCTACTATCTCCGCCGCCAGGGCGTCGCTCTCGACGCCAAGATCGTGCGTCGGACAATCCAGGGTGTGCTTCGGGGTGACGGTCGATGAACGACTCGGCTTCCTTCACCCGCTCCGAGCAGGAACGAGATCAGCGGCAACGACCTCCGATTCGAGTAGCCCAGCTGGTGACCAGCTTGGCTTCGGGCGGGGCCCAGGCAACGGTGCTCGACTCGGTCGACATGGCTGATCAGCCGATCGAGGTGACCGTGCTAGCCGGTTGCCCCGGCGGCGACCGAGAATCCACGCTGTGGGACGACCCTCGCCTCGCGGGGGTAGAAGTGATCGAGGTACCGAGGCTGGTCCGGGCGGTTTCGCCGATCAACGACGTGCTGGCGTTGCTTTGGCTGGTTCGCTGGCTGCGACGTACCCGCCCCGATGTGCTGCACACCCACTCCAGCAAGGCTGGTGTGGTTGGACGGATCGCCGCCGCTCTGGCGGGAATTCCCTGCGCTCACACCGTTCATGGCTGGGGCCCGCTGCACGCCACGAATCGTTACGGGGCGGCGATGGCGCTGCTGATCGAACGGCGGCTGGCGTCGATCTGCTCAGCGATTGTTGTCGTCGGCGGAAACGACCTTCGGCGCGGACTGGCTCAGGGCATCGGCAGCCCTGGCCGGTATCGGGTGATCAGAAGCGGAGTGGAGACATCGATCGGTGCCAGTTCGGCCGTAGACCGGCACATGGTCCGAGCCGAGCTTGGGCTTGGGCTCGACGCCGGGGCTGACCGCTACGTCATCGGCATGGTGGCCAGAATGGCCTACCCAAAGGATCATCTCACTCTGATCGAGGCGTTCCGACTGGCCGACATCGACAACTCGGAGCTGGTACTGATCGGCGACGGTCCGAACCGCACGGTGGTAGAACAGGCGGTTGCAGCGGCCGAGATGGGGGAGCGGATCCGCCTACTTGGCCAACGGACCGACGCTGCCAGATTGGTCGGCGGATTCGACCTTGCGGTGCTCAGTTCTCTTTGGGAAGGCATGCCTCGCTCGGTAGTCGAGGCGGTAGCAGCATCGGTGCCGGTCGTGGCCTGCGACGTTGGCAATATTGGCGACCTGCTGCAGGACGGTGTCTCGGGCCGGCTGGTGCCGCCAGGCGATGCCGAGGCCCTGGCCGCGGTCTTTGTCGACAGTCACAAACGACAGATGATCTATCAAGACATGGCCGCAGTGGCCGCCCGTCGGATCAACGAGTTCTCCGCAGACAAGATGCGCCACGACTTGGCCACCCTCTGGCTCGAACTGGCGTCGGCCGACCGCCCGGCCGTCGAAGTCGAGCCATCGAACCGAACGGCTCACGATCGAGTACGCGGCCCCGCCGGTCGGCAACGCCCCTCGATTCTTCAGCGATGAGGTCGAGGGTGACCGAGTGAATACGACGGCACGAATATGACCGCCACCGCTGACAGCACCCGCGTCGCCGGTGTTGAAAGTTCGCGTCGCTGGGTTGCACGAGCGGCGTGGTCGGTGGCGGCTCAGGCGCTATCAAGCGTTACCAACTTCGGTCTAACCGTCGGGCTGGTCGTGGCGCTGACGGCCGATGAGATGGGTCGGACGCTTTCGGTGCTCTCGGTTTACCTTTTGGCGCTGACCCTGTCCCGATCGTTGGTAACCGAGTCGGTGGTGGCCTCCGCTGATGACGATCGTTCGGCAGGCGTTCGGTCTTGGCCGTGGGCGAGGGCTCGAATCTTGCGCATCGCCGGGGCGGCCATGATTGGCTCGGCGGCGGTTGGGCTATCTCTGAATCTGGACCCTGTGACGCTGGCCGTTTTGGTTGGCGCATTGCCGATCTTGTTGCTGCAGGACGGACAGCGGTATCGAGCTATGGCCGCAGACCGACACCGCCTAGCTGCCAGCTTGGACGGCTGCTGGCTGCTGGTTTCACTGGTCCTGGGGGCCTCCGCCCACCTGCTGGGGGCGACTTGGACATCGGCGATGTTGATCGGGGTGTGGAGCGCAGGCGGCCTCGTTTCCTGGTCGCTCGGACTGTTTAGCGGCGCATCGCTACCGGAGACAAAGCACGCTGCCGGTGGGAATCCAGATGCCGGCGCGGTCGCTAACCCCGAGCGTCGGGATCGTTATCGCAGCTTGGCCTACAGCCAAGCGGTGGCGGTGATCGCGATCAACCTCGCCCCGTTGATCATTGCGGTAGCGCTGTCGCCGACCATGGCCGCAGCGACCAAAGCGGTGCTGATTCCGTTCACCGCCATGCTTTCGTTGACCGCCGGGCTGCGGGTCGTCACCCTGCCGACCATAAGGCGGGCCATCGACGACGGTCGAGCGAACCAACTGCTGGCCCGGCTCCTGCTGGCTCTGACCGCAGCCACCGCTGTCGTTTCGGCGCTGACGGTGGGGGCAGTCAGCTTGCTGGAGCCCTCGACGCTCGGCGAGTCGTTTGCGCTGGTTGAGCCGTATCTGGTTCTCGGTGCGGTGCTGTGTGTGCTGTATGTGCTCAACCAACAGCTGGCCGACGCGGTGGCCTTAAGTGGCAGGGCCGACGCTCCAGTCCGCAGAATGATTGGCATCGCCATGGAGTGGTCGGGGCTGTTTATCGGTGCCGGATTGGCCGGTGTCGGCGGAATGATGGCCGGTTGGACCATCGGGTTGGCTCTGGCCACCGGATTCTGGCTGCTGACCTGGCTCCGACGCTAGATCGTGCCTCTAGTCTGGAGGGGTGGTCAGTCGCCCGCCAGCAGGATCCATCCCCGATACTCCCGGGTCGTACCAGTTCAAAGACGTCGACGGTCGTGTGATTTACGTCGGCAAGGCGCGCTCTCTACGTTCGCGGTTGTCGAACTACTTCCAGAATCCGGCGGCCATGCATCCTCGCACCGCTCAGATGGTCGCCACCGCCGAGTCGGTGGAGTGGATTCAGGTCCGCAACGACGTCGAAGCGTTGATGCTGGAATACAACCTGATCAAGGAACACCGGCCTCGGTTCAACGTTCGCCTCATCGATGACAAGAGCTACCCCTACCTAGCGGTCACCGTTGAAGATCAGTGGGCACGAGCCCGGGTCATGCGGGGCACGAAGCGCAAGGGGACCAGATACTTCGGTCCGTACGCTCACGCCTACGCCATCCGCGACACGCTCGATCATTTGCTGCGGACCTTTCCGATCCGAACCTGTAGCGACAACAAACTCGAACGGCATCACAAGCTTGGCAAACCCTGCCTGCTGTTCCATATCGAGAAGTGCTCGGCCCCCTGCGTCGGTGAGATTAGCGATGAGGATTACCAGAAGCTGGTCGAGGATCTGTGCCAGTTCCTCGATGGCAACACCGATGAGGTGTTAGCCAAGCTTGAAAAGGAAATGACCGACGCCGCCGAGGAACTGGAGTTCGAAAAGGCGGCCCGGGTTCGCGATCGGTTGAGTACGGTCCGAAAAGCCATTGAGAAGCAGCAGATGGTTGCCGACCGCGACGAAGACATCGACGTCGTCGGCATCGCTCAGGACGACCTCGAAGCGGCGGTGTTTGTCTTCTTCGTCCGCAACGGGCGGGTAACCGGTCGCCGGAACTTCATCATCGACAAGGTCGAAGCGCTGACCGACTCCGACCTGACAGACAAGATCCTCGAAGGCCTGTACGACGAGCCACCGGTTCGAGGTATGCCCAAGGTTGTGCTGGTGCCGAACGAGTCGTCGGATGCCGAGCTCTACAGCGAGTGGCTTACCCTGCTGCGCGGTTCCAAGGTCCAGATTCGGGTGCCTCAGCGCGGCGACAAACGTGAGCTGCTGGCAACGGTCACCAAGAACGCCGAGGAGGAATTCAACCGTCACCGTCTCAAGCGAGCCACCGATCACAACAGTCGAGCCAAAGCACTCAATGAGCTGCAGAGTTGGCTCGAACTGCCAAACTCACCGTTGCGGATCGAATGCTACGACATGAGCCATCTGCAGGGCTCCGACTACGTCGGTTCCATGGTCGTCGTCGAAGATGGCCTGGCCCGCAAACCCGAGTACCGACGGTTCAAGGTCAAGACCGTCGACCAGAACGACGACTACGCAGCCATGGAAGAGGTGCTTACCCGGCGGCTAACCAACTACCTGAACGACCGGGAGAAGCCGGTCGCGGAGCGAGGTAAGTTTCAGTATCCGCCGCAGCTACTCATGGTCGACGGCGGCAAGGGTCAGCTCAGCGTGGCGGTTCGAGTGTTGGAAGAGCTTGGTCTCAGCGATGAGATTCCGGTCTGCGCGCTGGCAAAACGTTTCGAGCAGGTTTACGTTCCCGGCCAATCCGATCCGATCACCATTCCTCGCCGATCCGAAGCGCTCTACCTGCTGCAACGGTTGCGAGACGAGTCGCACCGCTTCGCCATCACCTATCACCGTCAGCTACGCAAGAAGCGTATGACCAAGTCGGTGCTCGACGATGTGCCAGGACTTGGCCCAACCCGCAAGAAACGGCTGCTGAAGGAACTCGGCGGTGTAACCGCGGTTCGTCGAGCCGAACTGGCTGAACTGCAGGAGCTGAGCTGGCTCCCCGATGTGGTGGCCGAAGCGATCTACGCCAAGACCCGAGGATTGACCAAGTGAATGACCTTCCGGCGCCGGAACTGAGTACCGAACTGTGGAACAGCCACGCCGACTGGTGGCAGCGGGAGTTCACCGATGGCGTCGATCCCGAGTACACCGAGCAGATCATTCCGTTGGCCGCTAGCGGCCTGTCCGGTTGCCCCAAGGTTCTCGATATCGGAACAGGCGAAGGCCAAATCGCCCGCCACCTCGCAGACCTTGGCCACAACGTCAGCGGAGTCGACCCGGTGTTTGGGCAGGTCGACGAGGCCTCGCGCCGCGGCGGACCGACCCGATACATCCAGGCCGGAGCGGCGGCGTTGCCGTTCGCCGATGAGTCATTCGATGGGGCTCTGGCCTGTCTGGTCTTCGAGCACATCGATCAGGTCGACGAGGCGATCGCTGAAGTGGCCCGAGTGTTACGGCCCGGCGGACGGTTTGTGTTTCTGCTGAACCACCCGCTGCTACAAACCCCGGGCAGCGGTTGGATCGACGATCAGTTGATCGACCCTCCCGAGCAGTACTGGCGGATTGGGCCCTACCTCCTAGAGGACGCCACGATCGAAGAGGTTCAAAAGGGCGTGTTCATCCGCTTCATTCACCGACCTCTTTCCCGCTACGTCAACGCTTTGGCCTCAGCCGGCCTGCTGATCCGGCACATGGACGAGCCTGCGCCTCCCGCCGGTTTCCTGGCCCAGGCGCCGCAGTATGAAGCGGCGGCAACCGTGCCCCGTCTGCTGGCTCTGCAGTGCCAAAAAGTTGACTAATCCCACGTCCCGTCTGCCGCCGGTGCGATGATGAGGCGGTGACTCGTATCGCAGTTGTTAGTGGTCTGTCCGGAGCGGGACGTTCGGTAGCAGCCGGCGCGTTCGAGGATCTCGGTTGGTTCGTGATCGACAACCTGCCGGGAGCGCTGGTCTCGAAAGTGGGGGAGTTGGCCCTCTCCGGGACCGGTGGCTACGACCGAGTGGCGCTGGTCATGGGTGGCTACGACGAGGAAGTGTCGCAGGAGATCGAACTGCTCCGAAGCCAGGTCGAAGATGTACGAGCGGTGTTTCTCGAAGCCTCGACCGATGTGCTGGTCCGGCGCTACGAGTCGACCAAACGTCGACATCCGCTTCTGGGTGATGCGGTAGACGGCAACGGAGGTCTAGTCGAGGCGATCGAGTCGGAACGCACACATCTCGGCCCGGCACGAGCCGCAGCCGAACTAGTCATCGACACCAGCAATCTGAATCCCCACCAACTGAGGGAGCGGATCAGTTCGCAGTTCAAGGATCTCGCCACCGATTCATCGATGCGGCTGACCCTCACGTCCTTCGGCTTCAAGCACGGCATCCCGCTCGACGTTGACCTGGTGTTCGATTGCCGCTTCCTGCCCAATCCCCACTGGGACCCGGAGCTGCGACCGTTTAGCGGCAAGGATCCGGAGATCCAGGAGTACGTGGTCGACCATGCCGCGGGCCAGGTCTTTTTGGCCGACCTCGAACAGATGCTCGAGCATCTGCTGCCCGAGTACGAGGATGAGGGCAAGAGCTACCTGACCGTCGCCTTCGGCTGCACCGGAGGTCGGCATCGTTCAGTGGCCATCGCCGAGAGTGTTGGCCGTATGCTGAAGGACGCGGGCTGGCATCCAAGGGTGGCTCATCGTGACATCGACCGATAACTCAGACAGCCAAGGCCAAGATCTCCAAGCTGAAGCCTGGCCGTCGCGGCCCGGGCCTTCGGTGGTGGCCTTGGGTGGCGGCCATGGCCTGGCCGCCTCGCTTAGGGCTGCCCGCACCTACGCCGGCGAGCTGACCGGGATCGTCTCTATCGGCGACAACGGCGGTTCGAGTGGCAGACTGCGCAGCGAGATCGGGGTCGCCCCACCGGGCGATGTGCGGCGTTGTCTTTCGGCGTTGGCCACCACCGATTCGTTGCTTGCCAACTCGCTAGAGCACCGTTTCGACGCTGGCACGCTGCAAGGCCATCCCGTCGGTAATCTGCTGCTGACCGGTTTAGCCATGGCCGCAGGCGATCTTCAGGCGGCGATCGACGAAGTCGGAAGACTTATCGGGGCGGCGGGCCGGATCTTCCCGGCGACGTTGGCCCCGGTCACGCTCATCGCCGATTCAGATCAGGGAACACTGGCAGGGCAGGTGACCATCGAACGGGCCACCGGCATTAGAAACCTCCGCTTCGACCCCGCCGATCCGGCGGTTTCCGAGGGGGCAGTCCAGGCTGTGCGTTCTGCCGATCAGGTACTGATCGGGCCCGGTTCGTTGTTCACCTCGGTCCTGGCCGCAGCGGTGGTGCCTGCGATCCGCGATGCACTCCACCAGACCAGCGCCCAACGGGTGTTCATCGCAAACGTGGCCAACGACAAGGCCGAAGCCAGAGGCTTCGGTCTAGCCGAGCACCTTGAGACACTGGCCGATCATGATCTCAAGATCGACGCCGTTATCGCCGCCCCCGGCTCCTATTCCGGTGATTCCCCGGGGGGCAGGATCCTCGAAGTAGATGTGGCTGACGACGATGGCTGGAGTCACGCTCCGGCGAAACTGGGGCCAGTGCTGTCAGAGCTGCTCGATTAGGGCGATTACGGGACGTTAGTCCCCGAAAAGTCCCCGGCCAGCCGATAGGGTTCACACGGGACCCGGGCGCCCCTGCCTCGGTCGCGGCAACGATTTTGGTTGCACCGAAAGGATCGATAACGGCATGGCAATTAGAGTTGGAATCAACGGGTTCGGGCGAATCGGACGGAACTTCTTCCGGGCATCCAAAGCGATGGGCGCAGACATAGATTTTGTGGCAGTGAACGACCTCGGTTCGCTCGACACCATGGCCCATCTACTCAAGTACGACTCGGTGCTCGGTCAGCTCCCGAACAACATCTCAGCGGTCGACGGTGGCATCTCGGTCGACGGCGATGTGCTCAAGGTCCTGAGCGAGCGCGATCCCGACAAACTGCCGTGGGGCGATCTCGGCGTCGACGTCGTTGTCGAGTCAACCGGCGTCTTCACCTCAAAAGAGGGCGCAGCCCGCCACATCGAAGGTGGCGCTCCATTCGTCATCGTTTCCGCCCCCTGCGGCGGTGCCGATGCCACCTTCGTGGTTGGCGTGAACGAAGACACCTTCGATCCGGCCAAGGACAAGGTCGTTTCAAACGCCTCGTGTACCACCAACTGCTTCGTGCCCATGGTGCAGGTCCTCGACGACGCCTTCGGTGTCAAGCAGGGCCTCATGACCACCATCCACGCCTACACCGGCGACCAGGCCCTCGTCGACGGCCCTCACAAAGACCTCCGTCGGGCTCGTAGCGCGGCTATCAACATCATTCCTACCTCCACCGGAGCGGCCCGAGCCACCGGCCTGGTTCTGCAGTCGATGCAGGGCAAGCTCGACGGCACCTCGCTGCGAGTGCCGGTTCCGACCGGCTCGCTCACCGACTTCACCGCCGTCGTCGATGGCGAACCGTCGGTCGAGGAAATCAACGCCGCGTTCTCCAAGGCTGCCTCGGAAGGCCGCCTCGCTGCGGTCCTCGACTACACCGAAGATCCAATCGTGAGCAGCGACATCGTCACCTCACCGGCCTCGTGCACCATCGATGCCGGTATGACCATGGCCCAGGGCACCCTGGTCAAGGTCGCAGGCTGGTACGACAANNTACTCCAACCGTCTCGTCGACCTCAGCCTCATCGTTGGCGCGGCCAACCAGCAATGATCTTCGGCGTACCCGAACTCGAAGACCTCGGAGACGTCAACGGCAAATCGGTCCTCGTGCGGGTCGACTTCAATGTGCCCCTCTCGGGGGGCGAAATCGCCGATGATCTCCGCATCAAGGCCGCTTTGCCGACCCTCAAATGGCTGCAGAAAAACGGGGCTAAGGTCACCGCTTGCTCGCACTTGGGACGGCCGAAGGGTCAACCAAACCCCGAGTATTCGCTCGACCCGGTGCGTAAGCGCCTCGCCGAGCTAGCCCCCGGGGTCGAACTGTTGGAAAACCTGCGGTTCGACGCCGGTGAAGAGGCCAATAGCGACGCCATGGTGGCGTCGCTTATCGATGGCTACGACGCATATGTGAACGACGCGTTCGGCGCGTCCCACCGGGCCCATGCCTCGATCGTTGGCCCTCCGAAGCATCTGCCTTCAGCGGCTGGCCGGTTGCTGGCCAAGGAGGTCGGTGTGCTACTCGGCCTGCGCGATCAGCCCCGTCGACCGTTCATCGCTGTGATGGGTGGAGCCAAGGTTTCAGACAAGCTGTCGGTTATCGAAGCGCTGCTGGAAGTTGTCGACGGCATTGTCATCGGCGGCGGCATGGCCTTCACCTTCCTAAAAGCGCAGGGCCACAGCGTTGGCTCATCGCTGCTCGAAGAAGACATGGTCGAAACCTGCGCCCGTCTGCTTGAACACTCCAAGCCGATCTATCTTCCTGAAGATGTGACTGCCCTCGGCCCGGGCGGCAAGTTGTTCGAACCCGAAGCCGGGGGAGAGGTACGCCAAGCTGGCGTCAATCTTCCCGAAGGCTGGATGGGCGTCGATATCGGGCCCGGTACCGCCGCAGTGTTCACCGAGGTGATCATGGAGGCCGGAACCGTGCTTTGGAACGGGCCGATGGGTGTATTCGAAGACCCACGCTTCTCGGCAGGCACCCAGGCCATCGCCGCGGCGTTCGCCGAGACCCGAGCGTTTACAGTTGTCGGTGGCGGCGACTCAGCAGCTGCGGCCAAACAGTTCGACGTCGACGATCAGGTCGACCATGTATCAACCGGCGGCGGAGCATCACTTGAGCTGCTTGAGCAGGGCGATTTGCCCGGCCTCGAAGCACTGCGCCTCAGTACCTCGGCCTAACCGCCGAGACAGGAGAACAGATCATGTCAGAAGCCTCAGAAGCCCAGACCTCAGAAGCAAGGCGCCCGCTGATCAGCGGGAACTGGAAGATGCACCTCAATCACTTTGAGGCGTTGAAACTGGTTCAGGAGCTGAGCTATCAGGTGACTCGCGACGACGTCGACGCGGTCGATATCTCGGTTCATCCGCCGTTCACCGATATCCGGACCGTGCAAACAGCGTTGGAGTCAGATCGCATCCCGTTCTTCCTCGGCGCCCAACACTGTCATTCCGAGCCCAAGGGAGCGTTCACCGGCGAGGTTGCGCCGCAGATGCTCTCGAAGCTCGGCGTGCGCTATGTGATCGCCGGTCACTCGGAGCGGCGCGAGGTTTTCGGCGAGTCCGATGAGCTGATCAACGCCAAGGTCCGGGCCATCCTGACCGAGGACATGACTCCCATTTTGTGTGTCGGCGAGACGCTCGAAGAACGTGAGGCCGATGGCGCTGCGGCCAAGGTCGAAGGTCAGTTGGCTGCGGGCCTGAAGAAGGTCAGCAGCGAACAGGTCGGGTCGATGGTTGTGGCCTACGAGCCGATTTGGGCCATCGGCACTGGCAGGACAGCGTCCGCGGAGGACGCCCAAGCCATGTGTCACGCGGTGCGGGAGATGGTTCGCTCAAGCCACGGTGATGATGCCGCCGACGCCCTGCGTATTCAGTACGGAGGGTCGGTAAAACCGGTCAACGCTGCCGAACTGATGAACCAGCCCGACATCGATGGTGCGCTCGTTGGGGGTGCAAGCCTCGAAGCCGAGTCGTTTGCCAGAATCATCCAGTATCGACTGCACGACTGAGACCGGCGGTTTCATAGCCTTTAGCGCCTGGCTGACTTGGGAGGGAATGGAGTTATGCGGCAGAGCAATGTTTTGAAGCTGCTCGTACTCGCGTTCGGCCTGATGATGGTCGTGGCGGCGTGTGGCGGTAACGGCGATGAATCTGAAAGCGCCGACGAAGAGACGCCTCAGGATTCGGCGGAGACCGAGGACTCGGTCGCGGCCGAGACGACCGAGGTAACCCAGGTCGTCGATACTCCGACCCCAGACGATGCTGGCCCGCCCGAGGGGTTCCTGGTCTGGACCCATGATCAGGAACCGCCTGATCTGCACGTCGACGACCCAAAGAACGGGCTAGACGTCACCACGTGGATCCGAGCCGCATTGATCGAAGGGCTGTTCGGGATCGACCGGACCACGTCGTACTACCCGGAGCTGTTGGCCGGCGAGCCGACACTGACGGTGAACGATGACAAGACCGTTCGCATCGACTACACCCTGCGGCCCGGCCTGACCTGGTCCGATGGCACGCCGCTGACCTCGGCTGACGTCGAATACACCCACAACATCTTCGTTGAGGGATGCGCAACCGAAGCCGACGGCTCAATCATCAACGGCAGCGGCGACGGCTGTATTTACCTGATCGGGAACCGCACCGGCTACGACCTCGTGACCGCTTTCGATGTCACGAGCGACACCGAGTTCAGCATCACGATGGCCGGGTTCTTTGCCGGCTGGAAAGAGCTCTACATCGAGGTCTACGCGGCTCACGCTTTCGGCGCTGATGCTGCGGCGGTCAACCGAAACCTGCAGGACTTCAGCGGTCTGCCTTCCTCCGGTCCGATGATCGTCGATGCTTGGGAGCGGGGCGTTGCCCTCGACCTGGTCCGCAACGACAACTATCACGGCTCAAACAGTCCTGACGCCCGTAACACCGGCCCGGCTTCGATCGATGGGGTCCGAGTGGCCTTTGCCGCCGACACCGATTCGCAGATCGATGCGCTGCTCAGCGGCCAGGCTCAGATCATCATGACTAAACCTCAACTCGACTTTGAACAACTGGTCGAGGACGAGAACTTCACCGTGGCCACCTCGGCCGGAACGGTCTTTGAGCATTGGGGTATGAACCTGCTCAACGTGCACCTGGCCAAGCCTGAGGTTCGTGAGGCGGTTGCATACGCCCTCGACAAGGGTCAGCTTATGGAAGAGCTATACACGCCGTTGTACGGCCCAGCTCTGGCCGCCGAAGGGCTGGGTAATACCTACTGGCTGCCAAACCAAGCCGTTTACGAGGATCATCAAACCAAGTACGCCGGCAACAACACCGATGCCGCAAGAGCGGCCTTGGAAACCGCCGGCTACGCGCTTGGCGTCGACGATATCTATGAGCATCCGGTCGATGGTCGACTCCGCCTCAGGGTCGGCACGACCGGAGGCGACGGGCTCCGCGAGCAGCAGCAACAGGTGATCCAGCAGCAGTTCGCCGGTGCCGGGATCGATCTTGTTATCGATAACGTCGCCGGTGGTGGCTATTTCAGTCAGCGTCCGTTCGCCCCGGAGGCCGTGGCTGCATCGATATCCGGTGGTACCGAAGGTGATTCGACCATCTGGGATATCGCTCAGTTCGGTTGGGTCGGCGGTCCATGGCCAGGCGGACAGTCCGGGGCTTACCGAGGCGGATCGGGCAACAACCCCTACGGATTCAACAATCCCGATTTCGATGTTAGGGCCAGCGAGTGCGATGCCACCGTCGATGAAACCGAGCGTGCGGCTTGCTACAACGAACTCGATACCTATGTCACCACGCTGGACAAGGGCGTTGACGGGCTCTTCATGATCCCGCTAACCCAGAAGCCCTCGTTCTTCGGCTACCGGTCGGATCAGGTCGCCAGCGTAGGCGTCGCTCCCGACGTTCGCCGGGCTGGCCCGCTCAGCAACGTCGTCGACTACGAATTCAACTAACTGAATTTCAACTAACAGAGTTCGACTGACAGGTCGAACAGCAGTTCAACCGACACTTCAGCTAATTGATGCTCACGGCGCTACCATTGATCTGTCGGATAAGCGAAAGAGTAAGTTCACAATGATCCTGGTTCTCGGCATCATCTACGCCATCATCGGCGTAATCACCGTCACCCTCGTGCTGCTTCACAGCGGACGTGGCGGCGGGCTCTCCGACATGTTCGGTGGCGGTCTCGGGGCTTCGGCCGCCGGCTCCACCCAGATGGAGCGCAACCTCGATCGACTGACCGTCGTTTTTGGTCTGATTTTTGCCCTCCTGACGCTGGTTCTGGCTCTAGCGATCAACGCCTAACCAAGCTGGCGTCGATGCCGATAGACCCTGGTGGGTCGATCTTGGCTAGCAATCCTCGCAGTGGCCTGCCTGGCATCTGCATGCTCAGGTGGCAGTGACAACGCCGACGCCCCCGATTGCTGCCAGAGCGACCAGGAGATCGGCGTCGACGATGGCAGTGCACCTGATGAGCTGGCCAGCGTCGACCCGAACCGGGTTGTGCGACTGGCGATGCGGCGATCGGATTCGTTTGATCCCTTCGACGTTGTGCTCACCGAACAGTCGGCGGTCATCGTCGGCGACCTTCTCTACGACGGCCTGACCGAGGCGGTAGGTGGAGTCGGCGAGTTACGGCCCGGTTTGGCCGAGCGATGGCAGGCCAACGAGAACTTCACGACTTGGACCTTCCACCTGCGGCCTACTCTGCTGGCCGACCGTGGCATCTCAGCGGAGCATGTCGTAAAACATCTAAGCCCCCTGACTGCGAATACAGCTTCGACGAAACGAGCGGGCGCCGCGGCCGTGGTTGCCGCTGGTTTGAAGTCGGTCTCCGCTGTCGATCAGAACACCGTCGTTGTCGAACTGTTGGCGCCGAACGCGGGGCTGCCCTGGGTGCTCAGTGGTCTGCCGTTCTCCATCGTCGGACCGTCTGGCGAACCGACCGGCGACTACGACGTGCTCTCCGACGATGCCAACGGCATGATTCTGCGGAGCGCCCTTGGTGCGAGCAGCTCGGTTCCGCGAAAGGTCGAGCTGACCTGGACCGCCACAGCCGCCGAGGCACTGGAGGCTCTGGAGGCGGGAGCGGTCGATGGCGCTGTTGTCGACCCGGCGTCGTTTGAAGCCGCAAGCGCACAATTTGGGGCTGTCGCTGAAGCTACGGCTGCTACCAGGTTCTACGTGATGAATTCCCGTTCGGCGACGCTGAGCGACCGAACGGCCCGGTTGGCGGTGCTGGCCGCCCTCGATCGTAATGAGCTGTTGTCCGTCGGATTCAGCCAACCCGATGCCGAGGTGGCCGTCGCAGCGGTTGACGGCCTGTCGGCTGAGACCTTCGCCGGCTTCGCAGCTGATGGCCAATGTGGAGACGTTTGCGCTTTTGATCGGGTTGGCGCCACAAGGTTGGTGGCCGACATTGCTTTGCCCCGAATCGACCTGACGTACTCCGGAGCCGACCAGGCGGCGATGGCATCGGCAATTGTGGCCCAACTGTCAGCCACTGGATTCGTAGCCGAGGCGAACCAGTTGCCTGCCGACGACCTTGCCGACGTCATCGTCACCGGTGAAACCGATCTGTTCGGTTTTGGGTGGGTGGCGCCTGCGACTTCGATCGACGCAGTTGTCCCTCCGCTGTTGACGGTGGATTCGGCGGCCAACATCGCCCGTTTCGACTCTGTACTGGTTGCCCAGCTGCTTGCTGAAGCGGCGGTAACCGGCGACGACCAGGAGCGCTGGGCTCTGCTCAATGCTGCTCACCGGGCGGCCATGGACGAAGCGCTGATCATCCCCATGGCTACATCGCTCAGCATGTTGGTGCGGGGCCTCGGTGCAGGTTGGCTCACGGTCCGGGCCGATGGATCGATCGACCTTGAAACGATCGGCTCCTTGAAAGAGTGAAGAGGTAAGCGAATCGCAAAACAATGTCGTTGGTTGCAGTCCTCGACTTGCTAGGATTGCCCAGTCCACATATGGACAGTCACGTCGGAGTGGCGGAATTGGCAGACGCGCTAGCTTGAGGGGCTAGTGTCCGAAAGGACGTGGGGGTTCAAGTCCCCCCTCCGACACTCGCAAAACCCCAGGTCAGCAGCCTGAGACACACCCAAAATGTGTCGTCTGCTAATGGATTTGCTAATGCGAGACGAACAAGGACGATCAGGCTTTCTGTTGGTGTGGACCCTTCTTGGGATGATGCTGCTTACAGCAAGCGCCCTCATGATCGGGTTCTCGGATCGGCCCACGGTCGAAGCATTGGGCATTGTTTTAAATGTGCTCGCAGCGCTCATTCTCTGCCCTGTCTTTGCTTCCATGATTGACTGGGTAACCGAGCCTGCAAGGCGTCGAAGCATCCAGGAGGCGCTGAGCGAGGAACTCGACCGCCGCGGAATCGATCGAACAAGTCTCAGGACTCTCACTGCAGCGGTGGGTCTTGGCGGACTCGCTGTCGGAGCCCTGGCGATCGACCTCGCTACGAGTGTGGATTTGGGTTTCGGGATCTTGAGTTTGCTCCAGGTCCTAGCCGTCTTCGCAACAAGCTTTGAGCTAATCCGGGAGTCTCGCCACAAGAGACATCGCGACCACGATGATGAGGTACCCGATAGCTAGCCCAGGAGGTCAGGCAAGATCAGCCTTGCAACTCGATCAGCAGCGTCGGACTGCATGGCCGGCCGGACATGGGTGTAGATGTCGGCGGTGATCTTCTCGCTGGCGTGGTTGAGCCGATCCTGAACAACCTTCATCGGTACCTGCTCTTCCAGGGCGACGGTGGCCCAGCCGTGCCGGAGCGTGTGAATGGTGATCCTCGGAAGCTGGCTATCGGGGTTGTGCTTGTTGTATCTCGATTGTGCTCGGGTGAACTCTCTGCTGAAGCGTTCGGGGTGGAGGTAGTCGCCGTCGGAGCGTGAGAAGACAATGTCCCGGAGGTGGTACCCGTCGACCGAGCAGCCGGGCTCGACTGATTCGCAGTGATGTGAAGTGCCGAGGGCGAGCCGCTCCTGATTCTGGCGTGCTCGCCACCACTTCAAGAGTTCAATCGTGCCATGATCGAGGAGGATTTGGTGGTTCTGACCGTATTTGTCGTAAGGCTTGACTCGGATCTGATGCCGGACACAAGTCACCCTCCAGATGCAGGCTGCCGTACCCGTGTCGAGATCAATATCCTGCCAGCGAAAGCCTAGGTTGGCGCCTCGACGATGGCCCGAGGTTGCTACGAATGCCCATGCAGGCCAGAGCCGGTGGTCGGCATCCCGCAGCCATTCAAAGAACGTTCTGGTCTGCTCGGCGCTCCAGAGGGTTCGAGGTGGCTTCGACCTTGACGCGCTTGGCGGTGTGGCGTTCGATGCAGGGTTGGTGGTGAGCAGGCCGAGCTTGACGGCGTCTTTCAAGCAACGGCTGATGATGGTGTGGATGTACCGAATCGATGTGATCGACAGCGGCTTTCTGGCGTTCTCGGCCCCCTGGTGTTGCCTGCGGACTATTGCAGCGACGGCATGGCGGGTGAGCGGTCGATTCTGCGGGAACTCGGTGACGAGCTGATCGGCGATCGATTGATAGGTCGCACCGCTTTCTCGTAGCACCCGAACACGGTCGTAGACCGCTGGTTGATGGTGGTGCTGGCCGCCAACCTCGACCTTGACCGACTGTCCGGCCAAGATTCTATAGAACTCGTTGAGATGCTGAGGAGAGAGCTTCTGGAGTTTCAGGCCGCCCAGGTGTGGCAACACGTGAACTCGCATGTTGCGCTCATAAGACTCAGCAGTTGACTCCTCGATCTCGAAATTGATCTGCGGAACCCAAGTACTGGAAACAAAGTCGCCCAAGGTAAGACGAGATGGCTCCACGAACGAGCCAGCCTCGACAGTAGAGAGCGCCTCTCGAAGCGCTCGCTGAGCGTCAGCCTTGGTGCGGAACCCGCCCTTCCACCGATAGCGCCCACGACCAGTGGCCGGGTCGACGATGTGATGGACGAAGGACCACGTCTTGCCCCGCTTCTTGATGTGACCTTGAGCCATGAATCAGGCTGCCCGCTGAAGATCTCCGTCGAGCAGCGCCCGGAGGAGGACAGGCACGGGGATGAGTATTCGTCGGCCGAGCCGTACGAAAGGGATCGTCCCGTCATAGATGCCTTGGCGAAGCGATCGCTCGGAGATACGGAGCACAGCTGCCGCCTCGTGGGTGTTCAAGACCGCCTTGTCGCTGATGCCTAGCAGCTCGGCCCATCTACTCACTGAAATGACCTTCCCATCTGGTTCAGAATCCGCCTGCTCAAGTCCCTCGGCGGGTGTCGATATTCCCATTGTTCTGTTGTTTGTGTTCATAGCGGTCACCCGAGGGGTCGAACCTCGGTGCCCGGTCCTAGTGTTCCGGTCGGCTCCCATGCCGTGACCTTTGCCTTGACGATCTACGCAGCTGCTGACACTGGCGTCTTGCCGTTCTCAGCCTCCTTCCTGCTGGCCGGCTTCGGCGTGTTGCCGGTGGCGGGAGCGAATGCGTCTGCGTACCAGCGGGCGGTGATGTTCTTCTCTGTCTTGCGGGAGTACATCTGCACCCGCAGGTTCGGGAGCAGCACCGGTTTCTTGAACCCGGCTTCTGGCTGCTCTGGTGCGGCTACTTGGACTTCGATGACCTGTTCCTCTCGGTTGGTTTCGTCTGATGCGGTGACCCTGATCATCCAGAGCGGGTAGCCGGTGTTCTTGTCGTGATCCTGAGTGCGGTCGTCTCCGAAGACGCCTTGTTCGAACACGTAGACGGGCTCGGATTCTTGGAACAAGAGGTCGTAGGCGGTTTCACTGATTACGAGGTTCTCAAACACTTGTTGTTTCCTTTGATGGTTGGTTTGTTGTTGTTGTTGTTGTTGTTGTTGGTGCGGGTGTTTCCCGCTGTTCACCAGAGCCAGCCAAGCGTGGCGGGTCTCCTGGAGATCTTGTTTCGACGGTCACGGCCAGGCCGTGCACCATGAGCAGAGCGACGGCTTCGTCGATGCCGTCTGGGCCTTGGTCGAGGGTGGCGAGGAACGCCGATCGCAACCCGTACCGGGTGCAGGCAATCTGCCGCCAAAGCTGTTTGGACACGGTGCAGATGCGGCCGATGGTTTCTTCGGCTTCGTTGGCGAGTTCTTCGTCTGTCTTCTCAGCGTCGAGGCCGAGTTGTTTGCGGAGGCCTTGAGACCAGGACCACATCTTCCGGTCGTGTGATCCCTCGATCCAGTCACGAAACAGCTTGATGTCAGCGACGTTGCCGGTCTCCACAGCGTCATAGGCGATAGCGAACGGATGCCTGCTTGTGCGGGTGCGGCCTTCTTTGCCGTCAGCCATCGCAACCTCGTACCCGGCTTTGGTGCAGTACGTCCCGACACCGTCAGCGTCATCAGCCTTTACCGGGCGCAGGTCAACGCCGACGCTGGAGCGCACGTCTCGCTTGTACTTCTTACGCATCCGGAACACCCACAGGTCGTGAAAGACCCGGGCGATCTCGTTGTACTCATCCCGCCGATCAAAAGGCCCGACCGTCCCATCGACGAACAACAGCGCATGGATGTGTGGGTGCCAGCCGTTGACGCCGTGCATCACTTCGACGGTGCGCACGAAACCAAGGTTGTGATGGGCTTTGAGCTTCCGGTACCTGGAGTGTGATGTGACGTAGGCCCAGCAGTCCTGCACGGCATCCCACACCACTTCCAGCGGCTCACCGTGGCTGTGCTGCGTGGTCAGGGTGAGCAGCAGGACTGATCCGCCAGCTGCTTTGTGAACAGCGATCGCTACGGCGAGTTCGATGGCTCTTTTCATGCGGATCTTGAACGAACAGATCGGGCAGATCCACACCGACCCGCACGTCTGCAGACCCGACGTGAACGCATGCCCACTGGTCGACCGTTCCACTGCCACATCCGAAAGGCCAGCGGTGACGTTCACGCCGCATGCTCGGACTTTGTCTGCTTGGGGCATGTCGCCGCACGTTTCGGCGATGAGGCGTCTGGCACGGTCGGCCAGCTCTCGTTTCAGCGACACATCCAACCCCAGAAGACCAGCCGACTCCGTCCCGTCAGGTCCGGGTGCCGCAGAGTTATTACCCTTTACTACCCAGTCGCCTCATCGGGGTGCCCGGCTCTGCGAGCCATCCGACGAATCGGAGATCAGGTCCGGGACCTCGACGAGCTGCTCACCCACTCCGCTGCGCGTTCGGCGACCGCATCAACCTTGGCCCCAAAGTATTTCCACGGATCGGTATGGCGTGCCGGGCTGATCGATCTCTTCGGGAGCTGATCTCGGTGTTTGAGTCTTGACGTGACCATACATGACAAGTGTAAGCTTATGTCTTATCAACGAGACCGTCGGCCTGTGAGTAGCGGCTCACCTCCTATTGTCCTAGTCACAGGTCGTCGGGCTTCCCCTCGGGAACGGTCTGGTCGGTGTGGGCTGGGAGTGTTGGAGTACGCCATCGTTGCGGGGCTGCAAGACTCAGGCGATCGGAAACTAGCTGCGTCCTCGGTTAACGATCGGGTGACGGTTCGGAAACGTCCAGGGCTCATTGAGCGCTCTAAACTGTCTCTACTCGCTCTCCAGCGGTCATACTTGATCGATGACATCTTCTGCACCGCTCCGGTGGGGTGACCAATGGCCTGCTGGGGTGAGAGAGGCCCGGGAGCGGATTTTGGATGGTGCGGAGGCGTGTCTTGCTAGCGAGGGCTATTCGCGAGTCACGATGGAAGCAGTTGCAGCTGAGGCGAAGATCTCACGGGCCACGTTGTATCGGTACTTTTCGAATCGTGATGAGGTGTTCTCTGGTGTGGTTCTTCGCGAGGTCGACCGATATCTCGAACGGATTCGTTTCCGAGTTGAGTCTCAACCTGATCTGGGTTCGGCGGTCCTTGAATTCGTCCGTGTGACATTGCGGGCCGCGGGCCGTGATCGCACGATCACCGGCTTGTTCGCTGGTGATGAGGGGTACCAGGCAGGCGGGGTCATGGCTGAGTCGTCGGTGGCGCTGTTTGAGATGGTTACCGAGTTCTTCCGTCCGCTCTTCGCCTCACATTCGATGGAGGTGCGGGCAGGCACGACGGTCGAGGATGGGGCGGAGTGGATATTGCGCGCCGTGATGAGCTTGGGGACGGTTGCCGGTCCTAGGCGGCGGAGCGGCTCGGCTCTCGACGCGTACCTGAGCCGTTACCTGCTGCCGGCGATCGTGACGCCACCTGGGGTTGCAGAGCTGGGTTAGTGTCGGTGCTCAGAGGCTGGGACATGTGTTGCGAGAAATCTGAGCACGGCGTCGCTGAAGGCGTCGTTATCGTCCCCGGCGACCATGTGCCCGGTTCCGCTCACGTCGACGTAGTCGGCGTGGGGGACGACTTCGAGGAATTCTTGAACGGCTTCTGGGCTGACTAGGTCTGACTCGGCTCCCCGGACCAACAGTGTTGGAACGGTCAGGCGGGATGCGGCCTGGTGCAGCTCGTCGGCCATGCGTTCCATTCGTTCATCGATCGCCCCTGCGCTGTCATTGGCCAGTTCCGCTTTGGTGGTGATCCAGCGGGGATCCCACCGCCATCGCCAACGGCCGTCTCGATAGCGGAGAACCTTGCGGAGCCCGTCTACATTGCTGGGGCGTTCCCGGTGCTGGTTGTAGGCTGATACAACATCGGCGGCAGCGTCGAGGGACTCGAACCCGTCTGGATGGGCGGCCATGAATCCCATGATGCGTTTCACGCCGTCGAGTTCCATTCGGGGCGTGACATCGACCAATACCACCGAGGAAAACAGCTGCTCGTCGGACCGGCCCTGAGCCATCAAGCCAGTCATGCCACCCATGGACGCACCGACAACTATTGGGCGCTGATCGACAATTGCGAGCAGGCGATCGAGATCTTGAGCGAAGTGTTCCATGTCGTATTCGGCGTTGGGCGACCAACCACTGTCCCCGTGCCCCCGAGCATCCGGCGCAAGAACCTGGTACCCCGCAACGGCCAAACGACGGGCCGTGCCCTTCCAAGCGTGACGATTCTGGCCACCACCATGAAGTAACAACACTGGCACAGCGGCCGGTGAACCCCATCGATCCACCACTAACTCCAGGTCGTTGTACCCACCCACGGTCAATGTCGTGTACTCAGGAACCACTACAAACACTCCAACATCTGCTCCGGCGACTTATGCGAGACGCCTCTTGCCGGCACTTGCCCGGGCCCACCGATACGCCAGCCGACTCTACTTGTGTGAATCAATCCGTATCTCATGACCTACGTCTTTCAAGTTGCACCCAACCAGCCGGGCACTCGCCGGACTTGACCGGACAAGCAACGATAAGACAATCTACTCAAGATGTATCACGATCGCATAATTGATAAGCAACCCGAACGTATCTTCAGTGAGGTGGTACAACGGCGTGTGTATTCTTGCGGGCCCCCTCCGGATCCTGGGGTTGTGTGATGGCATCCACCGGGGTAAGGGAGGCCTTTGGCTCACTTCAGCACCGTGACTACCGGATGCTGTGGTCAGGGTCGCTGTTCGCAACCACAGCGTTCATGATGTCGTTCATGCTGGTACCCAGCGTCGCCTTCGAACTCACCGGGA
Source organism: Acidimicrobiales bacterium (assembly GCA_050633745.1). Taxonomy (GTDB): domain Bacteria; phylum Actinomycetota; class Acidimicrobiia; order Acidimicrobiales; family SZUA-35; genus JAHELU01. The sequence continues at coordinate 25,614 of JBOEHD010000010.1, forward strand.
GCAACACGGCGGCCGGGTTAGCTCAGATGGGATCAGGGCTCGGCATGTTCTTCGTGTCGCCGATCGGTGGCGTCATCGCCGACCGGATACGCAAGAAACCGCTCGTACTAGCTGGCCAGGCCGTACCGGCAGTCGTGATCCTCGTCACCGGCCTGCTGATCCTAAGCGACACGCTAACCATCGCATTGCTCACCCTCGCCACCCTCATCATGGGCCTGGGATTCGCCTTCATGGCCCCAGCCCGCCAAGCATGGGTCGGAGAGTTGGTTCCCCAAGACTCGCTACGCAACGCAGTCGCTCTCCAACAGATCGCCATGAATATCGCCCAAGTAGCGGCACCCCTGTTCATCGCGATCCTCGTCGGGACATGGCTGGATATCGGCGGAACGTACCTCTTCATGGCGTCACTGTTCGTCATCGTCCTGCCCCTAACATCACGGCTGCCAAACACACCGGCAGCGGAAACCGAAACTCGCCCGATCCGCTCCGAACTGGTCGCCGGTGTCAGCTATGTCTGGAGTGATCCTCAGCTACGAACCCTCTGGCTCGGTTTCGTCGGGCTGGTGATCTGCGGGTTCGCATTCCAAACCCTGCTACCTGGCTTACTCAACGAACTCGACCGCCCTCCCGCCGACATCGGCGTGACCTTTCTGGTCCTCGCTGTCGCCGGCCTCGTCGTCAACCTGCCACTAGCCGCCATAATCACAACCCGCTGGGCCTGGCCGGCACTAGTAGCCATGGGATTCACGATGGCCC
>JBOEHD010000011.1:0-266 GCA_050633745.1 Acidimicrobiales bacterium
ATCTAGCTGCTCGAGGAACCCGTGCAGCTCCTGCTCGTCGATGCCCACCAGCCGGGCCTCGTCGGGAAAGGCCCCGGAGGTGACGTCTGCGTCGTATTCCCGGAAGGCCTCGATGCGCATCGCTTGCAGTCGGTCCTCTTCGGCTGCCAAGTCTCGGTACTGTTTGGCGTGTCGCGGCACGTGGCCGCGGTTTGTGCCGAGGATGTCGGTCGAGAAGAGATACTGGGCGTCGCAACCGGAGCCGGAACCCATGGAGATCATGACCA
>JBOEHD010000011.1:316-44721 GCA_050633745.1 Acidimicrobiales bacterium
CCGGTCCAGGTTCGGCGAGCCGGTATCAGCCCAACGTGGGACACCACCGGTATACCTTCGTCTCGCATCCTGGCGATGGTGCCGAGGCTGGCCGCAGACCACACCGCGTCGCCACCGGCCAGCATGGCGTCGAATGCCGCTCGCAGGTAGTCGTCGGTCGTGGCGTGAACCCCGTATTCCAGCCCGACCACCATGAACGCCGTCGGGGCTGCGTCTCGATAGTCGGCGCCCATACGCGAGTCCTGCACGGTGATGATGTCGATACCGGCCGCTTCGGCCGCCGCACACTCGGCGACCGAGTCGACATAGACGTTTGACTTCTGGACCCGGCCCTTGTCGGCTCGGAGATCAGCGACTGTTGGTTTGATTCGTCCCATCGCCGCTCATCGTAGTTCGCCTCGCCAGTTCCACTCCTGCCCTACCCGTTCTGTACATTGGCCCAATGACGATCGCCAAACGGGACTACAGCCTGGTCGGACCGGAGAACCAGCGGGCCTTCGACCGAGGGCTGGCCGAATCGGCGTGGTGGCGACCACCGATCGCCGAGCAGCGCCTGGTCGAGTTGATGCGCCGCACCAACGCCCGGGCCACCCGAGACACCGCTCTGTGGCTTGGTTTGATCATCGGCCTCGCGGTGGTGGTCGTTCTGACCTGGTTCTCCTGGTTTTCGATCCCCCTTCTGTTTGTCTATGGCGCGCTCTACGGCGGGGCGGCCGACTCCCGCTGGCATGAGTGTGGGCACGGCACGGCGTTCCGGAACGAGCGGGCCAACACCGTGATCTACTACATCGCCTCGTTCATGCTGTGGCGGGAGCCAACGATGTGGCGCTGGTCGCACTATCGGCACCACACCGACACCATCATCGTGGGCCGCGACGCCGAGATCGTTTTCCAGCGGCCGCCGCGGATGCGACAGATCCCGCTGATCTTCAGCCACCTTCGGGGCGGGCCGGAGATGTTCTGGCGTATGACCAAACACGCCGCCGGACAGATCGACCCGGAAGCAGCCGATTTCATTCCGGCATCGGAGCAGCGTCGCCTCATTTGGGAAGACAGAATTATCGTGGCCATCAACCTGGCTGCGGTTGCGTGGTCGCTGATCGCCTGGACGCCACTACCGGTGCTGTTGGTTGGCCTCCCCACCATGTATGGCGCTTGGCTGGTGGTCTTCTTCGGCCTCACCCAGCACGCTGGACTGCAAGAAGATGTGCTGGATCACCGACTGAACACCCGCACGGTCTACATGAACCCGGTGTTCCGTTGGCTGTACTCAAACATGAACTACCACGTCGAGCATCACCTGTTCCCCGGCGTTCCTTACTACGCGCTGCCTGCGCTGCACGAAGAGATCAAAGACTCGCTGCCGCCTGCGCTGCCGAACACCGCTGCCGCCTACCGCGAACTACTGGGAGCGCTTAGACAGCAGGAGAAAGACCCGACCTGGGAGCTGGAAAACCGAGGTGTACCCGAGGTATCCAGCGCCGGCATCGACCCAATCGATGTTGGACCGATGGTCCGCGAGGATCTGAAGGCCGGTTCCCAGGCCGACCTCGGTCCGATCACCGCGGTGCCGATCGGCCAAGCTCGGAGGGTCGACGTCGGCGGACGCACCTACGCGGTCTACCGCCTGGCCGAAGACGAGGTGGCGGTTAGTGACGGGCTCTGCACCCACGGTCTGGCCCACCTGGCCGAAGGGCTGATCCTCGACTGTGCCATCGAGTGCCCGAAGCACAACGGCCGATTCGACTTGCGGACCGGAGACCCGATCCGCAAGCCGGTGAAAGACCCTCTCGCCATCTACCGCTGCGAGATCGTCGAAGGCCGAATCGTCGCCGACCTGTCGGTCGCTGCAACAAACTGAATCGACGGATCGACGGATTGACCAACTCGTCGTAGCTACGGCTGCTGGCCGTCGACCGTTACCTCAAGGGCATCGAGAATGAGGTCGAGGCCGTATTCGAATTCCTGTCTGAAGTCGTAGCCGGGCTGCAGCACATGCTCGATGGTGAACTCGATCAGGTTCGGATAGAGCCCTTCCGGCATCGGCTCGATCACCGATTCGGCCAGCTCCTCCATTTCCTCTCCCCCGGTGGCGGGTATGGCCGCTTCCTGGAGGGCAAAACCGTAGACGAAGGCGTCGAGCAGCGCGTAGGCATGCCCCGTCATCTGCCACGACAGTCCACCGCAGCGCAGACAGCCGAGTACCGCGTCGTGGTGAGACAACGTTTCCGGCCCCGGATGGACCCGCGATTCCATGAGCGGCGCAGCCCAGGGGTGGTTGCCCAAAATCTCCCGTGCCGAGATACAGCGATGCCGCATCGCTGCCTTCCACCCGAGATCGGTCGGGGGTTTGTCGATCTGTGCAAAGACCCGATCAACGATGCCGTCGAGGATCGCTTCCTTACCGGCGACGTGGTGATAGATCGTCATCGGCTTAGTGTCGAGATGATCGGCAAGCTTACGAATTGTGAGCCCTGCGGTACCGATCTCATCGGCCAACCCCATCGCCCCATCGATGACTCGCTCCGCGGTTAGCCGCTGCTTTGGCGACTTGGCTTTCGGTGATCCGGCTTTCGGTGATTTGGCTTTTGGCTTCTCTTTGCTGGCCGCGGCTGAAGGTGCACTTTTGGCAGATGTCATCGTGGCCTCTCTCGGATTCCTGCCCACCATCCTAGCCCAGGTTTCGTACTATGTACGACAACCAATGTACGACAACCAATGTAAGAGAACCGATGTACGAGTGCCGCTTCAGGCATGGCGCCGGATCGTCGATCACAAAGCGAAATCGGCAGCCACCGGAGCCTCTCTGAGTGGTGGCGGAGCCTCGACCTTGATCGGCTCGGTTGCCAGCGAATAAGCCGAGGCCATCGGCTCCCCTACGGGGGCTCCATAGGTCGTGGCCTCAGCGGCCATGGGGTCTTGGCTTGCGCCGCTGGCCGATGCCAGGTCGATCACCGGCTGTTCAACCGGCTCGAACAGCCAGTCTCGCTGATCGTCAAGGGCCCTAATCATCGACTCCCGGCCGAGGATCGCCAGATTGGCGAATTCGGCTTCGCTAAGGAACTGGTTCGCGGTTGAGTAGTTGGGAAAGTCCGAGTCTTCCTTGGAGTACCGGAGCACGTCGAGCGGCATAGCGCTGGATGACTGAGCCTTGACATACAGCAGCCGCCCGATGCTGTCGTCTTCATAGGTGACGGTCGCCGTGGCCCAGTTCTTGGCCGACCGGGGGGCGTTGTCCGGCTTCATGGCATCGATCTCGCCGGGCTCGAATCGAATGTCGGCGCCGCATTCCAGCAGGGCCAACTCCATCGCTTCCCCGAGGGCCTTGAAGCTGTATGGCGGATCGGCTGAGGCGTCGACGGCGATGATGATGGCCGTGCGCCGTCGTATCAGCTCGACCAGGCCGAGGTTCTCCCAGTGACCGCCATCGGTGACGTACAGGTTGGGGTCGTCGAGGACAAAGTGGCCAACCATCTCCTTAAACATGGCCGCCATATCAGGTCCGGCCCTGCGTCCCTTCTTGTACAGCGGGTTCGGCATCCACACGCCGAGGCGCAGATTGAGGGCGGCGATGAGCGCGTTGGTCGAACCGAGACTCATCCGACCGAGCGACGGCGCAACCGCGGCCGCCGACATCGCAGCCAGGCCGATCACGCTCTGCATCCAGCGAGCCCTCACACGCCCACCGAACATCCGCTCATAAGCCGCGGTCTCGATGGCCACCGAATCGGTTCCCGGACCGGGGTGAACGGTGACATGGTCCGGTTCGAAGGTGAGCGACACCACCGGCACACCGGTATTCGCCCGATCCATTCTGGCCGCCACCGTACATATCAGCGGCTTCGGCCCGGGAGCATTGGCGTATTCGGACAGCGGAGGATGATCCGACGAGCGGCTCATCTCCTCCCAACCTGAATCGGTGAGCCGGTTGGCGAAGGTCGCGGCCAGCTTCCGGCAATAGACCGGGTGCATCGACCACAGATCGGGGTTGATCATCACCATGACCAGCAGGTAGCCCCCGAGGGCGATCAACCAAAGGGTCCAGTTGCCGGTAAACAGTCGATCGTCGGTTGCGGCGTGTAAGGAGACCAAACCGCCGAACAACACCAGCCCGATGACCAGCAGCGCCCCGCCGAGGTACGCGGCATAGGTTTTAAGCGGCGCCTGGATGACCCGCCACACGGTGGCGACGACGCCACCGGTCAACAAGGTGGCCACACCCGACTGGGCTCTGCCGCCGCCCGGCAGCAGGGCGGCGAGCTCCGGGATCAACACGGTGGCTAACCAGGGCAGCAGAACCAACACGGTGAGCAAACCGGCAGATAATGCCAAGAGCGCCGATAGCGCGTAGTCACAACCCTGGCGCCACATACCCGGGCGGGTGAACGAGCGAGCGACTAACACCGCGCCGGCTACCAACAGCACCAGCAGCCCCGGCCCGGCCAGCAGCGAGAACTGCACGCTGCCGTCGGCCGATGTGATGATCGGCGACCGGATCATGCGCCCGATCGGCCAGGCGATCAGCCCGATCAGAAGTAACAGCAGGCTGAAATGCCATACCAACTGCACCACGGTCCAGGCCGCGGTGACCACCAATCCGCCGCGCCCCTGACTCAGGTAGCGGCGGCGGTCCAGGATGCGGGGGAACAACTTCTGGGTCGGTTCATCGGCTTTGCTGTCGTACTGAAATCGTTTCCGGCTGTGCACCAGGGCGCACTCGTTTGGGTTACCGATGATCGGCTCCGAGGTGTGCTCACCCTCGGTTGTTCCAACCGCTATTCGCCAGGCGGAGGAGGCGTAACCCCCGCCGGAGACGCTCGAAATGAGATCGGCCTGTCCGAGCAGGCCGGCCGAGCTGCCGGGGGCCGGGTCCTCGACCGGGGTTTCTTCAAGCGCCGATAGGGCACCAAGGCTGAACGCCGCTGACCGTATCCCGCCACCGGATAACGAGACCGCGAACCGAGGGCGCCCCCCGCCCTCAACCGGCCAGCTCACGGTGCCCGGTTCGTATGCATCAGCGTCGGCCTTGTCGAACAGCGCCCGGTAGAGCTGGGCCACGGCCCGGATAAGCCACGCCACCGTCGTCGCCACAAACGCCACCACGAGGACGGTGGTCAGCAACCAGCGGATCCAGCCCAGGGTTGCCACCGTGGCGGCCGGGCCGAGTTCGTACCCCCCACCCGAAACGTCGAGCCGACTGCGGGTTAACAGGTTGGCCAAAGCGGTGAAGCCGATCGCTGCGCCGGCGAGCCACAAGAACGTGCGACCGGCGGCCCGGTTCTGGTCTTCTCGAACATCCCAGGAACGACCCCACCAGGCGATGAGGAACAGTCCGAGCCCGGCCAGGTACACCGCGGCGAGCACCGTGTCTGGCCAGAGGGCGCTGGCGATAGCGGTGGCATCGCTGTCGGCATCGAAGCGATCGAGCGGTGCCTCGTCGAGCGCTGACAGCTGGAGTTGGATGGCATCGCCGAGGTGCGCTCGACCATCGGGGAACAGCACCCGATAGGCGACTCCTACGATGGCGATCAACGCAAGAACCCAAGCGGCGTACAACCCAAGAGCTCGCCTCGGCTGGTCTTGATAATCAGCGGTAACCGAAGACCACATCGTCGACTGACCCATCGTTCCCCTCTCAGAGCCGGTCCCCTCTGACCGACTTAATGCCATCGTAGGGCCAGCCATCCCGCCGATGTGAGAATCCGCCGAACCTGGCATGTTCTCGACTTCGATGCGGCGAGCCTGAAGACCGCTGAGCGAAATCACCCACTCCGTGGCTATCGGTGGGCTAGATCGCTGATACAGCAGCTGTGTTTAGAGGGTTTAGAACGCTTAACGTAGAAGCTTGGAGCTGCACGCATCTAGGCGACGCTCCGCCCGGTGGTAACACGAACCCAAGGTGTCACGAATGCGCGTCCCTCACGCTGATCAGCCAGACTCGGCTGCCTCCAGATCTAGCGGGGAACCTGGAGCACATCGCGACGCGTTTGCGGAGCTAGGGACGATCCACGTTCTTGGCGGCAAACAACGTAACCCGGCGGGCATGCGCGAGCTCGACACCCAGTGGTACGGCTATGGAAGCGGCGTTGCTATCGAAGTGTCGGACAGGCTTGCCAACCCGGTGCACGAATGGCATTCGCGGCCCGGCACCTACGGCCCAGAAGATCCTGTGCTGTTTAAGTCGGCTCAGCTGATCGGCGACCGGCTCTATGCCTGCAGCCAAACCGAAGCCATGATCTTCAGCTATCCGGACTTCGAGCTGCTGCACCACATAAGCCACCCGCTGTTCAACGACGTACATCACGCCGTTCCCGGTCCGCTCCGAGGCCCTGTCTCTGAAGACCAGAGGCCCGAGACCGTCTGTGTGGTGTCTTCCGGCCAGGACGCGGTGATCGAGGTTTCGCTCGACGGTGAGCTGGTGTCCATGTGGCGAGTCGATGGCGAAGACCACGTCGGTCGTGTCGACATGACGCGGGACTACCGCATCAACACCAAGCTCAAGCCCCACACGTTCCACCCGAACTATCTGTTCCGGATGCCCGACGGTTCGCTATGGGTCAACCGCTTCGAGACCCGAGATGCGGTCCAGGTTGGTGACACTTCACGCCGGATCGGCATTAATCGTGAGCGCTGCCATGACGGCGTGGTTCTCGATGACCTCGTCTACTTCACGACCGTTGACGGCCACGTAGTTGCCGCCGACACCGAAACCTTCGAGGTCCGGTTCGAACAGCCGCTGGTTGGGAAACGAGATGACATCCTGCTCGGCTGGTGCCGCGGGCTCACCTTCGTCGGCGACTACGCAATCGTCGGTTTCTCTCGAATCCGCCACACCAAGGTCCGCGGAGCGTTGAGTTGGGTCCGGACCGGGTTTACCCAACCGGCCCCGACCCGCATCGCGGTGTACGACCGTAAGAGCTGGGCCCTCGTTGATGAACTCGACCTTGAGCCAGCTGGCTGCAACGCCGTCTTCTCCATAATCTCGAGCGCCGCAGGCACGACGACCGGCGGCGCATCAGACCGTTACTCAGGCGGTGCGGTATGAGCGATCCCGTTCCGCCGGACGGCGAGTCGCTTCGGATTCTGCTCATCAGCGCGCGGTTTTCTCCCTTTGTCGGTGGCACCGAGATTCACACCGGGCAGGTGGCAGCTCAGTTGGCAGCGCGCGGACATCGGGTCACCGTGCTCACCACCGATCTGAACGGGTCCCTTCCGAAACACGAAGAGATCGACGGGTTCGAGGTTGTGCGGGTCAGGGCCTACCCCCGACGAAGCGACCTTTACTTCGCCCCCGAGATGCGCAAACTGATCGCCAGTCGGCCATGGGACCTTGCCCACGTTCAGGGCTATCACACCGCGGTCGCGCCGTTGGCTTTGCGGGCCGCTCAGGCCGAAGGCATTCCCACGGTGCTGACCTTTCACAGCGGGGGTCATTCGTCGCGACTTCGAAACCTCCTTCGCCCACTTCAGGTGGCGCTGCTGAAGCCCTACATTCTGCGGAGCGCTGCCCTCATCGGTGTCTCGAAGTTTGAGGCCGACCTCTTCAGCAAACGTGTCGGAATCGCGTCGAATGAGATCCAGATCATCCCCAACGGCGTTGATCGACCGACCCAACCAACATCGGAGCTCGCCGAAGGTGGGACTTCGGAAGAGAACCCTCCGGAGGCGAACCCGACAACCGCCGGCTGGAAGCCCGACGATCGGGTCATTCTCACTGCAGGTCGGCTTGTGCGGTACAAGGGGCATCATCGCATCATTCAGGCGATGCCAAAGATCTTGGCCGGCGAGCCTCGCGCTCGGTTGCTGATCCTCGGCAAGGGTCCATACGAAAACACGCTTCGGCGGATGGTGGACCGCCTCGACATCGGCGATCGGGTGACCTTCGACAGCATTCCCTCTGAAAGTCGAGATCGACTGGATGCGCTGTTCGGCTCCGCATCGGTCGCGGTAGTTCTCAGCGACTACGAATCCCATGGCATGGTGGCCCACGAGGCTCTCGATGCCGGGCTTCCTCTTGTGGTCCTCGACCGCAGCGCACTCAGCGAGATCGCCGCCACCGGATCGGCTCGTGCGGTTCCGCCGCGGGCTACGAAACACGAGGTGGCAGAGATCGTGCTTCGCTGTCTCGCTGAAAACGCTGATCCAACAACCGCTCGGACACCGGTCGACACTCCCCGCAGAGGTGAAACCTGGGCCTCCATCACCGACCGGATCGAACAGGTTTACCTTGAGGCGGTGCTTGGACGGCCGGCGGCTGAGGTGCCGCTGTCTCGGTCGATGCTGGAGCAAGAGCGGTGCCGATGCGGATCCTGTTCGTAACCGACTTCTACCACCCGTTCATCGGCGGGGTTGAGATCCACGTGCGAACGCTGGCCCACGCTCTCGTCGAGCGGGGCCACGAGGTCGCCGTTGCTACCCTGCCGACCTCTGGCGACACTCCGCAACGGACCGAGGATGGCCCGGTCACCGTGTTCACCGTTGGGCATCTAGCCCAGCGGGTTGGCGCCCGGTTCTCCCATGTTGACCGACCGTGGGCCCCACCGTTCCCCGATCCGTTGAGCGTTAAGGATCTCCGGGCAGCGGTGAAAGAGTTTGCTCCCGATGTGATTCACGGGCATGACTGGTTGGCCCGATCGGCGCAACCTGGTTTGGTCAGCCGAGACATTCCGTTCGTGACAACACTGCACTACTACACCCGTGGCTGCGCAAAGAAGACCATGTGGCGCGACGGTGCGATCTGTGAAGGTCCGGCACTGCGGCGCTGTTTGAGCTGCGCCTCCGATCACTACGGAGCGGTGCGAGGCGTTGCGGTGACCCTGGGGATTCGAGCCGCCGGGCTGTTGGAGAACCGCAGGACCGACCGATGGATTTCGGTCTCGGCGGCGACCGAATCGCTCAGTGGCCTCGGCGACGATCCGTCGGCGACCGTGATCTACAACCCGGTGCCATCGGTTCAGGGGCCACCGGCGGAAGAGACTCCGCTGCCGCCCGAGCTCGAGGGCCAACCATTCATGCTCTTCGTTGGAGACATCCGTCCCGAGAAGGGCGTTTCGGTGCTGGCCGAGGCGGTCACGCTCATGCGGGCTGGCGGCAATCACACCCCGTTGGTCATCGTCGGTGAGCGGATGAGTAGCGAGATCACCCTCCCTCCTGGCACCTTTGAGCTCGGACCGGTGCCTAACCCGGTCGTCAAGGCGCTGTGGTCAAAGGCCACGATTGGGGTTGTGCCTTCACTGTGGCCTGAGCCGTTTGGGCTCGTCGCGATCGAAGCGATGGAGGCAGGTTGCGCGCTTGTGGCCTCAGATGTTGGCGGGTTGTCTGAGATCCTCGGGGAGGACCGAGGGAGCCTTGTCCCACCGGGCGACGCTGATGCGTTAGCCACCGCAATGATCGACCTGCTGGCCGACGGCGAGCTACGTCAAAGACGGTCAGCGTCGGCGCTGGTATCCATGGAGCGCTTCGCCGTCGACAAGATTATCGATCAGATCGAGGCCGAATATCACCAGGTGGTCTCCCCCAGTTGAGCGGTATCGAACCAGCGGGGCCGCCGGTAGCTACGGTCGTGATTACCAACTACAACTACGACCGCTTCCTCGCTGTGGCGGTGACTTCGGCTCTCGACCAAACGGTGCCGTGCCAGGTTGTTGTCGTCGACGATGGTTCAACCGATGAGTCGATTTCGGTGCTCGACGAGCTTGCGAGTCTGTTCCCTCAGTTGCTGATCGTTCGCAACAGCAACGGCGGTCAGGCCTCGGCAATGAATGCTGGCTGGGACAGGACGTCGACTCCATACGTGTTGTTCCTCGATGCCGACGATCGGCTCGTTCCAGAAGCGGTTGAAACGGTCGTCTCGCGGTTCGAGGCCGATCCCCAGGTTGATCGCTGCCTATTCCGACTGCAATGGATCGACGCAAGGGGCATGTATCTCGCAGGCAGCTTCCCGGACCCCGGGCAGGCGCTGCCAGACGGCGATCTCCGGCGGCGGGTGCTGAAAAATCCGGATGACATTCCATGGCAGCCGACGAGCGGGAATGCCTTTCGCTGCTCGGCGCTGACCCGGTTTATGCCGATCCCTGTGGCGCCGTATCGCATCTCCGCTGACCATTACCTGTCGAACCTCACGGCGTTGACCGGAGAGGTTGCGGCCATCGAAACCACGCTCGGCGAGTACCGGATTCACGGGGAAAACGCCGACCATCGATCGGGCTTCGATCTAGAGCGGGCAAGATCGATTCTGGTTCGCACCGAAGAAACAAGGTCGCAGCTGATCAACCATGGGCGGGCGCTTGGGCTTAAGACCCCAGATGACCCCGACGGTTTTGTGTCCCTGACCAACAGCGCCATGCGGTTGACGTCGTTCCGGGTAGGCAATGCCGGTGACAGCGGCGATCCGCACTCCGATCACCCCTACCTGGCCGATGAACGGGCGCGGTTGCTGCGATCGGGCCTTCGAGCAGCTGCCGCCCGGTCAGACCTGCCGCTCCCCCGCCGAGCGATGGCCATGGCCTGGATCTTGGCGCTCGGCATCGCACCCCGCTCCCTAATAAAAACCATCGCCGCAAAAGGCCTGACCCGATAGGTCAGCACCGGTATACAGCCTGACCCGATAGGTCAGCACCGGTACATAGCCTGAGCCGATAGGTCAGCCCCGGTTAACAGCTCAGCTCCAGAACTGGAGTAGCTCTGCTCTACGGCTGGCCAGCGTTTCGACGTATCGGGCTGGGCTGCCGGGGTCTCCACCGTTTTCTGCCCGTCTGGCCGCGGTGTATAGGGCGACCTCCAACCAGAGGTGCCCGGCTAAAAGCGGGGCGAACCGGCGGTCGATGCCGAGCCTGTCGAGCGACTCGGTGAGACCTTTCGCCGCCGCTGCCTGCTTTGCTCCAGTCACAAACTCAAACGCTTGCAGCTCATCATCGACCGACTCGGTGCCCATGGCGATGTGGAGCCAGTACTTGGAGAAATACAGCTGGTCCGCACCGCCTAGTCCCGCTTGGCCGATGGTTCTTGGAGGCGCCAGTTCCCAGTCGATGACGGTCAGCCCTTCTCCGTCGTCATCGAAGACAACGTTCCACGGCCCGAGGTCGTAGTGTCGCTGAACCAGGGGGATCGAGTGGCCAGCCAGCGTGTCGGATCTTTCTGTAAGCGTTGCGCTGAAGACCTCGAGCGTTGAGCTCCAACCGATCTCGGCGCGGTAGCGGTCGAACAGATCACCGAGGTAACGATCGAACAGTTCGGCCGACCAGGGAACGATTTCGGTCACCGTGGCCAGGCAAAGCTCGTCGATTGCCCCAAGTACCGTGGTCAGCACATGCTGGCGGCTGTCGGGAGCCCGATTGCAGAGGTCGGTAGCGGTCCAACGTCCGGCGTATGCCTCCTGGGAGCCACGCAGCTGGCCCAGTACCACCGGCGGCTTGATCACCGGGAGCAGCGAGTCGGCCCTAGCCGGACCGCTGGATGAAACGGTGACTGAGCTTGATGACGAGCTTGAGTATGAAGCATCGGAAGAACCGGACCGGTTGATCAGCGTTCGGACGGAGCGGATTACCTCGGCTTCTGTCTCGGTGTTGCTGTTGTACCGGGGCCGTGGCGACATCTTGGTCACCGTTCGTTCGAGCCGCTCGGATGCAAGCGAAACCAGCACGGCGCGGCTGCCTTCGTCGTGGCCGCTGGTCATCAGAATCCGGGGCAGATCAGACGCTGCATCGACGGTCTGCCGCTGAGGTTGTGCTCTGGTTGCGATAGCCAGGCCTTGCGCCCCCGCTCCGGCCAGGGCGGAGATCACGGGGATCGATGCCAGCTTGGCGACTGCGGCTGAGATCGTCCGAATGCCAAGACCGACCGTGGCCCTGCTGAGCCCACGTCTTGCACCGGGGACCGGGGGTGGCTGGCTGAGCAGCCAGCGGATGGCCTCAGCATCGCTGAGCGAAACGTATCGTTTGGCCCGAGCTAGGTCGGGGGTAACCAGGTATTGGGCCGTTGTCGTGAATCCTGCAGCCTGGAGCGCTCTGGCCCGACGGATCCGGCCGAGCGGTCCGCCATCAAGCTCCAATACCACCGTGGCGTTTTCCGCTGCAGCGGCGAGGGGCCCAGCGGGTGGCTGGCCAAGGCCAATCACAACAACCTCAGGGGCTGTTGCGTCGCTTGGAACCTGGTGAACCGAGACCTGCTCGGCCCAGTCGTCAGACTGCAGAAAATGCAGCTCGCCGGTTCCGGGCGCTCCGCTGTCAGCGGCGGCAGATCCGGTCAGCAGCAGGTGCCGGGCCGAACCGTTCGGTAGCAGAAAACGCCAATCTGCTCGAAGGCCGACACCCTGCTGTTCTTCATCCGGTCGCGGTCGGAGCCAGCCACATCGAGCATCGGTAAGGATCTGCCCAATCGTCGCCTGTGACTGAGAGTCGGCCTTAAGCCGGCCAACCGTTGCCTCCAGCGCCGCGGCCCGCCATACCAGTCGCTGGTAACGGTGGAAGCTGTCGCCATCGCCATAGCGCCGATGCCAATCGGCCGCTGACCGTAACCGCTCCCGGGCGCTCAGCTGCGGCTCTAGGCCCTGCAGCGAAACCGGATCGGTTGGGGCTCCGTCCACCCGCCAGTTTCCACGTCGCAGTCGAGTTGCTAGATCAGCCAACCCAAGTCCAGCGCTTACTGTGTCAAAGCCGCCGACGGTCAGAACCGCCGCCGGTCGAACGGCAACAGTGACATCAACAGCGTCAGCGACTTGGCTAGCCAGATCGACGGAAGCGAAGCGGCGCAGCCAGGTCGCCATCGCACGGTGACCGCCCACCGCCTCGACGTTAAGCGCCGGGTTTATGACCATGGCGACCTGCTGACGGTGGCTGGGTTGATGTTTCTCGGCCAGGATCGAGCGTAACTCGGCCACCGCGCTCGCAGCATCGGGGTGCGTCGCTGGCACAAAAACCAGCCAACAGTCGTCGGAATCCAGCTCCGGGATGGCCGCCAGTAGGTCGTTTGCCTCCCCCGCGGCGCCGATCGAACCAAGCTCGGACGTGTCGGGACCCCGGATTGCGGTCACAAAGAACGCTCTGTCTGTGGTGTGGCCCGGTGCCCCGCTATTCATCGTCTCCGAATGTAATGGCAGGGAGATGTCCTCATCGTCCGCACCACATATTCCGTAAAAGGCGTGGCATCCTTGACCCTGTGACATCCGCCGGCGGCAGTGTCGATCCTGCTGAGCAGAGCGACCCATCAAACTCTCCATTTTCGAGTGGTGAAGTCAACACCGTGATTTTGACTCCGCACCGCTCTCCGGTGCCATGGGGCGAGCTTTGGGAACGACGCGAACTGCAGGGTTTCCTGGTGTGGCGGGAGCTGAAGGTCCGTTACAAACAAACGGCCATCGGGGCGCTGTGGGCTCTGTTCCAACCGCTGGTGGCGATGGTTATCTTCTCGGTGATCTTTGGTCGCCTAGTCGGAGTCGACAGCGGTGGGGTGTCCTACCCGAGCTTCGCCCTGTGCGGTCTTGTCATGTGGATTTTCTACGCCAACGCCCTCGGTCAGGCCAGCAACAGCCTGGTCGACAACGAAGCGTTGCTTTCAAAAGTCTATTTCCCCCGATTGATGCTTCCGGTTGCGCCCGTTCTGGCCGGCCTTGTCGAGATGGCTATCGGCACCGTTCTGGTCATGCTGGTGGTGGCCACCGAGCAGAACCCGTTCTCGTTCCGGCTGCTCGCCCTCCCGGTGCCGATCGTGATGATCGTTGCTTCGGCCATCGGGTTCGGGTTGGTGCTATCGGCGATGAACGTGCATTTCCGGGACGTGAAATACGCCGTGCCGTTCATGCTTCAGGTCTGGATGTTCGCCTCGCCGATCGTCTATTCGGCGGACACCATCCCCGACGCCTGGCGACCGTTCTACGCCCTCAATCCGGTCTCCACCGCGGTGTCGCTGTTCCGTTGGTCGGTGCTTGGCTCAACGTTCCCACCGGTCGCTGCTGTGGCCACTTCGGTGGTTGTCACCATCGGTGTGCTCCTCGGTGGTGTGATGATCTTCAATCGCGCTGAGGGGACATTCGCCGATGTCGTCTAGCGCGTCGCCGTCGGCTGCATTGGGCCCTCTGGCCATCGACGCCCGAGGGGTATCAAAGCGTTACCTGCTGGGAGAGCGTGAACAGTACGGCGCCCTCCGGGACGTCCTGGCTTCCGGCTTTAAACGCAAGCCCAAGGGCAAACGAGAAGAACTCTGGGCCCTTCGAGATCTTTCGTTCACCGTTGCTGAGGGTGAAGTTCTCGGGGTCATCGGGCGAAACGGCGCCGGGAAATCAACGCTGCTAAAGGTCCTGTCTCGGATTACCAGCCCCACAGAGGGCGAAATCCGGGTTCGAGGGCGGATCGGCTCGCTGCTCGAGGTTGGTTCCGGTTTCCACCCGGAGTTGACCGGCGTTGAGAATGTCTTCCTCAACGGCGCCATTCTCGGCATGAGCAGGGCGGAGATCCGCAGCAAGCTCGACGAGATCATGGCTTTCGCCGAGATGGAACAGTTCGCCTCCACTCCGGTCAAGCATTATTCGGTCGGCATGTTCATGCGGCTGGCGTTCGCCGTCGCGGCCCATCTTGAATCGGAAATCCTGATCGTCGACGAGGTGCTGGCGGTTGGTGACGCCCGGTTCCAGGAAAAGTGTCTGTCGAAGATGGGCGAGGTCGCTCGAAGCGGCCGCTCCGTCCTGTTTGTCAGCCACAACCTCGAGGCCACCGTCGCCCTCTGCGATCGAGGCATCCTGCTGGAACGAGGTCAGCTCCTATTTGATGGCCCAACCGCGGAAGCGGTCGAGAACTATCGACGGCTAGCTGGCGTAAGCACCCGCTCGGGCGACGAGATCTCGCTCGATGATGAGAAGCGACAGGGAACGGGCCAGGCTCGTTTCTCGGCCGTCACTATCAATCCGCACGTGAACACCCCGGCGGCCAGTACCCGAGAATCGAGTAGCTCGACCATTGGTAGCGGTGCCCCGCTGACCCTCGACCTCGCCGTTGAGGCTCGTGAAGCGGTCGACGTTTCGTCGGTCGGCCTCACCTTCAGCACCGAAGCCGGTCTGCTGCTACTCAACCTTGATTCGGCCGACGCCGGTGGTCCACCGCTCAGCCTGACGCCGGGCTCAACCACCCTGCGGGTATCGATCCCAAGCCTCCGACTGGCTCCTGGCCGATACCGACTAGGTCTTCGACTCGCCAACCCGGTGACCACCCGCCTCGGCTCGGGTGCTATCGACCTGCTCGACCCGGCGGTGGTTCTCCAACTCGATGATCAGCAGGATGCTGGTGATGCCGTCGAGGCGGCGCCGAGCTGTGCCGGAGGAGATGCGCCACTCATCAGGCAGGGTGCTGGCAGCGTTGTGCAGGGAGCAATGACGCTCAACGTGCTCGACCACTAACACCGCTCAAAACCAGCTAAAGACAGGCCATAAACGGCTGCGATCCGCACTTTGGGCGGAACAACTCATCGGTGAACATTGCTCACGGGCGCCAAACCTGTGATGTCAGGCGCTCGGTTAGCGTCAAAAGATGACTCTTCCCTCGGTCATTCAAGCGGTCCCAAAAACCGGCGCGCCCTTGGGCTCGCCGATCTTGAAGGGCGCAACTGCGTCGCTTGCTGCGAAGGCAACGATTTCCCTGCTTTTTGCCACTGTCCTGTTTCTAGCCGTCGGATCTCAAGCGATGGCCCAAGACGCCGGGACGATCACCGTCGACACCACCAGCGACCGGGCCGACGCCGATGCCTCTGACGGCCAGTGTCTCACGTCCAGAGGGAACTGTTCTCTGCGGGCTGCCATCAGCCACGCCAACGTCACAAACGGACCAAACAGAATCGTCTTCGCCATCCCCGGCGGAGGGGTGAAGACCATCCAGGTTGGCTCGACCCTCCCGACGATCAACGACAGCACCGGCCCCACCACGATCGATGGCTACACCCAACCCGGTGCGTCGAAGAACACCGCAGCCGCCGGATCGAACGCCAACATCCTCATCGAGATTTCCGGTCCGCCAAACAAGACGATGGTGAAGATCGGGACCGCGGCGAACGTCGTCCAGGGGGTCGCGGCCTATGGCGCCCGGATCGAATTCCTCATCGAAGGCGACCTGGCGAACGGCAACCGCCTACTCGGCAACTTCATCGGCACAAACGCCGCCGGCACCTACGAGAACCCCATCGGAGTCGGCGGCGGAGACACCGGTGTTGGGGTGCTGATGCAGCTCGGCGCAAGCCAGAACGTGATTGGAGCCCCGAACCTCGAAGACCGGAACGTCATCTCAGGTAACGGCGGCTACGCCATGCGTATCAACCACGGCGAATCCCACGAAAACCTGGTCCAGAACAACGTGGTTGGACTCAACCCATCGCTAACCGGAAAGCTTCGGCAAGTCCACGGCATCGACCTGCAGTGGTGGACCTGGGGCAACCTCATCGGTGGCGACGGTCCGCTTGAGCGGAATCTGGTCGGCGGACACATCGGCCGAGCCGGCATCGAGCTGTCTCACGATGCCCGCGGCAACTCGGTCATCGGTAACTGGATTGGAACGATGGGTGACGGAAACTCGGTCAGCTCGTTCTCCGGGAACACTTACGGCATCGGCCTGAAGGACTTCCCCCGGGGGAACTACATCGCCAGGAACGTGGTCGGCGGAAACGACTCAGGATTGTGGTCGAAGCACAACTACACCGGCGAGAACACCTTCGTCGGTAACCGGGTCGGGGTCGGCGTAAACGGAGCAGCCATCCCTAACGGCACCAACGTCTTCCTCACCGGCACCGACCACATCTTCTACGAGAACATCGTGGCCAACCAGCCGCTGTCGCAGTTCGAGGTCAACAACTACATCGCAAATCAGCACTTCTTCTACTACCCGACCTACACCCATAGCAACCGAATCTCCCAAGGCCAGTTCTATAACCGGAACCAGTCCGGGGCGGCGACAAACGTGGCCACCGACGGCGTGGCCTCCCAGTCAGCGACCGACTTCGGAGGCGGAGCGGGGCGGGCGATCGACGGCAATACGAACGGGGTCTACAACAACGGCTCGGTAACCCACACCGCAAACCAGCAACACAGCTGGTGGCAGGTCGACCTTCAGACCGCAAGCCAGATCTCGGACATCGTGTTGTTTAACAGGACCGACTGCTGCACGAACCGACTTTCGAACTTCTCGGTCTTTGTCTCCTCCCAACCATTCGGAAACCGGAGCTTCAGTGAGCTTGCCGCCGATCCAAACATCTGGCGTCAACACGTCAACTCGTTGTCGTCATCATCACTATCGATCCCTGTCGGCGTCCAGGGCCGTTACGTCCGGGTGCAGCTCGAAGGCAGCGGCTACCTGTCGCTGGCCGAAGTTCAGGTCTTTGTACCGAGCATTCTTTCGCCAGCACCGGCCATCGACATCACCCCGTCAGGCAACAACACAAACGATGCCGGCGACGGCGATTCCGGCGTTCAGGACCTGCTGAACACACCGGTGATAACCGGCGTTGGACCCGGCAAGGTCTTCGGGACCGCCTGCGCCTCATGCACGGTCGAAATCTACGTGTCAGGCACCCTGCAGGCAGACGGCACGCTCGATACTTCAGGCACCGCCCCGGGAATCGGTCTGGCCTGGATCGGAACCGTCACCGCCGACGGCGGCGGAAACTTCTCGATGGCCGATGCTCGTATCGCCAGTGGTCGAGCGATCTCCGCCCTAGCCATCGATCAGATCAACAACACCTCGGAACTGCAGCCTGGCCGCATAGTTCCCGCCACCCATAACGGGACAGACGGCAGTGCCGGCCCATCACAGGGCCCATCCCCAGCACCAACTCCGCTGGCACTACCAACACGGTATGACTACAGCCTCGGCACCCTCACCTGTTCCTACGGTTCGGGCACGCTGTCATGGACCGACGTAGGCGCAGCCAGCTATCAGGTTTGGGCCACTACCGATGGCGTTGAAACCGACCTCGGCGTTATCGCTGGCACCTCCCTGGCTACCGCAGCCGCAGATCAGTTCCGGGTTGCCTACACCACATCCGGCATGACATTTGAAGGTCAGTGCGAAGGCCCAGACGCCGGGTTTAGCGGCCGGGTTACCGACCTAGCTGGAGACGGCGTCGCGGGGGTCGGGATCGACCTGTTCAACGAAACGAGGACCACCTGGTTGGCCTCGCTCGAAACCGACCAGGACGGGCGATATCAATTCGCGGTAGACGCCGGCTGCTATCTCGTGACGTTTGTTGCCCCAAGCGGCACCGAGTTCCCAACCGGCAGCTACGCCAACCGTGCTGTCTGCCCAGGAGATGGCCAGGCAAACGATGCGGTTGACGCCCAACTTCAGATCAACGGGTCCGGCAACGGGCCGCGCATCGAAGCAGCGGTGGTAGATCGCACCGGGGCCGGCGTTTCCGGGGTGAAGATCGACCTGTTTCAGTCGGACCAGAGCCAGGCTCGCCTGGGCTACCTTCGCACGATCACCACAGGCTCTGCGGGTGACTATGTGATCAACCTCGGTAGCCCGAGCTGCGTTGTGCTGACCTTTGTCGCCCCGACCGGCGAGACGTTTGCAGAGTCCGGTAACCCGTGGCTCAACCACCACGTTTGCCTTTCCGATGGCCAGGTCGAAACCAACGTTCCGGCAACCGTTGATGTCGGCGTTGGAGCGAACAACGCGGTGGCTGGCGGCTCGATTACCGACAGCAACGGTGCAGTCTCGGGGGTGAATATCGATCTGTTCGTCGCTACCGCTGATGGCTCACGAGGTGCGTTCCTGCGTTCCGCCACCTCCGAGGGCGACGGGTCGTTCCAGATAACGCTTGATCCAGGCTGTTACGTCTTCACCTACACCGCGCCAGATGGTCGATCCTGGGTGAGCAGCGGGTCGAGCTGGTGGAATCTAGGATTCTGTGTGACCGCAGGCGAGACGGCCACCGACTTCGACGCCACCCTGACCTAGCGGAGGGCGGACCTTGCGGCCCGCCCTCCCGGCGTATCTCCCTCTTTCTGATGGGTTCGCTAGGCGGTGAGTTCCACCGTTTCGAATGTACGAATCGTCGCCGCCGTCGGTACTGCTAGGTAGCGCAATCTGTCATCGCCACCGTCGCCCTGGAGGATCGAGCCTGCGCCGTTGTTGGCCAGGCCGCTGATACCCAGCTCGTCTTCGCCACCACCCATCAGAACTCGCATTCGCCCGTGCTGACCGCCCTGGCCGTCCAAGGTGATGTGATCGTTACCACCACCTGCCAGGAGGGTGAGTCTGCCGGCCCAGGAGAGGTCGGTCGATTCGACCATGTCGGCACCGTTGCCGAGGTTGATGGTCGGTGCAGTGCCGAGCTGAACATTGGCATAGGCCCAGATGGCGTCTGTGTCCGGGCTACCGACGATGCGGGTCCGGCCGAACGTCACCAGTAGCAGCTCTAGTTCGAAACCTCCCGATGTGTTCCGCAGGTCGAACATGCCGTCGACGTTCGTTTCGGTCACGTTGATGTCGAGCGGACCGGCTCCAGCAATCTTCAGGTTGCCGCCGATGTCCGCTGCGCCGATTCTGATTGCGACATCATGACCAGCTGCGGCGTTCACCGTAACGTTCCCTTGGAAGGTGCTAGAGCCGCCATTGAGGCCGGTATAGACATACTCGGTGTCGGCATCAATTGTGACGTGGCGGCTGACGCCCTCGACGACCCGCTGGTAGTCGCCCGAATCGCCGGTAACCCGCCAGTAAACGCCGTAGCCAGACCCTAAGTTCTCGATATTGAGGTAGTCGAGCTGGCCGCTGCTAGTGATACGCAGATCGCCTGCGGCCGACACGTCCAGCTGCACCGCTGACTCCGGCCCGCCGGGTTGGATGTCTTCAAAGTTGCGGTAGGTCGCCTGCGACGTTGGGTGGTTCTCCAGGCCACCAGCCTTCAACGAATCGGTTCCACCCTGGGCGTCGACGATGGTGCCGGCCACGGTGAGCGGGGCCCGAATGAAAGCGATGTCGTCGTTTGCGCCCAGTCGAAGGTTCATGCGACCGAGGCGGTATGCGGCGAGTACCCCATCCTCGGGCTGGTCATCGACGAGTACCTGATCCTCGCCGGCACCAAGATTTATCGGCGCGTTGCCGGTCCAGGTGTTGTCGGTGATGAGGAACAGCACGTCGTTGCCACCGGCGAGGTTGATGTTTGGGTTCCGGCCCAGGTCGTTTGTATAGAGCTGGACTCGGTCGACCTTGTTGCCGCCGGTGATTCGTAGTCGTCCGGTCTCCGAACCGGTTGCCTCGACATGAATGTTCCCGCCCGCGGTCGAGCGGATTTGCAGCAGGTCATCGATCGTTGAGCTGGTGACAAACGTCCGCATCACTCCTGGTCCCGAGGTCCCCATGAGGTCATCTCCAACCTGGGTTCTGACCAGGTGGGTAGTGCCGCTCCCGTCTAGGACAAGATCCTGGTCGACCCTGACGTCTCGAAGTAGAACCGAATCGAGGCCGGTACCGGAGCGAATAGTTAGTGACCTGTGGGCATAGGTCGGAGTGTGGTGCCCAAGCTTGATCTCGTCGTCGCCTGCACCGGTATCGATCACGATGGTCCCCGTTACACCGTTGTGGTGAGTCTCGTGTACCACTCCGGCAGCATCGGTGACCGTGACCCGGTATGAGGTTCCACCGTCACCGCGTGTATCGACAGTGATGACGTCGCTGCCATCGGTGCCGGTGATCGTCATCGAGCCGTTTGTGACCGTGACGGCAACATCGGTCTCCGCAGCGGCTGGACTCGCTGCTGCTAGAGCGAGACCAACGGCCGTCGCCAAAACAATCGTGGCCTTCTTTACTGTCCTCATCGTCTTCTTCTCCTGCTTGGCAGTTCACCCCGGTCCGATCTGGCCAGGCATAAACCCATCATGAGGAAAGAAGGAACCGAGATCTTAGAGAAGGTATGGAGAACTTATGAAGAACCCTTGAGGGGGTCGGCGACCACCCGGTGGAGTCGGCGACCGTGTGCTCGATCTTGCCCTCGAATCGTGATGATCGGCTCATGTAGCCCTCCTTGCCACTACCGGCACCTGAAGGGGCCAACGCACGCAGCACACACAATTAATTGCAAGTGAAACTCTCATATCCTTTCCCTGTGATCGCAAGCCCGCCCCTGATGCAGAAACGGCCTTCTATCGAGTCGGTTGCTTGTTGTGGAATACTCAACAGGCATGACCAACCCGAACGAGCAGGATGATGACCGGGAACGTCCGGCGAATCTCTCCGCCACAGCATCGGTTGCAGACGCGGTGAGCGACGTAGAGGCCGATGACGTAGGGCCGGGGCCGCTGATCGATCTCGCTCGCTTCGACCTCACGATGCTCCGAAGCCCAGCGGTCATCCAGGCCTTTGCGGTGATCGCGGTGGCAACACTCGTTTTGTTGTGGCCTCAGCGGTCCGGTCGGATCCTCAGCAACCTGACCGGTGTCGGCCTGGTCATCCTGTCGGCTACCTCGGGTTGGACGGCCATACGTTCCCGCCCGTTCAACATGCTCCGGATTGTCAGCGCCGCGGCCGGGATGACGGCCGGGCTGTTTCTTGTGGCATCACCCGATCGATCGGATTCGTTCCTCGGTCGACTCATCGCCGCGGCGATCGTGATCACCGGCCTTCGCCACGCCTTGTCCGAGTGGCGTGATAGGCAGTCCGATGACGAGCGAGCCTGGCTCGCCGTCCGGACCCTCGCGCTACTGGCCGCGGCCGGCCTGCTGGCGGCGTTCCCGGTCGAGCTGCTGTCAGCAACGACCACCGTGGCAGCCTTCGTCTGGATTCTCATCTCGGTCTTGGTCATCAGAATCTCCATCGACCGTCACCACGATGGCGCGGGTCGCTATGCCGACTCGGGCCGGCTGATCACCGATTGGCTTGCCGAGCAACCGAAGTCGATCGACGACCGCGAGACCCTGTATCGCAAGATCCTCTACGACGGTCCGATCGGCAGGCGGCGGATCTCCCGCTTCTTCACCCTGATGACCTTCGCCTCCGTCATTGCCTCCATGGGCGTGATCACCGACTCAACGGCGGTGGTAATCGGCGCCATGCTGATAGCACCGCTCATGACCCCACTGATGGGGATGGCGGTGTCGCTCGTGATGGGTTGGCCGCGCAGGCTGGGGCAAAGCGCCCTGATCGCATTTGGCGGCATCGTTCTGGCCATCGGGATTGGGGCATTCCTTGGGTTGATAGCGCCGACCCTGATCGACCCCACCACCAACACCCAGATTCTGAGCCGGGCAACACCGACCATGCTCGATCTTCTCACCGCTGTCGCCGCCGGAGCCGCTGGCGCATACGGGCTGTCCCGTCCCGATGTGTCCGATGCGCTGCCCGGGGTTGCAATCGCCATCTCCCTCGTTCCCCCACTCGCGGTCGTTGGAATCGCCTACTCCCAGGGCGACTGGGGGGCGGGCAATGGGGCCCTGCTGCTGTTCTCAACCAACATGCTGGCCATCCTCATCGTCGGTGGGCTGACGTTCATCGTCACCGGCGTTGCCCCCATCGAACGACTCGCCGACAATCAACACCGAGTTCGCACCTCGGCGGCCACGGTGGCGACGATGGCAGCTATGGTCATCGGCCTGCTCACCTTGAATGGCACCCAGATCACCGAGAATCTCCTCAACGAAACGACGATCGACGAGGCCATCGAGGAGTGGATCGATCCCCATCCCGAGCACCGAGTCGCACGGGTAACCAACGGCGGCGACACGATCTCAATCGCCATCGTTGGCCCTGCCGAAGGAGCCCCAAGAGCCAGCGGCATCGCCTCGCTACTAAGCGAACGATTGGATCGAACCACCACCGCCGACGTCCGCCTCATCGTCGAAGAACGAGACATCGCCACCGGAGGCGGAGGGTAAGCGGGTCACCGACCCGGTTCCCATTCGGGTCTAGAGTCCAACCATGGCCGCCGCCGCAGTTGACCTGGATCTACGACGTCGTCTCGAGGCCCACATCGACAACCTACCGGTACTGCCGCTGGCGCTTGCCAACTTGATGGCCCTCGATGCGACAGCGGAAGACTACTTCGATCGTGTACTTCAAATAATCGAAGCCGAACCGAACTTCGCGGCTCGCCTTCTGATCGCGGCCAACTCGGCGTCGAGTGCGCCCTCGAACCCCGTGACCACGTTGGCCACCGCCATCGCCCGCATCGGCAGCAAGGGTGCAACCGATCTCGTGCTTGCCCTTTCGGTCACCAAGGTATTCGTCCCAAGAGACCGATGGGAACAGAGCCTGTGGCGCCACGGAGTACAGGTCGCCCACGCGGCACGGCTACTTGCCACCCACGTGCCCGATGACGAAGGGGTGAGACCCGAGGAGGTCTACGCCTGCGCGCTGCTTCATGACGTCGGCCGGTTCGTGCTCTTTCAAGAAGCACCCGAGGAGTTACG
Source organism: Acidimicrobiales bacterium (assembly GCA_050633745.1). Lineage (GTDB taxonomy): Bacteria > Actinomycetota > Acidimicrobiia > Acidimicrobiales > SZUA-35 > JAHELU01. The sequence continues at coordinate 23,697 of JBOEHD010000011.1, forward strand.
AGCGGTTGACGAAGGCGACTGGGACACACCCCAGACGCTCATCGATCAAGAGCAAGCTATCTGTGGACTGACCCACCCCGAACTCGGGGCCATGGCATGCGTCAAGTGGCGCCTCCCGGACGCCATTCGACAATCGGTCCGCAAGCACCATGATCCCCTGCCGGACAAGCTGTCGACCCTGGAAGACAAGATCGTTGCCATCGTTCGAGTCGCTGATCTGGCGATGTTCCCCTCTGCGGTACCGGGCAACGACAGCCTGGCTCAGGCGATGAGCAGCGAAGAACTCCTGGAATACGTGCAGCCTCGCCTGCCTTCGTTTCTCACAATCTCCGGACCGCTACTCAGTCAACTGATCGAGCAAGCCGAAGCCGACGCTGATGCCGCTTGCCAGGCGTTAGGTATCGGCCACTAGCGGCCCTTGCCGGGTCGCCGACGCAGGTCCCGAGCGATAGGCGGCGGTCCGCTGCTGATCAACCGATAGCAAGTGCGGTCGTGAGGATCACGGCCACCCCAAAAAACGTCTGCTGAACTCCGATCACGACCGCTGGCTTGGGTTCGAGTCGGACGGCAACCAGGTTGATGAACGCCAGGATGGCGATCATGATGACCGCGGCCGTTGGGATTAGACCGAATGCAAGTCCGGTGGCCACGCCAACCAGGGCTGCGACCTGTGCGGCGTCGCTGTGCCAAAGCGGCCCCGGTTTAGATTTGGTCCGTAGAATCTGGGTCCGAACATAGGGGATGGCCGCAACCGATCGAGCGGCGACCACGACCCACAGTCCCCATGCGACCCGGGTCGATGCACCGTCGGCCAGCGCAATTGCAGTGGCGATCGACCCGATGCCGATCGAGCCTGCCAGTTCGGGAAGCAGTCGACGACCCCGGCTGCGCATTTCGAACCACAACTCAACCCCGATCAACGGTGCTGCCACCGCGAGCGGCGGCCAGAACGTACGGCCTGTGCTCAAGGCATACGCAACGAGAAAGCCGAAGAGCGTCAACTCGGCGACAGCGATCCGTGCGGCAAGCCTGGTCCGGTCAAGCCAACGGCGTCGGAACCGGTCGACCAGCACCAACTTGAGTGGCGTCCTAGCCAAGAACGCGACCATCGCCGCTATGCCAAGCGCCAACCCTGGAACCGACCACGCCACAACCAGGCCAAGTACCGCCGGTTCGGCAGTCAGACTCCAACCGCCATGTTCGGACGGCAACGCGACCGCCCGCCATGAGACTCCAGTGTGAGCGACGGGAGGTCGAGTGGACGGCGTCATGCCATCGACGTCATCGACGTCGTTGCTGGACGGGTCAGGACTGGGCATCGGATGCCTCGGCTACCGAGATCGCGTCCAGCTGGACCCTCAGCTCAGATCGGGCACGGAGCCATGGAACATGCAGGGCACAGGTTCCGCCCTCGTCGCAGGGGCGGTCTGCTAGAACGCAGCGACCCGAATTGGTGGGCCCCTCGATCGTTTCGATTACCGCCAACACCGATATCTCATCGAGGTCAACGATTAGAGAATAGCCGCCGGCCGGTCCCGGATCTGACCTGACCCAGCCGGCGCGCACGAGCGGCGTCAGCACCTGCGACACGAACCCCGAGGTCGACCCGACGGCCTTGGCCAACGCCGGACCTTTCAGTCTTTCCGTGCTGCCAGCCAGTGCTTGCAACGAACGCACCGCCAGGTCACTCTTGCGGGTAACTTCTAGTCGCATACTATAAGACTATCTATATCGACCGAGAAGAACCATCCCTACAGCGGCAACCTAGCGACGACTTGTTGATGATCCGGGCGCTGGCCTGGGTGTGGATGGGCATCGTCATTGGCGTTTCGTTTCTCGCCACACCGGTCAAATTCACCGCCGACTCACTCAGCCGAGCCGCAGCGTTGGACGTCGGCCGGGCCACGTTTCACGCACTCGGCCTCCTGGAATGGGGCCTCACGGTCGCCCTCGCAGCGCTGCTATGGCGCGCCGCGGCCGCTCACCAAGCCCCATCCCGGCGAGCGCTCACAGCCGCCGCCGTGGTTGCCGCGGTTGTGGTGCTGCAGGCGCTGTGGCTCGTCCCCGCTCTGGATGAGCGGGTCGCTTCGATAATCGCTGGTGTCGAGCCTCCGCCATCACAACTCCACACGGTCTACGGCATAGCGGAGGTCATCAAGGTCACAACGCTGTGGCTGCTCGGCTTGTGGGCTAGTCCGATTCCGACTGCCGAAAGAGCGGGAACTTCTAGCGGATCCAAGACGAAAGATCAGCGGAAACGTCGGCCTTAGGGTCCGCTTCGAACAGCGTCAGCGTCAGGCCTTCAATCGTCAGCGCAGCCTGGGTCCATGGCTGCTCCGCTCCCCCTGGCCCAGTTGGTCGCATGACCGCCTGAAGCTCTGGGTGATATTTGGCATGGAACGAGGCGCCGATCAATGCGGAGTTGACCAGCAGACCGAACATGTCCCAGGTGAACTCGGGCCGCAGTCGCATACCGGCGACCTCGCTAACGTGCTGATACAGCGGCAGGAAGTACCGGGCAGCTTTGAGGTTGCCTGCCCGATGGGCATCGACAAGCTCCGTTGGTGCCCACTGGTTGACCGCGGTGGCGGCCCACGAAGGACCGACCACTCGCCAGTTCGGATCTTCGGCGTAGCCAGCGACATCGCCGGCATAGGCCAGCCGCAGCGTCTCCCGGAGCGTCATGGCCAGTTCAACCGGATCGTCGCTCTCCAGCAGGACCAGTGCTTCGGCGGTTATCTGCTCCGCTGAACGCCGTCGGATCTCCAAGGGGTCTTCGTTGATGTACGAAATAAGAAGGTCGGTACGGAACGCGACCTGCGGGTCCATCTCCTCATCGCCAAAGGCGCGGTAGGCCGATGCCCGAGCGACGCCGGACTGCATGACCGCATCGTTCAGGGAAACAAGGCCCAGTCCAGTATCGAGGCCTCGGTCGACCAACAGCTGTTTACCCGCTGAAATCAGGGCCACACGGGTGTCATCTAGCGACAGGCGCTGCTTTTTTCGACGCGGCGAAGAAGGATCCACATCGCAACATTACCTTGTAAGTCCAGCCACTTCGATTTTCGACACATGAAGGTCGCTGAGACGACAAAATCGACCTCAAGTTGTCCTCAAGTTGGTCTTGCCAAAACCTTGCCGATCTGTTGTAGTCCCGTTGACAGACCGATGGTTTGGTTAGCGCAATCCCCCCAAAGGAGCGCTCAATGCAGCCAAACGATCAGTCCAGCGACACTCAATCCGGTGACAGCCGAAGTCCAGCAGAAGACCCCAATCAACGGCCGACCTCGACAGGACTACCGAAACCCGGCAGGCGGGTATGGTCAGCCCTGCTCGCGATCCCCATCGTCGCGGCCGGAGTCGGATCGGCGGGGTTTGGTGAGTTCGGCCTAAAGAGCGCCCCTGCGGCAGCTGCTTCGTCATCCGATATATCCGATGATGACCTCGCCCAGGCGGTCCTAGACGACCGTCGTTCGCTCGACGGGTCCGAGAACAACCTGGATGACCCGTCGCTTGGCCAGGTCGGCCAAATCTACCCTCGCGTCAGCGAAGCGAACTACGCAGATGACATTGGCGAGATGATGGAAGGTCCTGCCGAGCGCTACCTCAGCAATCGCATCTTCAACGACACAAACCAAAATATCTTCTCAGAGAACGGTGTCACCCACTGGGGGTTCGTCTGGGGTCAGTTCCTCGACCACACCATCGGCCTCCGGGAGGTCGGCGATGAGGAGCTGACCATCGCGTTCGATCCCGATGACCCGCTCGAAGACTTTACAAATGACCTCGGCGGCATCGCCACGACCCGGTCGGCTGTCGCCGAAGGCACCGGCATCGACGGCGTACCTCGGGAGCAGACAAATATTGTCAGTTCCTTCATCGATGCCTGGGCGATCTACGGCGGTTCGGCCGAGCGGCTCGATTGGCTACGCGACGGCGTCGTCGATGGTGACCCGACCAACAACGAAGCCACCCTGCTCAACAACGATGGTTATCTCCCCACCGCAGCTGAACGAGACGGCGTCGAAGCACCACCGACCGACCTCATGGGCCGGCTCTATGCCAACCCCGGGGCTGCTGTCATCGCCGGCGACGTCAGAGTCAACGAGAACCTTGGATTGACCGCGGCCCACACGCTGTTCCTGCGGGAACACAACCGGATCGTTGGACTGTTGCCCGATGACCTCGATGAGGAAGCCAAGTTCGAAATCGCCCGCCGAGTTGTCGCTGCCCAGCAGCAATACATCACCTACAGCGAGTTCCTTCCCGCTATGGGGGTCGAGCTCGATGACTACAGCGGCTACGACTCGACGGTCGACCCATCGATCAGCAGCGAGTTTGCCACCGTCGGCTACCGAGCCCACTCGCAGATCCATGGCGAGTTCGAAGCCGAAATTCCGCTCGATCAACTCGATGACGCCAGCATCGAGGCGCTCGAAAACCAAGGCATCACCGTCGAAGTCGACCAGACCGCCGGCGTCGCCGAGATTGCCATCCCTCTTAATGTGGCCTTCGGTAACCCTGCCCTGCTCCAGGATGTTGGGCTCGGCAACCTCCTCGCCGGGCTCACCTCCGAGGCGGCATACGCCAACGACGGCCAGATCGACAACCAGCTCCGCAGCGTGCTGTTCCAGATCCCTGGCCCCGACACCGAGAACCCTCTCGACTGTCTCGACGGCGAGGCCATCGCCGAGTGTTTCAGCGGGGTCAACGACCTCGGAGCGCTCGACGTGATCCGGGCCTACGACCATGGCATGCCGAGCTACAACGAGCTTCGCATCGCCTACGGCCTCAACCCGGTGATGTCGTTCGCAGAGCTGACCGGTGAGGCCACCGAGGACCTCGGCGGCCTCACCATCGACGATCCGACCATCCTCGACTTCGTACACCTGGAGGATGGCGACGGCAACGTCTTGGAGATCGGCTCAGACGAGGCCGACGCCGAAACCGTTGTCGCCGAGCGGCGGACCACCGCTGCTGCCCGACTAGCCGCCATCTTCGTCGACGTCGACACCGTCGACGCATTCACCGGCATGGTCTCCGAACCGCACGTTCCCGGCACCGAGTTCGGTGAACTACAGCTCGCCATGTGGCAGACCCAGTTCAAAGCGCTGCGAGATGGTGACCGGTACTTCTACGAGAACGACCCGCTGCTCGACGACATCGCCGAGACCTACGGGATCGACTACCAGCGCTCCCTCAGCGAGGTGATCGCCGACAACACCGACATTAAGATCGCCGACCTCCCGGCCAATGCGTTCCTACTCCCCGAAGCTGGCGAATCGGGAGGAGCCGCCGAGCCCGGGCAAGCGCCCAGGTCACAGCGGAACCCTTCCGACGCCGAGGACGACCGGCGAGATCGGAACCGCCGACAACGCCCCGACCCTCGGCCGGACGTCCGTGACAACGACAACGACAACGACAACGACGGACGAAGGCGGTCAAATGCAGCCGCTGATAACAACTAGCCAGACCGACCCTCAACTGGCTCACGATGAATCGTTAAGCCAATCGATTAGCGCTTGAACTGCCACTGATGGTGGCCCGCTGGGCCAGGTCACGTAGTAGCCCTGAGGTGACTTCACCTCGGGGCCGACTATCACCAACGCACCTCGCTCGGCGTACTCATCTATTAGCGGTCGCCATCCGAGGGCAACCCCGTAGCCCAGCAGCGCCCGCTGCAACACCATGGGATAGTTGTGGAACAGCACCCGACCAGGCTGGCGTTGTAGAGCGATACCGAAGTTGGTCAGCCAGTCCGACCACGACATCCAGGGCCGCTCGCCGTCGTCGAGGTGGACGAACGGCGCAGAGTAGACGTCGTGAGCCGTACTCTGCTCGGACAGCCCGTACTCCTCGGCGAGACCAGGGGCGGCGATTGGTACGACGACTTCAGGAAAGAGCAATTCGCTATCGAGACCGGAAAATTTGCCAGAGCCGACTCGGATCGCAGCGTCGAACGGGCCCTCGTTGAGTTCGGCATCAGAGTCGAAGAGCCAAAGCCTCAAGTCGAGGTCGCCGAGGGTCTGCTTCAATTCGTCGATCCTCGGCATTATCCACATCTGGGCGATGCCGGGATGCACCGCGAGAACGAAGATGCCAGCATGATCGGCCAGTTCTCCTAAGCCAGCCTCGATGACGTCAAACCCGGCGCTGACCCGGTCAAAGAATCGCCGCCCCGTATCGGTGAGTTCGCTGCGGTTGGCCGACCGAGTGAACAGCTCGACCCCGAGGCTTCTCTCTAGCAGCCGAATCTGGCGCGTCACCGCCGGCTGGGTCATTCCCAACTCGGCTCCAGCACCGGTGAAGCTGCCGAGACGCGCTGCGGCCTCGAAGATCGCCAGGCGTTGCAGCCGATCAACCTCTTCAACAATGGGCCTCGCCGATGCCTTCTCCTGTCGATTTAGCGTGTCTGGCCGATTTAGCATGTCTAGAGGTTATGCCGCCTCCTACCAATTGAACAGTGTTGTCGGACTCAGCGAGCAGTCAAACTGATACTCGTGGCGATGCTAAAAAGACATACCTCACAGGGACCGGGTCAGCCGAGGTTGATGCTTCAAGGGTCGCAGTGGCACACCTCCCACGTGTCGGTGGCAGACGGCATGGTCCACATAGGCAACAGGGCCTGCGGAGGCGATGACCATTACCCAGGAGATGGCCTGCATGCGGTACTTCACCCGCAGTGGCTACGGCATCGTTCGACCGAGGTAGGTCAGATCGAGCAGACAAACCGCCAACGACTATTCACTCCACGAGACATCGATGCTGAGCTTGGTGTGGCCAGCTGCGAGCTGGATGACGACTCGTTACACACCACCTTCACCGACGGTCACAGCGCTCGGATCGACCTCGTTAAAGTCGAGCAGGCACTTGGTTGGCTCGATGATCCTGAACAGCCCCCGGAGGCCGAGCCGTGGACGGCCCCGATTGAGCCCTTCCCCTATGTCGACTGGGGCGACATTACTTTCGATGAGGCCGAGGAGAACGTCGAGGCGTTTATCGACTTCCTAGACTCGTTCCACCGCTACGGCTACGTGGTACTGCGTAACACGCCGGCCGTGCCCGGCACGGTGGATCGGGTTGCCAATCGGCTCGGCTACATCGTGGGGCAGAACTTTGGATGGGTTTTCGATGTTGAGGCCAAGCCCTCACCGACCGACCTTGCATACACGGCTATCGAGCTGCTGGCTCATAGCGATTTGCCGTACCGCCGCCCAGCGCCCGGCATCCAGTTACTTCACTGCATCGCCAATGACGCCCCCGGTGGAGACTCGACCCTGGTCGATGGGCTAGCCGCGGCCAACGCTTTGCAGGCCGAGCACCCTTCATGGCACGCAGCGATGGTCGAGACCGAGGTCGAGTGGCGGTACGACATGTGCACCGACACCGTCGTCAATCGTGGCCACGTCCTGTCCTACGATCGCCAGGGGCGCTACCAGCAGATCCGATTCAACACCAAGCTTGATGAACCGGTGATGCGACCCGGCGTTGACCTCGACGGCTTCTATGCCGGCCGTCGATGGTTGGTCGAATGGACAAACGACCCTGCCCATCAGGTGACGTTTCGGCTCGAGCCGGGAGACGTCATGTTTATGGACAACCATCGGGCCCTCCACGGCCGCACATCCTTCGACCCGGCAGCGGGGCATCGGCATCTGCAGGGCTGCTATATCGAACATGATGGCCCAGACACCATGTACCGCTTGGCCGTACGTCGCAGGGGCACACGTCGCTCGTTTCGAACCTGAGTTCGGACCGGCGCTACCGTTAGTCCATGACTGCAGCAACGCCCGATACATCAGCGACACCCCTCGGAGTAACCTTTGGAAGCCTCGGTGTCCTTGGCCCCAGGGCCATAGTCGACATAGCCCAGACGGCATCGGCTCAGGGTTATCGGTCTCTGTGGACCGTCGAGGCCACCGGCACCGACGCATTCAGCTTGCTCGGAGCGGCATCGGCGGTAGCACCCGATCTCGATCTGGCGACCGGCATCATCCCGGTGCAGATCCGGAACCCGACCGTCACCGCGATGACCGCATCCACCCTCCAGGCCCTCAGCCCCGACGCAACCGTCTGGCTCGGCCTCGGCGTTTCGGCCCCGGGGATCTTGCGTCAGCATGGCGAGGCTCCGACCGACCGGCCGATCGCCATGATGCGTGAGTACGTTGCGCTCCTGCGGGAATGCCTATCTGGCGAATCGGTGACCTTTGAAGGCGACTTCTGGTCGGTGCGCAAATTCCGGCTTGGCATGCGCATCGGCGAAAGGGTGCCAAAGATCGTCATGGCCGCGCTGAACCCGCAAATGCTTCGCCTGGCAGGCGAGATCGCCGACGGTGTGCTGTTGAACTATCTACCTTCGAGCCACGTCGGGCCATCGATCGAGGCGGTGCGGGCGGGAGGCGACGCGACGATCTTCGCCTACGTGCACGCCGCGGTCGGCGATCTGGAGCGCAGCGCCCGCTCGGCTCGCAAAGACCTGTTCAACTACGCCATGGCCGACGGCTACGCCAAGATGTTCGCCGCCGCAGGCTTCGAGGACGAGGTCACCGAACTGCGAGCTCGCCAGGCGGAAAAAGACCGCGACGGCGCCCTGGCTGCGATCTCCGAACGTATGATCCAGGCCATCGACTTCATCGGTTCGCCAGACGAGGTGACCACCTTCGTGGCTGACTACGTCACCGCGGGAATCGAACATCCGGTACTGATGCCACTGCCCTGGGGCGATGACCGACGCGCTGTGGCCGAAGCGACAATGGCTGCGGCTATCAAAGCCGTCTGAGCACCCTCAACCTAGAAAAGGACAAGACATGAACCCAAGTATTATCGGCTGGTCCCACATCCCTTTCGGGCGCCTTGAAGACAGCATCGAGGAGATGATTATCAAGGTCGCCAGAGGCGCGGTGGTCGACGCTGGCATCTCATCAAACGACGTCGATGCCATGTGGCTCGGACATTTCAACAGCGGCATGGTGCCAGATGGGTTCCCGGCCTCGCTCATGATCCAAGCCGACGAGGGCCTTCGCTGGAAGCCAGCTACCCGGGTCGAAAACGCCTGCGCGTCAGGATCGGCAGCCATCTACAGCGCCATGAACGCCATCAAGGCGGGCGAGGCCGACATCGCACTCGTCGTCGGCGCCGAGAAAATGACAAACAACAGCACCGCTGACGTCACCACCGCGTTGGGCGGCGCCTCCTATCAGAAGGAAGAAGCGGGCAGTTCCTTCCCCCAGATCTTCGCCCAGTTCGCGCAGGCCTACTTCGAAGAGTTCGGCGATCACTCCTCGACTCTGGCCACCATCGCAGCCAAGAATCACAAGAACGGTTCCAAGAATCCTCTGGCTCACATGCAGAAAGATGTCGGCTTCGACTTCTGCAACACGGTTTCGGACAAAAACCCGATGGTGGCCGAGCCGCTGCGGGTAACCGACTGCTCGCTGATCTCCGACGGCGCGGCAGCGATCGTCATCGCCTCTGACGACGTGGCCAAGAACCATGAAAAGGCCATCCGCTTCCGCTCCACCGCCCACGTCCAGGACATCCTTCCCATGTCGCGACGTAAACTCACCGACTTCGAGGGTCCGGCCAGGGCCTTCGCCTCAGCATTTGATCAGGCGGGCATCTCGGTGAACGACCTCGACTTCGCCGAGATCCACGACTGCTTCACCATCGCCGAGCTTCTGGTTTACGAGGCCATGGGTCTCGCACCGAAGGGATCGGGAGCCAAGGTGCTCGAAGACGGCACCGTGTACCCAGACGGTGCCCTGCCCATCAACCTGTCCGGTGGACTGAAGTCCAAGGGTCACCCGGTCGGCGCTACCGGCGTGTCGATGCACGTGATGTCCGCCATGCAGCTCGCGGGCGAAGCTGGCGACCTGCAGAAGCAGAACGCCGACCTCGGCTGTGTGTTCAACATGGGCGGATCAGGGGTGGCCAACTACTGCTCGGTCCTCGAGCGCCGCAACTAGTCTCACCGGCCCGACAACGGAGCAATCGCTAGCTGCCAGCCTCACGGCACGGAGGAGCCTTTTCGTGCTTATGAGGTTTTTGGTGGCGCGCCGTCATCGGCAGGCTTAGGCGTCCACATCCGCATCCGCATCGAGTAGTTCCTTGAGGCGTTGGTAGTCCTTGTTGACGTTGCGCTCGACCATGCGTTTCATCAGGGGGTTGAGCATGCGCATAAAGCCGGTTGGCTCGCCCCTGATGATGGCATTCAACGTTGTGCCACCGCTTGGACCGGGTGAGACGGCTCGCGTGATGTCGAGAGGCATGGTGCTCTTGGTCGTCTTCATCCGGATCATGGCTCCCGGCTCAAATTCGACGCACTCGAAAGAGGAGATGATCGGCCGACCAAGCATCGCTGCCTCCTGGTCGTAGGTCGATCCGATCCCGATGGGCGGGTCGCTTGTCCATACGCAACTTCGTTGGCCTTTCTGCCACTTTGGGTTGTTCGAGTGATCTCCCCAGAATTCGAACACTTCATAGGGTGACTGTTTGGTTTGGATGGACACTTCGACTTCAATCACGAGCTTGGCTCCTTGATGGGCGTGCGGAAACGGCGCCAACAGTGACGACGACGACGTGGGCCAGTTCCGCCTCGAGGGTTTTTGGTGTAATTATCGTGTCGTCGTCGCAAAGTAGCGCTCCGAGGATTCCGAACAGTCCCCAACGGATTCGCCACGCCAATTCCTGCGTTCCCAGGTCAGGGAGTGCGACACGGAGATGGGGAAGAAACCGGCTGGCAACCGGGGCAAAGCTGGCGCTGACGAATGACTTCACGAACGCTGACGGCCTGGCATAGATCGTCCCGATGATCCGAGCACCCTCGGGGTTGCGGTCGGCGACGGCGATGACGGCTTCGAAGTCTGGTCGGATGAGAGCCTCGACCAGCTCGTCCACACGTGGTGCAGTTTCCCTGGCCGCCGCCGATTCAACAAGCTCATCGAGCAGCTCGAGGCGGCGGGCTTGGAGGGGTTCCAGCACTCGGTCAAGCACAGCCATGGCCAACTCGTCTCGAGAACCGTAGTGGTAGTGCACCGCAGCGGTGTTCGCTCCCGCGGACCGCATGATCGCCCGCAGGGAGACCTTGTCGACGCCTTCCTCGGCGAATGCGGTCTCGGCGGCGTCGAGGAGGGCCACAGCGGTACTGTGCTCGGCCTCTGATCGGGATTCAGTCATCTGATTCAATCATACGACTGAATCCGCCGGAAGGTCAACGGAAACCAAGGATCGACCATGCCCGCCGCAACTGCATTCAAGACGGGCGGCGTCGGACTTTACGGGTTCTACGGCAGTGGCTGACCCGAAGCGGGCGACGCTCCATGGCTGGCGGCGTATGCGGCTGGCGATACGGCGGTGTGGCGTTTGAAGTGTCGGGTGAAATGCGACTGATCGTAGAATCCCACCACAGCGGCGACTTCCGCCGCTTGCACTCCCTCTAACAGCAGCTTGCGCGCCGCTTCGATGCGCTTGCCGATCAGATAGGCATGAGGGGCAACGCCATACCTCGCGGTGAAGCTACGGATGAGGTGAGCCTTCGACCGCCCCAGGATGCGGGCGGCATCGTCGAGAGCTAGGCGCGCTGCCATCGGTTCGTCCAGCATGAGCCGAAGCATCTCGGCAACACCCTGCTCGGCCCCGGCAACCGGATCCGGTCGAGTCTTAAGCCGTTGCGTGATTCGCTCGGCGATCATTGCAAGGGCTGACGATGCGGCGAATGGATCTGCGCCAACGACAAGATCGTCATGCAGCGCGGCCAACGAGCTGCGAAGGTGGCTGTCTTTGATGTTGGTACGGTCGACGGCCGCTCCGATGAGGTCAACCGGCAGCACCGACTCGTCGAGATACAGGACCCGCTTCGCAAACCCCTTCGCCCCCGGCGCCGGTTTGCCGTTGTGGGTAACGCCAGGCGGGAGGATTGCAACGGTTTCGCGTAGCGCTCCGCACTGTTTCCGGTCGAGATCGTAGGAAATTGCGCCGGTGTCGACGATCAGCACAGTCCAGGTGTCGTGGCAGTGCAACGGATAGCCGTAGTCCACGATTCGAGCGTGAAAGACCTCGGAGATTTCATCTATCCCTGGGGGTCGCCATGCCTCAACCCGGCAGGCGGCACCGGTTGGGATGTCGTCTGCCATGTCAACATCGTACAAGACAGGCGCTGCCCCCACCGTCAGAATCGGTTTCATGGAATCATCATCGCCAGTGAACCTGGAAGAGGCCTTGGCTTCGTTCAACGACGTGTATAGCCCTCGCATCGTTGCCACGATCAACGACTACGACGTGCGTATCGCTCACACCCTCGGCGAGCACGTGTGGCATTCGCATCACGACACCGACGAGTTTTTCCTTGTCCTCGATGGTGTTTTCGACGTTGCGCTTCGAGACTCGGCCGGAGTCGAGTCATCGGTCCACCTGACCAAGGGCGACGTGTTCGTGGTCCCGAAAGGAACCGAACACAAACCTTCCTCGCCTGGCGGATCAATCCTGATGTTCGAGCCGTCAGGAACCTCGACCACCGGAGGCTACAAAGGCGAACTTCCCGACCACATCGACTCAACAACCGGGCATCAGCTGTGACCGCCCGCAAGATCGCCATGGCCGTTCGCTCCGACCTCGCTAGCTGGCAGAAGCTGAACGTCGCAGCATTCCTCACCAGCGGACTCGGAACGGTGCAGCCCGAGGCGATCGGCCAACCTTACGTCGATGCTGACGGGCTCACCTACCCACCGATGCTGGCCGTGCCGGTGCGTATCTTCACCGGCGATGCCCCAGGGCTACGGCGTTGCTTCGACCGGGCACTGGACCGTGGACTACTCGTCAGCGTGTACACCGACGAGATGTTCGCCACCATGAACGACGTTGACAATCGAGCCGCCGTCGCCGGAGTCGCAACGTCGGAGCTGGCGATCGCCGGATTCGTCGCTGTCGGCGATCCGAAGCAGGTCGACAAGGCATTCGACAAGCTGAAGCCTCACGACTGACCGACAGCGAGGAGTCCCTATGCCGCTAGGGAGTGGAGACCGACCATGTTTCCCTCGGTGTCTGTCATGATCGAGACGAAGCCGTCTTCGCCGATCGAAAACTTCGGCCGCACGATGGAGCCTCCGGCGGCCGCGACCCTGGCCTCCTCAACGGCGCAGTCGTCACAGGAGAAGTAGACCATTGAGCCGCCGGGCCCTGGCTGGGCGTACTCGAGCTTGACCAGCGCACCGCCAGCGCCGTGCGAGGTGTAGTCGTCACCAAACGACCGCATCACCGCGGTTGGGTCGTTCGGGTCGCCCATCGGCGAAAGCTTGGTGTCGAGCACCGCCTCGTAGAAAGCCTGCGCCCGATCCATGTCCTCTACGTAAATATCGAACCAACCAATTTTCCGCATGTGCGTTGTCCCTTCAGGAGCTGTTGAGGCCGTGTGCCTTCAAGGACAACTAAAGCAAACCGGGTCTACGAAGGATTGTAGATATCAGACATCGAAGATCTTGTTGAACTGGCCGGGGGTGTAGCCGGTCAGCCTGCGGAACGAATGGGTGAAGTGCGACTGGTCGGCGAACGACAGCAGGTAGTCCTGCCGAAACGAGTGCTGCAACCGAAGCACCTTCAGCAGGTCATGCGGGGTGAAGCCGGTGGTGGCCTTCAGTGACCGTTGAAGCTGTCGGGGCGACAGTGCAGCCACCTCGGCCATGTCGGCGACGCTCTGGATCTGATCCAGGTTCTTGAGGATGGCTGCGGTCACAGGATTTGGGGCGACGAGGCCAGCGGCCAGCAGTGTTTCGACGAAGTCGACGAACACCGTTGCCTTGCCCTCGAAGTCGAACTCGGCTGCCGCCTCGCCCACCTCGACCAGCGGCAGGTCGCCCTCATACGGCTCACCGACGTACCGATCGACCGAGGCGTCTGGGTCGCCGCGCCACACCCCGGGGTAGAGCTGTATTCCGACGAAGTGGAACGACCGGCCAAGATCGAGGGTTGTGTGGGTGGTTTGCAGCTGGGTCACCCCGGCGATGCTGGTGTCGAGCTGGTTGAACAGCAGGTTGACGCAGGCGTCGGGCAGGGCGTGAAGCGTGAAGTCGTCGGCCAGGTCGGCCTCGGTTCGCAGCTCCCAGAAGCAGTGCACGAGCTGGCGAAGCTCGGCCGGCGGCTGGGCCTCGTTGTACACCACCGACTCGACGGTTTTAGCCACGCCGTCCTTGACCGGGTCATACATGCCCATGAGCGTAGACGGTAGGACAAGCCGTGTAGGCAGGATGGCCGGAACAGCGGTGGCCTAACTCTTGCGGCGACAGACCACGCAGAACTCGCCACCCTCGGGGTCGGCCATAACGGTTGCCGTCATGCCCTGGTGTCCAGGCCCCGATGACGGGACAATCACAGTGGCGCCGAGCGCCTCGAGTTCGGCGATGGCCGCCTCGTCATCGGAGACGAACAGATCGAGGTGGAGGCGGTGCTTAGCCGTCTTTGATTCCGGGACCCTTTGCACGGTCAGGTGGTTGAGGGGTCGGCCGACGCCGGAATCCGACAGGGTGATGTAGGGATTGCCATCGCCGACCCTGCTTTTGAACCCGATCGCTCGTTGCCAGAAGTCGGCCAGTCGTTCAGGGTCGTTGGCGTCAATCGTTGCGCCAATGGCACGTAGTTCCATGTCTGCGACCTTAGTTCGCGACCAGCGAGAACGAGAAGGTGCATACATCGAGTTTTGGCCAGGCTGGGGTCGTTCTAAACGGCTGGGCTATTCAGATGTCGCTTCGGTGGAACGTCACCACGGCAGCGCCAGCGAGCACGCCAATGGATGCCGCGAGGCCGGCCGATGCTGGAGCGATTGCGACACCGAGCTGTTCTCCTGTCCCGCTGATCCACAGGGACACGTCAGCGGCCAGTGCGGAGGGCGTGTACTTTCCGACTCTGGGGATCAAGGTTAGGAGCGGAGCGACGATGATCATGAGGGCAAGCGCTCCGAGCATTGCATAGGTGTCGCTGCGCAGCAGGATGCTGAGACCGAACGCTATGGCGGCGGGGACCAGTGCCATGAACCCGCCGCTGAGAATGTCTCGCACGACGCCGTCCCACATCAGCGTCTCCCCAAACGACGCCACCGAGACGGCCGACGCCAGTGCGCCGATTCCTGCCGCAGTCGACATTCCCGCAGCAAACGCTCCGAGCCCGACGAGCGCTTTGGTGGCGATGAGCCTGTGGCGGCGAGCGTCGTTTCCAAGAACGCGCCGCATCGTGCCTTGACGGAACTCGTGGCCGACCAACCACCCACCAAAGATGGTGCCGATGAGCGGCGTCACGGCTCCAAACACCCCGCCGAATGTCTCGATTACGGCTTGGCTATTTTCCGGGTTCTTTATGGCGTAGTAGATCGGAGCGATGACGAGCGATGTGACCAGAGTGGCGAGGAGCACCCACGGGGTGCGGTGGGAACGGAGCTTGAACAGTTCGGTGCGAGTCATGATGGGGCTACTTCCTGAGTGGTGTTGGTGTGCTTTTTGGTGTGGTCGGGCTGTTGGACAAGTTCGAGGAAGGCATCTTCTAGCGACGCCACGGGTTGGTTGATCGCCGATGCATAAACGCCGGCCTCGGCGAGCAGGCGGTTGAGATCGCGGCCGCCGACTTCAAGTGGAGGTTCGATGACAAAGGTCGTGTCGATCCGTTCGGTCACCGCCAGGCCAGCTGAGCTGAGTGCTTCTGCTGTTGGCCTGGTTTCGTTGTCGTCAACGGTGACGTGGAAGGTGTGTTGGGAGCGTCCGGACAGAATTTCGGTCGTCGTGCCCTGGGCCACTGTTCGGCCATTAGCGAGGATGATGAGTTGATCGCAGGCCTGTTGAATCTCCGCGAGCTGATGGGATGAGACGAGCACGGTCGTGCCGTTCTCCGGGAGGCGTGCCATCAGGTTGCGGATCTCTATGATGCCAGCCGGGTCGAGGCCGTTTCCCGGTTCGTCGAGGATGACCAGTTCGGGTTGCCCAACGAGCGTGATGGCGATCCCCAGTCGCTGGCGCATCCCGAGCGAATAGCCACGAGGACGGTCATCAGCGCGCGGCGCGAGGTCAACGACACGGAGAAGTTCGTCGACCTGGTCGTCATCGACGCTGCCGCTGACAGCGAGGCTCTGATATTGCAGGTTCTGGCGAGCGGAGAGACGGTCGTAGATCGGCGGTGCTTCGATCATCGAGCCGACCCGTTTCAGGACGTCGCCCCACCGAGGTTCGCCAAGCGTTCGCCCCAGCAGCGAGATGTCACCGCCGGTCGGCCGGACGAGCCCGAGAAGCATCTTCATCGTGGTGGTCTTTCCAGCGCCGTTTGGCCCGATGAGGCCAACGACGTGGTTGCGGGGGATGGAGAACGTCAGGTCGTCGACAACGGTGTGTTCGCCGTAGCGCTTCGACAGATGTCGGACCTCGCACGGACTGTCGGTCGAACTGGACACCAGGGGTTCGGTAGATCTCATGGGTCTCATCGTGGCCTCGACGTCGGATCTGGTGAAACAGCCCGGAGAACGCTTTTTCCTGGCCGAAAGTACAAGGCCTGGCAGGCGGCGATGGCCCAGGGGCCAATGGCCGCAAACCTGGGTCGGGCTAACGTGACAACGTGGGACTACAGCTCCGTGACCCTCTCGATGCCGTCGCCGTTGTCGAGCCGATCCCGCCCCTTCGGCGCTGGGACTGGGCGCTCACCGCGCTCCTGGCCCTCGCTGGGCTCGGATTCGTGGTGCTCGAGGATGCGCTGCCCCTCTGGGCACGGGTCGTACCTGCCGCGGTCGCCGTCGGATTCGTTCCGTTCCGGCGTCGTATCCCGCTGGTCGCCGTCACGATTGTGACCATCACAACGACGGTCATCGTTGCGCTGGCGCTTCGAGGTGTAGAGGTCGATGATGCCGGCTCGCCCGCCGGGCTCGCCGACTTGGTCTTGTTCTATGCGCTTTGCCGGTGGTCGACGCCGCTGCGCGCCGGTATTGGCTTGATCGTCAGCGCCGTTGGCGAGGCGATCATTCTGTGGGCCGCGGGTGGCGCTCAGACCAACGATTGGATCTGGTTGCTCCCGTGGTTCATTGTTATCGCCGCGTTCGCGCTGGCGATGCGATACAGAGCCCGAGCGATTGCAGGCCGCTACGACCAGGTTCGTCTCGCGGAGCGGAACTCGCTTGCCAGGGAGCTGCATGACACGGTGGCCCACCATGTTTCGGCGATTGCGGTGCAGGCGCAGGCCGGGCAGTACGTGGTCAACTCAGACCCCGGTGCGGCCGCTGAGGCGCTGCGATCGATCGAGGCGATCGCAAACGAGTCGATCGATGAGATGCGACGTATGGTCGGCATCTTGCGCAGCGAAGACGACCTTGCGCGAACCGTCGCTCCCGACACGCTCGATGTGCTGACAGACCGGAAGGGCCGCCCGACAGTTCACGTGAGCGGCGACATACGGCTTGACGAACTGCCGACCGCTGTCGGAGCAGCACTATTCCGCATTGCCCAGGAGTCGATCACAAACGCTCGACAGCACAGCCGCGACGTGACGTTCGTCGATGTCACCGTGGAACGCCACGACGAGCGTGTCCAGATGATTGTCGACAACGACGGCACGCCGACGACAAGGAATTCGGGCAGCGGCTACGGCGAGGTCGGAATGAGGGAACGGGTCGAAGCGCTGGGCGGTACGTTCGAGTCTTCGGCCCGGCAAGGGCCTGGCTGGCGCACGGCCACGTCGATCCCGCTGACTAGGGTCGACCGATGATCCGCGTCTTGATCGCCGATGACCAAGACATGGTGCGAGCCGGCTTCCGCATGATCCTTGAAGCCACCGATGGCATCGAGGTTGTCGGCGAGGCGGACAACGGTCGCGATGCGGTCACAAAGGCTATGCACCTTCGACCGGATGTGTGTCTGTTCGACATTCGTATGCCGGAACTCGATGGCATCGCCGCTACGACGCTGATTGCTGGGCCCGAAGTCGATGCACCGTTAAAGGTAGTCATCATCACCACCTTCGATCTCGACGAGTACGTCTATGGGGCACTGCAGGCAGGGGCCATCGGCTTTCTGCTGAAGAACGCCGGTCCAGAATTGCTCATCGCTGCGATTCGTGCCGCGGCGATAGGCGACTCGCTGATCTCCCCGGAGATCACAACGCGGCTGTTGGAGCACGTAGTGGCCCCCGACGCACCGTTGGAGGTCGGCGAAAATCCCCTGACCGACCGCGAGACCGACGTCGTTACCTGCGTGGCCCGGGGCCTTTCCAACACCGAGGTGGCGGAAGAGCTCCACGTGTCTGTCAGCACCGTCAAGGCCCATGTCGCTTCTTCGATGGCCAAGCTCGGAGCCCGGAACCGGGTTGAGCTGGTGATCTGGGCCTACGAGCACCAACTCGCCGGCTGACGATCACACCGGTGAGCCGCCGGGTCTCGGCCCATTGGCCGTTGGGATAGGTGTACGACCTGATCCCTAGCCGCAGGGCCGATGTGCGGCATGGCTGAGTTCTCCACGATGAGGCCATGAAACGAACCATTGATGACCGAAACCCGCGCCCGAAGAGCTGGCTCCCCGCCGATCCGAGCGACGTTGACTCCGGTCTCCCGGCGGAGATCGCAGCTGCCTCGCCGACATCGCTCCGATCGTGTGGTGGTAGTCCAATGAACCAGGACGACGGACAGAAGAGCTGGTCGGGCGGAGCCTTCATCGGCGTTGGCGTGGCCGTCGGCAGCAGTCTCGGCACGTTGGCCGCGGTGTTCACCGGCGACTGGCGCTGGATGCCGCTGGCACTCAGCGTCTGCATCGGGTTTGGGGCATTAATTGCATTGGCCGCTGGGATAACCGGGCGGTCTGATTCCTAGCCGAGGGGCCGATGTGCGCCACGGCCGAAATCCACACGATGAGACCATGAACCAAACCATTGATGTGACACACACAAACCCCAAGAAGCGGCGCTGGCGGTTGCCAGGATCTGTTCTGCTCGTCCTGGCCCTGACCGCCGGTGCTTGCTCAAGCAGTGACTCGGCCTCAGGGTCGGCGACAACAACCAACGACTCCACCACAACCACTGCAATCACCACAACTACTACGACCACCGAACCGTCGGTCGAACCAGTTTCCGAGACGGCGCCGAACAGCAACGATTTGGAAGCGTACTTTGAGGAGCTGGAGGCCAGCGGCTTCGGCGGCGTGGTGGCAGTGCGCAACGGCGACGACATAACGACCCGGGCCTTCGGCGAAGCCGACCGCGAGAACGACATACCGATGGAGGCAGAGACCGTGTTCGACATCGCCTCGATCACCAAGCAGTTCACGGCCGCCGCAATCCTGCGTCTCGAGATGGAGGGACGGCTGTCGGTTGACGACACGCTCGGCCAACACGTGCCCGGCCTTCAGGACGACCAGGCGGCCGTCACTCTGCACCAACTGCTCACCCACACCGCGGGTTTCCCCAGGGATGTCGGTTTCGACGAAGAGCCGATCGGCCGGAGTGACTATCTGGATCGGGTCGACACGACGCCGCTGTTGCACGAGCCAGGCGATCGGTACGTGTACTCAAACGTTGGTTACGCGCTCCTCGGAGCCGTCATCGAGTTCGAGACCGGCGAGCCGTACGAGAACTACCTGCGAACGGCACTGTTCGAACCGGCAGGCATGCTCGACACCGGCTACGTGTTACCCGACTGGGACGGCAATACGATCGCCGTTGGCTACGACAACGCCTCGGGCGACCGCTTTGGCCGACCAAACGAGCAACCGTGGGACGTCGATGGTCCGTACTGGAACCTTCGGGCCAACGGCGGCATCCTGTCCACAGTGGCCGACATGCTGCTTTGGGACGAGGCACTTCTGGGCGATGACGTCCTCGACGCTGCGGCAAAGGCCAAACTCTTCGCTCCGCATGTTCCGATAGGCCCCGAGGGCGACGTTCACTACAGCTATGGCTGGTTGATAGTCCCGACCCCGATGGGAACACCGCTCATCACCCATAACGGAGGCAACCTGTTCTTCTTCGCCGACTTCTTGCGGTTCGTCGAACAAGACCTCACCGTCTTCGTCGCAAGCAACTCGTACCAGAACGACGACAACGATCTCGCCTCCGAGGTGGCCGGTCGCATTCTCGGCATCGACCTGTCCGACGACGACGGTGGCGACGGCGAGTACGACGCGGAACTTCGTCGCTGCGGCTTCGATGACATCAACTCGCTGCCCGAAGCCGCCGAGATCGAAACGTTGCCGGACACTCCCGCCGGCCGCACCGCAGCCATCTTCCTCGACCTGCTGGCAGAAGGTGACGCCGGGGCTCGACTCGACTTTGCGACCAAACATGTGTCGCCGCAGCTGGGCGTCACCGATCCTACGGTCGTCGCTGACGGCATCGAAGAGCTCCAGCAGCAGTTCGTGGGATACGAGGTGGCGGTGGCCCTCATGCAGGACGACCTCCGGTTCCATCTGCTGTTAGTAGGCCCCAGTGAAGTCCTGCTCTCGATTGGCTTCGACGAGACCGAACCGGAACTAGTGGCGTGTTTTGTGGCCTCGGCATGACAGCCCACCCGACTGAACGGAGCAGCTACATCTTGTCGAGATGGTTCGCTAAGGGAACCATCGCCGCTACGACGCTCGCCCTCACCGACTTCGACCGCTACAGAGAAGGTGTGTCGTCTACCGCTGCGAAGCGGGCCGTGATCGTGGTACCGGGGTTGGTGGGTGTTGCGATGACCGTTGCCTGGTGCAGCGTGAGGATCGCTTTAGTGATAGCGAGTCCGAGCCCCGTGCCTCCGCTGTGGCGGTCTCGGGCTTGTTGGGTGCGGTAGAACCGCTCGAAAATTCGCTCGCTGTCGTCGGCGCTGATCGTGTCGCCATCATTGGCGACGACGAGTTCCACAGTTGATCCGTCGTCTGCGAGGCTGACCGTGACTGTTTCTTCGGCATGACGTATGGCGTTGTCCAGCAGATTCCGGACGACCTGTTCGAGTTGGGTTGCGTCGCCGCGTACCAGCCCGGCCGAGACTCGTCGATGGTCGATGACGATATTGGTTGCTGGGCGGACCCGATCGATGGTGGCGTCG
>JBOEHD010000012.1:0-12759 GCA_050633745.1 Acidimicrobiales bacterium
GGGGCCCGATCGCCCAGGCGGTTTCGGGACTGACCCACAGTTCGGGCCTAGCTGGTCAGCCGCCAGCTGGCTGGGGCTACTCGTATATGGACCACACCGGCGGTTACTACATGGCGATGGCCATCATGATGGCCTTGATCCATCGTGATCGAACCGGCGAGGGGCAGTGGGTCGACATGAGCTGCACCGAGGCAGGAGCCAACCTGCACGGCGCCGACCTACTCGACTGGTCGGTGAACGGACGTGAACTGCGCGGCCCCGACCTGCCAGACAGCAATCGCAGCCCCAGCCCGGAGATGGCCCCGCACGGGGTGTTCGCCTGCAAGGGCGAAGACAACTGGGTGGCGATCGGCTGTCGCGACGATCTTGACTGGCGCAGCTTAAAGTCGGTCGTCGGAGACGAGGCCGCGGCGCTCGGGCTGAGCGATGCGACCTTTGACACCCTCGCAGGTCGAGTGGCAAACCAGGATCGGCTAGAGGACGGATTGGCTCGCTGGTGCGTCGATCGCAGCCGTTGGAACATCGAATCCGACCTGCAGGCCGTTGGCGTTCCGGCCGCAGCGGTGGCCCGTCCCGGTGAACGCATCGACGGTGATATCGCAACCGGTAGCCGAGATCTCTGGCCGATGGTCGAACATCCGGCGATGGGCGGCGTGCGGGTCGACGGAGAGCCGGTGCGGTTCTCCACTACCGACTGGAAGATCACCAAGGGGGCGCCAACCCTTGGTCAGCACAATCGATACGTATTCGGCGAACTACTCGGTCGGACCGATGATGAGATGGCCGAACTAGAAGACCGAGGAGCGATCTGATGCCCGACTCCACAACGGGATCGGTACCCGTCTCTGAACCCGGATCGGTTGATCTTCCCGTCACTCATCCAACGCCAGCGCCGGTTGCTGGCCCCGGGCCGCTGCATGGCATCAGGGTTGTCGAGATCGCCCACCCGTTTACCGCGTTCGCCGGGAAACTTCTGGCCGATGCCGGAGCCGACGTGGTTCTCATCGAACCGCCGGAGGGGGCGGAGCAGCGCTACCACGGCCCGTTTGCCGAGGGTGGATCTAGCGATTCGCCTCCTTCGGAGATGAGCCTGGTCTGGTGGTCCGATAACACCAGCAAACGCAGCGTGGTCGCCGACCTTGAAACCGGCCCCGGCCGCCAGCTTTTCCGGCAGCTGATCGAAACCGCCGATGTGCTCGTCGAGGGCGAACGGCCGGGCTACCTGGCCGACCTCGGCATCGACTACCCCGATCTGACCGGCCGCCCCATCGACGCCGACGCTAAAGAGATCGATGATCCGGCGCCAGGCCCTCCAGCGGTCAACGCCGATCTGATCCACATGTCGATCACCCCATTCGGGCGTTCTGAACTCGGCGGCAGCGAGGACGTCATCGATCTCACCCTGCTGGCCCGCGGCGGCCCGATGTGGTCATGCGGTTATGACGACCACACCCTGCCACCGGTTCGGGGACGAGGCGGGCAGGGTGTGCGCATGTCGTCGCACTTTGCGGTCATGTCGGTCCTCACCGCCATCTTGGCTCGCAGCCGCCACGGCGGGCAGTTCATCGATCTCAGCATGGTGGCCGCGGCAAACGTCACCACTGAGTTCTCGTCTTACGGTTGGCTGGCAGCCCGCCAGACGGTGCAAAGGCAAACCGGCCGTCACGCCACCCCGTCGCCCACCGAGCCGACCCAGGTCCGGTGCTCCGACGGGCGCTATCTGAACACCGGTGTGCCACCCCGAACTCCCGAGGAGTTTGCTGGGCTTTCCGAATGGTTGACCGAACTGGGGCTGACCGACGAGTTCCCCATGGCTGCGTTGCTGGCCATGGGTTCGGAGTATCAGAAGTTGACCATGACCATGATCGCCGAAGACCCTCTGGCCGGCGAGGTGTTCCAGGCTGGACGGGAAGCGATGGCCTTCATCGCTTCACGGGTTCCAGCCCATGAGGCCTTCATCGGTTTCCAGACCCGAGGGATCGCCGCTGGGGTGGTGTGGTCTCCCGATGAGGTAATGACCGATCCACACTTCGTGGAACGGGGCTTTCCAACCGAGGTGTATCAACCACAGTTGGATCGCACCGTTACCTACCCCGGTCCACCGATTAGATTCGGTGCTTCACCGATGGCTATCCGCGGCCCGGCGCCAGCGCTCGGTCAGCACACCGATGAAGTCCAGGGCGAACTCGACTCTCAGTAGTACCTCTCAGTAATACCTTTAGTCGTGTCTCGTTAGTAGTACCAAGGGAAGCGAGACCAGTCAGCGTCGCGCTTCTCGAGGAACGAGTCGCGACCCTCTTCCGCTTCGTCGGTCATGTACGCCAGGCGGGTTGCCTCACCGGCGAACACCTGCTGGCCAACCAAACCGTCGTCGATCAAGTTCAACGCAAACTTGCTCATACGCTGCCCGGTCGGGCTCTTTGAACAAATCTCTCTGGCCCACTGCAGCGCCTGATCTTCCAGCTCGGCGTGGGGATACACCGCGTTGACCACACCCTGAGCCTTGGCTTCCTCCGCGGTGTAGGTCCGACCGAGGAAGAAGATTTCTCTGGCGATCTTCTGGCCGACCTGGCGAGCCAGATAAGCCGAGCCGAAGCCGCCGTCGAAGCTGGCGACATCGGTGTCGGTCTGTTTGAACCGGGCATGTTCAGCGCTGGCCAGGGTGAGATCGGATACCACATGCAAACTGTGGCCACCGCCTGCAGCCCAACCTGGCACCACACACATCACAACCTTTGGCATGAACCGAATCAGTCGCTGTACCTCAAGGATGTGTAGCCGTCCGCTTCTCGCCGGATCGATGCCGTCGGCGAGTTCGGCCATCTCGCCCGCTTCGTTCTCGGTGGTGTAGCGGTAGCCGTCCTTGCCTCGAATACGTTGATCGCCGCCGGAGCAGAACGCCCAGCCGCCGTCTTTCGAACTGGGGCCGTTGCCGGTCAGCAGCACACAGCCGACGTCGCTGGTCTGCCGGGCATGATCTAGCGCCCGGTAGAGCTCATCGACGGTGTGGGGCCGGAATGCGTTGCGGATGTCGGGTCGATCGAAAGCGACCCGAACCGCGCCCACATCCTTAGCCCGGTGATAGGTGATGTCGGTGAAGTTGAACCCGGGAACCTCGTCCCAGAGTTCGGGGTTGAAGATCTCGGAAACGGAGTTGTTCGATGTTGTCACAGTTCTGGGCTCAGGCGATCGGCAGGTTGGCGGCTAGGAATGCCGACGTTGCTTCCCAGGCCGGTGCTGCGGCCTCGGGGTTGGAGAACATCGGGTTGAGGTGATTGTCGAAGGCGTGACCGGCGCCGGGTTGCACCAGCACCTCGGCCGTGGCGACATCGGCGAACCGAGCGGCAACCGCTTCGGCGTCCTCGTTCGGCAGGTAGGGGTCGCTATCGCCGAAGTGGAACAGGATCGGGCAGCTGATCTTGTCCGCCTGGTCGAGGTTTCCGGCGACGCCGCTGCCGTAGTAGCTAACCGAGCACGTCGGTTCGAGGGCTGCTGCGCCGCCGAAGGCCAGGGTGCCTCCGAAACAGAAGCCCATTAGTCCTGCTTTGCCGCTGCATTCTGAAAGCGCTTTGAGATGTTCGAGGGCCGCTCCGAGATCGCCCGGGGCCTTTGCGTGGTCGAATGCGCCCATCTTCTCGAACGCTGCGTTCATCCCGGCCTCGCCCTGCTCCGGTTCGACGGTGAATCCTGGCTCGAGCCGCCAGAACATGTCGGGAGCCAGCGCCACATAACCCATCTGAGCGACCCGTTCGCAAACTTCTTTGATGTAGGCGTTGACCCCGAAGATCTCCTGCAACACGACGATGCCCGGCCCAGATCCGGAATCGGGAACGACGACGTGGGCGTCGAACGAGCCGTCGGCTGTCGAGATGGACTCGGTACGTGATGTGGTCATGGTGGCGCTCTTTCCTGCCTACTGAGTGTGATTATTGCCGGATGATCGATTGGGCGATGAATAGTGCGAGAGTCGGTGCGACTGTTCGACTGAACTTCCCGAAACTACAGGCCAATCGGATTTCAAGACCAAACGGGAACTCTTTGGCCACGGGCGACGTTAGTAGATTCGCAAGACACAAGCTGCTTCGGTGCAGCCACATCGGTGGAGATATTGCCCCTTCAATGGCATGCTGGCCACCGGCAGAAAAGGATTTCCATGTTTGTTTTCATCATCCTCCTCATAATCGTTGTTCCGATCGTGCTCATCGGTCTCTTCTTGATGAGCACCTACAACAAGCTCGTCAAGTTCCGAGAGCGCACTCGCAACGCCTTTGCGCAGATCGACGTGCAACTCGAACGGCGCCACGACCTCATCCCCAACCTGGTCGAGACGGTCAAGGGTTACATGGGCCACGAGAAAGACACCCTTGAAGCGGTTGTCAACGCTCGTGCCGCAGCCACCCAGGCTCGCATCGAGGTTTCCGGCGATCCGTCCAACCTCGAAGCGATGCAAAAGATGGCTTCCTCTGAAGGTGCCCTTGGCGGCGCCCTGAGTCGGTTGCTCGCTGTCTCCGAGGCCTATCCCGACCTGAAGGCCAACCAGAACATGGCCCAGCTGACCGAGGAACTGACCACAACCGAGAACAAGATCGCCTTCGCTCGGCAGAACTACAACGACCAGGTCAGCAACTACCAGACCTACAAAACCACGTTCCCCCCGGTGATCTTCGCCAACATGTTTGGCTTCGGCGACAGCGCCTACCTCGACCTGGACGAGAAGACCCACAAGCGGGAGAACATCAACGTCTCATTCGACGATGATGCCAACCCGTTCCCACCTCAGACCGGTGGTCTCCGCGACTGAGATGGATTTTCAGACCCATCAAGAAGAGGCAAAACAGAACACCGTAAAGCTCGTCGTGCTGCTGGCCTGTGGCGTGGCGTCGATCATCGCGATCGTTTCGCTGCTGCTTATAGCGCTGCTCTACTACGGGTCCGGTGAGTTTCAGCCTCTGAGCGCCATCGCCGTTGCGGCACCGATCACCACGCTTGGTGTCGTTGGCACGTCGCTGGTGAAGTCGAGCCAGATCAAAGGCGGCGGCGGATCATACGTGGCGGTATCGATGGGTGGTCGAGCGGTTGATTTCAACACGCTCGATCCGGCTGAGAAGCAGCTCAGCAATGTGGTCGAGGAGATCGCCATCGCTTCCGGCATGCCGGTCCCGGCGGTTTTCGTGCTCGACGAAGAGCCCGGCATCAACGCCTTTGCCGCGGGCTGGACTGCCGACAATGCGGCGATCGGCGTCACCCGAGGGGCCCTACAGCACCTGAACCGACGGGAGCTACAGGGCGTTATCGCCCACGAGTTCTCCCACATCCGCAACGGTGACACCAGGGTCAAGACCCGAATCATCGGCTGGGTGTTCGGCATCGCCGCCATCACCGTGCTCGGCCGCATCCTGCTGCACTACCTCTGGTGGACCCCGCGCCGCCGGGACAAAGAAGACAACACCCAGATGATCATGCTGGCCGCCGGCATCGGTCTGGTGATCATCGGCTCGGTCGGCACCCTGTTCGCCAGGATGATTCAGGCTTCGGTATCCCGTCAGCGGGAGTACCTGGCCGATGCCTCGGCCGTTCAGTACACCCGCGACCCGTCGGGAATCGGCGAGGCGCTGATGAAGATCGGCGGCATGGGTGGCGAAAACAAGATCCGAGCCGCTCACTCCACCGAAGCCGGACACCTGTTCTTCAGCTCGGCCATGGGCTCCAGCCTCGCTTCCCACCCGCCGCTAAAGGACCGCATCTCCAAGCTCATGCCCGATTGGAATGGCGAGTTCCGCGGCCCCGACTCCTCGGTCGAAAAGCCTGAGAAGCCCGGCCGTCCTGGAGCGCCCACGAGCCGATCGGCAGCCGGGGGTAACCGAGCAGGTAGGAACGGTTGGGGCGAGGCCCTACCCGGCCAGGTTTCGATTCCCGGTATGCCCAATTTGAGTCTACCAATCGATCCGGCGATTCTGGCCTCGTCCGGTTTTAGCTCGCCATCGCGCCATGCGCCGGCAAATCAGCCACCTCCGCCGCCTAACTTCGCAAACGGGTTCGCTCCACCGTCGTTCGATGGACCGACCCAGGCTCACATCCAGCACGCTCGCTCGCTGCTGGCTCAGATTCCCGAAGCCACCCAGAACTACCTGCATACCCGTCAGGGTGCGGTGGCCGCGGTTATCGGTCTGCTCGTATCGCCAGATGCGGCAGTCCGCTCGAAGCAGCTGTCGTTGGCCGGTGAGGCGATCGGTATCGAGCCGTCCTACCTCGATGACGCCAGTCGGGTCATTGCCGATCTGCATCGTTCTCTGCAGCTCCCAGCGATCGACATCGCGCTGCACTCAATTCGAGAGACCCCGTATGAGTACAAGCTGAACCTGGCTCGAACCATCCGAGACCTTGAAAGCTCGAACCCGGAACAGGATCTGTTCCGCTGGATGCTGCGTCGGGTCATGCTGCGGCACCTAGAAGATCAGCATGACGACGGCTCGGCGGTCCACAACCTTCAACTGGGCGACCTGAAGGCCGAAACCGTCACCGTCTACGGCGTGATCGCCTGGTTCAACAGCTCGGGCACGGCTCAAACCCAGGCCTCGTTTGAGGCTGCTCTATCTGCCATCGGTATTCCGCTAGCGCCGGTGCCGCCGATTGAGGAGCTGACGTTCGATCGCATCGATGAGGCCCTTAACCAGCTTTCACACCTCGATCGGGATGGTCGACAGGCCTTTGTTGGTGGCGCAACCGCTGCGGTGCTGTTCGACGGCAAGACCACGGTCGAAGAAGCAGAACTGATCCGCGTCGTTGCCGATGCGGTCCGGCTTCCTGTGCCGCCGCTGCTACCCGCCTAGCGCCCTCGAACTACCGAACGGGTAAGCAACCTTCTAGTCATGGTCAAGAGGCCAGGACTAGCCGAAGGTGTCGAGTGCTGCTTCGAGGGTGCTGACGGTGCGGTCGATGTCGCTGATCTTGTCGAGACCGAACAGGCCGATCCGGAACGTCGAGAAGTCGTCGGGCTCATCGCACATCAGCGGCACGCCGCCTGCGATCTGCAGCCCGGCGTCGGCGAACCGCTTGCCGGTCTTGATATCTGCGGCATCGGTGTAGGCAACGACGACCCCTGGCGCATGGAAGCCATCGGCGGCAACGCTGGTGAAGCCTCGACTGCTCAGTAACTGGCGAACTCTGGTGCCAAGCTCGGTCAACGCGTTCTTGCTGGCATCGAATCCGAACGCTTCGGTCTCGGCCATGACATCTCGAAAGACCCGCAGCGAATCGGTTGGCATGGTGGCGTGGTAGGCGTGGCCGCCGGTTTCGTAGGCGGTCATGATGTCGTGCCACTTGCGCAGGTCGCAGGCGAAGCTGGAGCTAGTGGTGTTGCCAAGACGCTCGAGGCCTGCGGGGGAGAGCATGACCAGGCCGGCGCATGGCGGCCCGCTCCAGCCCTTCTGGGGCGCTGAGCAGAGCACGTCGACGCCGGTCGCTTCCATGTCGACCCAGATGGTTCCCGAGGCAATGCAGTCGAGTACGAACAGCCCGTCGACTGCGTGAGTGGCATCGGCGACAGCCTTGAGGTAGTCGTCTGGCAGCATCATGCCTGCCGAGGTCTCGACGTGCGGGGCAAACACCACTGCCGGGCGCTCGGCGGCGATAGCGGCGGTGACCTCTTCGATCGGTACCGGGGCAAAAGCAGCCTGCGAGCCTTCAGCCTGGGGCCGAGCCTTGAGAACGGTGTGAGTCGACGGGATTGAACCGGCATCGAAGATCTGAGACCAGCGGTAGCTGAAGAATCCGTTGCGGATCACCAGAACGTTTTGATCGGTTGCGAATTGGCGGGCGACCGCTTCCATGCCGAAGGTGCCACTTCCGGGCACGATGACCACGCCAGCCGCGTTGTAGACCCGCTTGAGAGTGGCCGAGATGTCGTTCATCACGCCCTGGAATGAGGCGGACATGTGGTTCACCGCCCGGTCGGTATAAACCACCGAGTACTCCAGCAGGCCATCGGGATCGACATCGGGCAGCAGACCGGGCATTGGTGACTCCTAGGAACTCATTCTGAACAGGGCTGGATTTCCTCCGCACGATAGCCGCGAATGCCCCGGGGCCGTACCGTGGGTCGGGTGAGCCAAGGATTTCCCCGTGAGTTCGTTCGGCAGCTTCCAAAGGCCGAGTTGCATGTCCACCTCGAAGGCACCGTCGATGCTTCGACCTTGCTCGCCCTGGCCGAACGCCACGGCGTCGAGCCGCCAGCACCAAGCGAGGCAGCCATCGACGAGTGGTACCGCTTCGACGACTTTCCGATGTTCCTCGAGCGCTACTTTGCGGTGCTGGCGTTGCTACGTGACCCCGAGGACTTTGCGTTCATCGCTCAGCGTTATCTAGAGACGGCCCATGAACAGGGTGTGGTGCACGTCGAGTTTCACGTTTCCGCCTGCGGTCACATCGTTGAGAACGGCAAACCTTGGAAGCCGATCCTCGATGGCATCGTCGCCGGGTGCAGCGCGGCCGAACAGGCCACCGGCATCTCCTGGGGTCTGATCCCCGACATCTCGCCTCACCTGCCGGCGGCTCAGTGCAGTACAGCCATCGACGAGGTGCTGGCGGCTGACCTCACCCATGTGCTGGCCATCGGCATGGGTGGACCGGCAGACACCTGGACAACCGATGACTTCGCGTCGATCTTCGATCGAGCCCGCGCCGCCGGTGTGCGTGGTGTTTCCCACGCTGGCGAACACGGCGGAGCCGACGAGGTGATTTTCGCCATCGAGCAGTTCGGAGCGGAGCGCGTACAGCACGGCATCGGCGCCATGCAGGACGCTGCGGCGGTCGAGTTGCTGCTGGAACGAGACATCGCCTGCGATGTCTGCCCCGGGTCGAACCTAGCTCTGAAGGCGGTGGCCAAGCCTCAAGATCATCCGCTGGCGGCAATGCTCGACGCCGGTATCACCGTCACGCTTGGTACCGATGACCCGCCGATGTTTCAAACCAACCTGCTCGACGAGTACGAGCGAGCCTGGGATTGGTGCAACCTCGACGAGCAGGCGTTGGCCATGCTGGCCCAAAACTCGATCGTTCGCAGCTTCGCCTCCGACGATCGCAAACAGCGGTGGCTTGCTCAGTTGCCGTAGGGTGCTGCAGCTCGCTCGATTAGCTCAAACATACGACTCAGATGTGTAGAGCGTGGCCAAGAGCGGCCAGCGCCGACTCGGCGAGGCCCTCACCGACTGTCGGGTGAGCGTGGATGGTGTCGGCCAGATCTTCGAGCCGGGCGCCCATCTCCAAAGCCAGCCCGAATGCGGTCGATAGCTCGGCCACGGAACGGCCGACCGCCTGCAGGCCGACGATCAGGTGATCATCAGCTCTGGCCACCGCTCGCACAAAGCCGACGTCGGATGCAAGGGTCATCGAGCGACCGTTGGCACTAAGCGGAAAGCGGCCGATGATCACATCGAGCTCGTCGGCCTTTGCCTGCTCGGGGCTGAGACCAACGGTCACGATTTCGGGGTCGGTGAAGACGATGGCCGGGATCGTGACCGGGTCGAATGCCGCCGGCCTCCCACTGATCGCTTCGGCAACCACCTCGCCCTGCTTCATCGCCCGGTGGGCCAGCATCGGTTCGCCGGTGACGTCGCCGATGGCCCACACGTTGCGCATCGAGGTGTGGCAGCGCTCATCGATTGCGATGAAACCGTCGCTCATCGACAGCCCAAGATGCTCTAGGCCCAGCCCGGTCAGCTTCGGTCGCCGGCCGACGGTTACCAAGATCTTGTCGGCCTCGATGAGCCGTTGGCTACCGGCACCCTCATCGGCGGCCGACTCTGCCGCTAGTGATTCTGAAACTGGAGATTCTGCAATTAGGAGGCCCTGGTCGTTCGCTTCGACGGCCTTGGTGTTGACCAGAACCTCGACGCCTAAAGCTCTTAGCGATCGTTCGACGGGGGCGGTCAGTTGTCGGTCATAGACCGACAGGATCCTCGACTCGGCCTCGACGACGGTGACCGCGCTACCCAGCTTGGCGAAGGCGATGCCCAGCTCCAGTCCGATGTAGCCGCCACCGACGATGGCCAGCCGATCGGGGACCTCGCTAAGCGATAGCGCCTCGGTCGACGAGATCACGTTCCCGCCGAAGGCCATGCTGGGGATGGCTACCGGTTCTGAGCCGGTGGCGATGACGATGTGCTCGGCCGAGATGCGCTGGGTCAAACCATCAGGTCCGGTGACGTCGGCGGTTTTACCATCGACCAGGGTTGCGTAGCCCTCGATGACCGCAGTGCCGGCCTTGTTCAGCAGAGCCTCGACGCCGTTGTTCAGTCGCTGAACGATGCCGTCCTTCCAGGCCATGGCCTTCGCCATGTCGAACCGGGGATCGGAAACCGAAATGCCGAGTGGGGCGTCGGCCGCTTGAGAGCGGGCAATGCCGAACTCGTCGGCCACGTGAATCAAGGCCTTCGACGGAATGCATCCGACGTTCAGGCAGGTGCCGCCCAGCGGCTGCCCGTCGACGACCACCGCTTCCAGTCCAAGTTGCCCAGCCCTGATGCCAGCCACATAGCCGCCTGGCCCGCCGCCGATGATCAGTACCTGGACCTGGCGGGAACTCGTTGGATTAACTGTCGGTAGGTTCACGGTCATTGGATTCACCGGCGTTCCGGTCGGTCGACGAATAGCAGGGCCGGTTGTTCCAGTTCTCGTTTTAAGGCCTGTACGAAGCGGGCGGCGTCCCAACCGTCGATCACCCGGTGGTCGAAGGACGACGAGAGGTTCATCATCTTCCGGGGCACAAACTGGTCGTCGACCCACACCGGCCGTACGACCATTTTGTTGACTCCGATGATGGTGGTCTCCGGTTTGTTGATTACCGGCGTGGTCACCAGACCTCCCAGTGCTCCGAGGCTGGTGATGGTGATGGTCGACCCGGTCAGTTCCGATCGATCCGCCGTGCCAGCTCTGGCCGACTCGGCAAGCTCGCCGATCCGCCTGGCGATACCCCACAGCGACAGCGACTCGGCATGGCGGATGACCGGGACCACCAGTCCACCGTCGGTCTGGGTGGCGATGCCGACGTGAACGCCGCCAATGGAGCGCAACACATCTGGCCCACCGGCCGATTCCCCACTGGCTGACTCAAGGACGTGTGCGTTCATCGACGGGAACTGCGGCAGCTGGTTCACCAGTGCCCGAATCAAGAACGGCAGCAGCGTCAACTTGGGACTGCCATCGGCTGGATCGGCCTGCTGGTCCAGGGCCTGGTCGTTCAGCGTCTTTCGCAGATCTTCCAGCGCCGTCATGTCGATTTCCTCGACATAGGTGATGTGGGGAATGGTGCTGGTCGACGCGACCATCTGTTCGGCGATTTTGCGTCGCATCCCAACGATCGGCTGATCATCGGAGGCGGAGTTTTCCGCCCTCGGTCGACGGGTATCGGCATGGCCCGTGCTCGATGCGCTGGCCGCGCCGGCGAACACCGCGTCGAGATCCTCATGAGTGATTCGCGCCGCCGGGCCGGTGCCTCGCACGGTACGAAGGTCGATCCCGGCGTCGCGAGCTCGACGACGAACCGCCGGCGTCGCCGTCGGCCTGCGCCCCTCGGGGAGTGGGGCGGCCTGACGAAGTGCGGGCGATGGAATCGGGGCAGGAGCGGCTGCTGGCTGCGTCACCGGGGCAGCTGTCGGATTAGGAGTTTGAGCCTGAGCCTGCGCTGCTACCGGAGCTGTTGTGGCCGCAGTTTGCGGTTCTGCAGGCTCGGTGCCGTCGCTGTCTGTTGCCAAGGCGAATAGTGGGGAGCCGACCAGGAGGGTTTCGCCGACGTCGCCGCTCAGAGCCTGCACCACGCCATCGACCGGAGCCGGTACCTCGACGGTGGCCTTGTCTGTCATGACCTCGGCCACGATCTGATCGCGTGTAACCGTCTGCCCTTCGGCGACCGCCCATGAGACCAGCTCGACCTCGGCGATACCTTCGCCGACGTCGGGAACTTTCACCGTCAGGATTTGCGTGCCTGAGTCAGTCATCAGTGATCCAGCACTTTCCGTAGAGCATCGCCGACTCGGGCCGGGCCGGGGAAGTAGACCCACTCCAAGCCCACCGGATACGGCGTGTCGTAGCCGGCAACTCTCACTATTGGCGCTTCCAGATAGTCGAAGCAGCGTTCTTGCACCTGGGCTGAGAGCTCAGCGCCAAAGCCGCTGGTTCTGGTGGCCTCGTGGGCGATCACGCAGCGGCCGGTCTTCATCACCGAGTTCACGATGGTGTCGATATCGAGCGGCACCAGCGTGCGCAGATCGATAATCTCGGCATCGATGCCGGTCTCGGCCGCTGCCGCTTCGGCCACGAATCGAAGAGTTCCATAGGCCAGCACAGTGACCTCGGAGCCGGGCCGTACGATCTCCGCCTTGCCCAGAGGGATGGTGTAGTGGCCCTCCGGGACCGAGCCGAGGTCATGGCGAGACCAGGGCTGAATCGGTCGGTCGTGGTGACCGTCGAACGGTCCGTTGTAGAGACGCTTTGGTTCAAGAAAGATCACCGGATCGGGATCTTCGATGGCTGAAATCAGAAGACCCTTGGCGTCGATGGGGTTCGATGGGATAACCGTCTTGAGCCCGGCCACATGGGTGAACAGCGCCTCGGGGCTCTGGGAGTGGGTTTGGCCGCCGCGGATACCACCGCCGACCGGCATACGGATAACCAGGGGAGCGGTGAACTCGCTCGCCGAGCGGGACCGCAGTCGGGCTGCTTCGGAAACGATCTGGTCGTAACCGGGGTAGACGTAGTCGGCGA